>DATEKT010000228.1:0-70541 GCA_035277305.1 Steroidobacteraceae bacterium | reverse complement strand
GTGCTGAACCTCATGTGGCCGGGCGGTTTCGGCGGACAGGAAGCGGCGTGGAATGCCGCGGCGTCCGGCTATCTGCTCTCCGAACCGTTGCATCGCTACGCCGGACTGATTGCATCGCCGGACATCGTCGCGCATGACGAGACGCCGAATGCGACCCGGGCAGTGGGCGAAACGCGCGGCCTGGCATTCACGATTCGCGCGAGCAAAGATCGCGGCGCAGTCGTCGTGATGGCTGCGGGGCTCGCCGGCGAAGATCCTGCTCCGCTCGCGAAACGACTGCTTGGCGAGCGCAGCGCACTCGAGAGCGCGGCTGCAAACCACTACGAAGAGATGCTCGCGCAAGGACTCCAGATCGACACGCCGGATCCGGAGATCGATCGCGCGCTGCAATGGTCGCAGATCGCGCTCGAGCAGGCGTGGGTGTGCAACCCGGATCTCGGCTGCGCGCAAGTCGCAGGCTACGGGCCGTCGCGCAAGGCGCGCCGTCCGCAGTACGACTGGTTCTTCGCGGGCGACGGCATGGTGACCGCGCGCGCCCTGCTCGCGGCCGGGCGCTACGAACGTGCACGTGAAGAACTCGAATTCATCCTGAAATTCCGCGATCGCAAGACCGGCATGATCTGGCACGAGCTGTCGCAGAGCGCGGCGCAGATGGACTGGCAGAAGTATCCGTACATGTTCGTGCACGTCGAGCTCAGCCACGACTTCCTGGCGATGATGGCCGAGTACTACTCGATCACGGGCGACCTGCAATTCGTGAAGAAGAACTGGGATGCGCTGGAAGGCGCGTATCGCTACTGTCAATCGCTGCTCGATGCAAAGGATGGACTGCCGCGCATTCCCGCTGGCAAACAAGGCAGCAACGAGCAGGATCCGCTGAGCGATGAGCTGACGTTGTCCGCGGGTTGGGTGGCGGCTGCCGAAGCATATGCAGAGCTTGCAACGGCGACCGGTCGACAATCGCTTGCGCGGTCCGCGTCGGATGCGAGCAAGCGCGCGCGGCAAGCCATCGCCGAACGATACTGGGACGAGCGCCGCAACTTCTGGATCAGCGGTCACACGCGCTCCGGTGCGCCGGTCATGGATCGCGATATCCGGCCGATGGGCCTCATTCGGCAGTTGATGTTCTCGGCGGAACAGCGCCGCGTCGTGCTCGATCAGATCGCAGGCGCGGATTTCCAGACCGACTGGGGCACCCGCAGCAAGGCCGAGAGCGATCCGACGTTCGATCCCAACTCATACGCGGGCGGCAGCGTCTGGGGACTCGGCACCTCGGGAGTGGCGGGCGCGTATTGGGCGGACCATCGGCCCGCGACCGCGGGACCGATCTGGAACGCGCTGATCCCGTGGAGCTCGCTCGATTCGCCGGGACATCTGCACGAGGTGCTCGCCGGCGATTTCTATCACGAAGAGATCGAGTCCGTTCCCGAGCAGACGTGGTCGTCCGCTGCGTTCCTGACCGCTTCCGTCGATGGATTGATGGGACTGCGCGCGGATGGCGCCGCGCGCCGGCTCTACTTCGCGCCGCATCTGCCGGCGTCGTGGGACAAGGTAACGTTGCGACGTGTCCGCGTCGGCGACTCCCGCATCACGCTCGAGCTTACGCAAACCCTCGGCGAAGTCGCGCTGCGGATCCACAATGACGGCGCTCCGGTAAAACTGTCGTTCGATCCCGAGCTGCCGCTCGGCGCGAAGGCGCAGGACGCACGCGTCGTCCAGAACCCGCAAGACACTCATGCGCAGGTCGACTTCGATGTGCCACGCGGCGAATCCGTCCTGCGTCTCGCCTACAGCGGCGGAGTTGCGATCGTTCCTCCCACTCCGCGTCCTGTCGTCGGCGAGCGCAGCCACGGAATGAAAATCGTCGGCGTGAGCCTGAAAGATCGCGCCTACACGATCGAGCTCGATCACGTCGCTGCGCAGCCGGCGAGCTTCGAGCTGCGGACGCCGTGGCAGATCGAATCGGTGCAGGGCGCGAAGCTCACAGCGCTCACACCTGCCTCGTACCAGCTCGCAATCGAAGCTGCGCCCGCGAATGACAAGCGCGCTTACCAGCGCAGCACCGTGACCGTGAGGTTCGCGCGCGTCGAGTGATCCGATCCTCGCGGTATTACAATCCGCGACTTCAGCGCGTTGTGTTGCCCAGGGCCGCTGCGTCCGTATTCTGGGGCGCGCCATGGAAGTCAACGACACGCACTCGGCCCTGAACCGTACGCGCGTTGCGCGCACGATCGAGCCCCGCTCCGTCGACGATGTTGTCCACGCTGTGCGCCAGGCGCGCAACCGCGGCGAAGCGCTCGCTGTTTCCGGCGGCCGTCACGCCATGGGCGGGCAGCAATTCCGCGCCGGCGCAACGCTGCTCGACATGCGACGGCTCGATCGCACGCTGAGCCTGGATGAAGGACGCGGTCTGCTGCGCGTCGAGGCCGGCATCACGTGGCCGGACGTCATCCGCGGCTACCTGGTCCGCGCGGACGCCGCGATTTCGCCGTGGGGCATTCGCCAGAAGCAGACTGGCGCAGATCGCCTCACGATTGGCGGCGCAGTCGCCGCGAACATTCACGGCCGCTGTCTCACTGCGGCTCCGTTCATCGAGGATCTCGAATCGCTCGACGTCGTCACCAGCGACGGCGAAGTGGTGACATGCAGCCGCACCGAACATCCGGAGCTGTTTCGTCATGTCATCGGCGGCTACGGTTTGTTCGGCGTGGTCGTGGCAGCAACCCTGCGGCTGGTGCCACGTCAGCAGGTCGAGCGTGTAGTGAAGCTCCTCGACATCGACCAGCTGATCGATGCGTTCGAGGGGCGCATCGCCGAGGGCTATCTGTACGGGGACTTTCAGTTCGCCACCGACCCCGCTCACGCGGGTTTTCTACGGACCGGGGTGCTGTCGTGTTATCGGCCGACGGATCGGCTGCGACCGATTCCGCCGGAGCAGCTGCGCCTGTCGCAGGCCGACTGGAATCGGCTGCTGGAGCTGGCGCATCGGGACAAGGGACAGGCCTTCGAGGAGTTCTGCGCTTTCTATCTCGCGACTTCGGGACAGCTGTACTGGAGCGACACGCACCAGCTCAACCTGTACCTGGAGAGCTATCACGGCGCGCTCGATCAGCGCCTCGGCGCGAGCGTCTGCGGCAGCGAGATGATCACCGAGCTGTACGTGCCGCGCGAGCACCTGACGGACTTCATGGACGACGTGCGGCGCGACTTCATGGTGAACGACGTGGACTTCATCTACGGCACGATCCGCCTGATCGAGCCGGACACCGAAAGCGCGCTGCCCTGGGCGCGCGACCGCTACGCCTGCGTGATCTTCAATCTGCACATCGATCACGAGCCGCAGAGCATCGAGATAGCCCGCCTGGCGTTCACGCGCCTCATCGACTACGCCCGCATGCACGGCGGCAGCTACTACCTCACCTACCACCGCTTCGCGCGGACCGATCAGCTGCTCGCCTGCCACCCGGCAATCGGCGACTTCCTGGGGGCCAAGCAGCGCCTCGATCCGACGGGCGTCTTTCAGAGCGACTGGTATCAGCACCTGCTGTCGCAGGTCTATCTGCCCGCGTAGCACGGCCGTCGGCGACTGCTGACTGGCCGGAAAGAGTGCCTGTCCCGCCGCCCGCTTTTTCGGGCGGGGGTTCTGGAGAACCATAGCGTCACCCGAACCCCTTCGAGGACTCCGCCGTGAAACGCCCCACCGACCTGCATCCGCAGCTGCCCGTACACGACTACGGAACGGCGCTGCAAAGCGCGGTCTCGTGGCTCGGCGATCGCTACCTGCTGGCGGCGCCGATCCCGACGCGTCGGCCTGACCGCTATGCGGACGCCGGTTTCGCCATGGCCCGCCGGCGCTACGCGCGTTCGGTGCGGTAGTCGCCGGCTGCCCCGGCAAAGTTTTATCGCGCCGCCTGCGTGGCTGTCACGACCGGCGGCAGCGGCTCGGGCACGCGGTTTTTTATCGCCGGGATGCTCTGCAGGTACGCATAGATCGCCGCCATGTCTTCGTCGTTGAAGTTGCGGTACATCGGGATCGGCATCGGCGGCAGAATCTTGCGGCCGCGTCCCATGTGACGACCGGTGCGGATCGTCTGCGTGAAAGTCGCCAGCGACCACTTGCCGAGACCAGTCTCGGGATCGGGCGTCAGGTTCGCAGTGAAGCTCACGCCCCACGGTCCGAAGTGCGCGGTATTCGTGTGCGAGGCCGCGGCGATCCACGGACCGGGCGGCAGCACGGGTGGGGCATCGATCTTTTCGCTCTCCGGATGACCCGACAACATGCGGCTCATATCCGGCTCGGGACCCGAAGGCCCGAGATGCCACGGTGTGTGGCAGTCGTTGCAGCCGCTGGTGGTGACGAGATATTTGCCGCGTGCGACCTTGGCAACATCGCCGTCGGCCGCAAGCGCGGGCTGGATGCTCGCCGCAGCGAGAATGCACATCATCAATCTGTTCATCGCTTCGACTCCTCTGGGGTGGATGACTTCTCTGAAATCCAGCGCTCGAGCAAAGCGAGCGCTTCTGTATCGATCACACGCGTGCCGATGGGCGGCATCTGCGTTTGCGGATTGCGTGAGCGCACGCGCGTGATGAGCACGCTCGTGTCCGGCCGACCCGGCGTGACGAGCCGGGCCGCATCGCTCGCACCGTGCGGACGGAAGCGGCCGCCGGTATCGATCATCGACCGCAGCACGCGCTGCGTTTCGGCGCCGCCGCTCGCCACACTTTGTGCGAGCGTCAACGAGACAGGCACGCCGTTGCCGTTCGCGTTGTGGCAGTGCGCGCAGTTACCGTGTAGATAGCCGAGAGCCGCGCGCTCTGTCGGTGAGCTCGTCGCGATGCGCGGCTGCGCGACGGCCGGCGGCAGATTTTTGATGAGGCCGCGCGCGATCAGCGATTGCAGATCGACTTCGCTGCGCGCGTCGGCATGCGGCGCGAGCGGATCGCGATCGGACGAAAGCTGCAGTGCGCTGAATCCCAGCACCGGGACGGGCGCGCCTTCGTGACAGGCGCGGCAATCGAATTCGGCCGGGACGACGTAGTCGCCTCGCACCGTCGCGCCATCGGCCGGCGCGAGGATCGCGTCCGTGCCCTCCTCGTTCCATATATAAGTGCCGTACCGCCAGCTGCCATCGGCCAGTCGCTCGATGAAGCGGGTCTCGATCGGCCGGTCGAGCGCGAACTCCTTCCACAGGCGCGTGCCGCGCGGAAACTCCCAGGCGTCCGGGCGCGACGCGTCGATCGCAGTGCCCGGCGGCAAGGAGATCCAGCGGCGCTTGACCGCACCGTCTGACCACAGCGGGTACTGCGGCGAGAACGCGAGATGGCGCGGATCGACCTGCGTGCGCGGCCCGTCCACATACAAGCCGGTCTGCGTCAGGTGCGCCGGCAACGGCGCGGCGTCGGCCAGGCCAACGGCGGCGAGGACGGTCAGGACCCAGACTGGATTCGGCATGGCGCTCCCACTTATGCTCTGGCCAAACAGAGGCTTAGCTCGATGCGACGCCATGACACCGTTTGCGCTCACCTCCGGCCAGGATCTCCCGCCGACGAAATGCCGATGAAATGCCGATGCATGGGTGAGAACGCGGAAAACCGCGCCGGATCGGCTCAGAAATCGCGATGAGCACCGATCCCGCGTTGCGGCCGGTCGAGCTGGCGCAGGAGCCGGACTTCGCTCTCGCGAGCCTGTCGGTGCGGCCGTCCTCGCGCGAGGTCGTCAAAGGCAGCGAGAAGGAGGTTCTCGAGCCCCGCGTAATGCAGGTGCTGGTGCTGCTGGCGCGGCAGCGCGGCCAGGTCGTCTCGCGCGATCAGCTCATCGAGGTGTGCTGGGCGGGGCGGGTCGTCGGCGAGGACGCGATCAACAGGTGCATCGCGCGGGTGCGCCGGTTGGCGGAGACGCACGGCGGGTTTGCGGTCGAGACGATCGCCAGGGTGGGTTATCGGCTGACTGAGACGAGGGAGGAAGCGGCTGCGCCGGCAAAAGTTCAGTGGAGACGCTGGATCGCAGTTGCATTGATCGCAGTACTCATCGTCGGCGTTGCGCTCTTGATCGAAATTTTGCGGCAACGTTCGCTCATAGCAGACGAGAGAACGTCCATGGCAACCCAGCAGACGTTTATGGCAAACCAGAAGACGTCGCAGTTGGACGGTATCGCCACGTACATCGACCAGGACCGCTACGGCGCAGCCTTCAACTATGCACGAGCACTGAGCCAGAGCGAGAAAAGTGATCCGCGGTTCGCGAAGCTGTGGCAACAGATCGTCATCCCGATCAAGCCGCTGGTCGCGCAGTCCGGCGCAACCGTCTACTTCAAGGCCTACGACGACAGTCACGAGGGCGACTGGATTGAAGCCGGCACGACGCCGTTGACGCAGTGGGTCGATGCGCCGCGTGGCGCGATACGACTCAAAGTCACGAAGCAAGGATTCAGCACCGGCTACTTCGTCGCGGCAGTTCCGGGCCCTTCGGTGGAGACGCAGCTGCCGCAGCGCTTTCCGTTCGATACTCCGAGCGTGCCGCTGGAGCTCGCGCCCGAGGGCAAGCTGCCGCAGGACATGGTGCTCGTGCCGCACACCGATGTTCCCGTGTATCTGAGCGGCTGGTCGACGGATCTGCTCGGCAGCGATCGCCACGACATTCCCGCGTTCGCGATCGCGCGCAGCGAAGTGACGAATCACGACTTCAAGGAGTTCATCGACGCGGGCGGTTACGACGACGCGCAGTACTGGCAGGGACTGAAATTCAGGTACCGCGGTCAGACACTCTCCTGGCAGGAAGCGCGCAAGCTGTTCGTCGACGCGACCGGCCGGCCCGGGCCAGCGGCCTGGCAGCTCAGCACATATCCAGCCAAACAGGACTTCTATCCCGTCGGCGGCATCAGCTGGTACGAAGCCGTCGCCTATTCGCGCTTCCGCAAGCAGCTGTTGCCGACGATTCATCACTGGATGCGCGCCGCGTTCACGCCTTACGACCCGATGTTTCCGACGGCAGCAGCCATCACGGAGCAAAGCGTTTTCTCCGCCACCGAGCCGTGGCCGGCGCTCGTCGAGCAGGGCCTCGGACCGTGGGGCACGTATCACATGGCCGGCAACGTGCGCGAGTGGGTTTCGAACCTTGCCGGCGAAGACGCAGTCGCGCTCGGGAGCGGCTGGCCGGAGTACGCGTCGAACTTCGCGAGGGTCTATACCGCGGAGCCGATGTCGCGCTTGCCCGATCACGGGCTGCGCCTGATGCAGACGCTCGGCGACACGAAGATCGATCCGGCGCTGCTGGAGCCGATCAAGCTGGTGCGCGATACCGAGTTCGCGAATCGCGCGCCGCTGTCCGATGATGCGTTCGAAGCGATGCGCTTTCAGTTCACGACACCGCGCGTGGCACCGACCTCGGTCACGGTGACGCAGATCGATTCGTCACCGCTGTGGATCGCCGAGGAAGTCAAGCTAACGTTCGCGTCGCAGGAACCGAACACGCTATACGTCGTACGACCGAAGACACACCAGGGCCCCTTGCAGCCGATCGTCTATTCAGGCGTCGGCGACTGCTGTTTCATGAAGCGGCCGAACCGCGATGCGCTGGAGCAGTTGCAGATCGCGGGATTCGTCGTGAACAGCGGCCGGGCGCTCGTGATGCCGATCTGGGCCGGCGGTTACGAGCGCTACCTGGCTCCGCCCACCGACCGCGCCGCCATCAACGATCGCGAACGTCGCGTAGCGCTGCTGTGGCAGCACGATCTCAGCACGACGATCGACTACCTGGAAACGCGGCCCGACATGGATGCGAAGAACATCGGTTATCTCGGCATCAGCCGCGGTGCGAGCTTTGCCGGCGCGATCAATCTCGCGCTGGAGCCGCGCATTCGCGGCGCGGTGCTCGCGTCCGGCGGCATCTGGATCCACAGCCCGCTGCATCCGATGATCGATCTGATCAACTACGCACCGCGCATCACCATTCCGGTGCTGATGCTGAGCGGTCGTTACGATCACATCTACCCGTACGAGCAATCGCAGAAACGCACGTTCGAGCTGCTCGGCACGCGCCCCGCCGACAAGAAGCAGATCGCGTACGACACCGGGCACTTCACGATGCCGCAGAACCGCGTCGCCGCGGACGTCAGCAACTGGTTCGACCAGCATCTCGGGCGCGTCGGCAAGTGAATCCGCTGTTGACGGCGAAGGTGCACGAGGCGCTGCGCGCAGGCGACGGCGTCGTGGAATGCTCACTGGACCTCGATCGTTCGATGACGCAGGTGGAAGTCAGCGCCACGGGCTGGCGCTGGCAAGGCCGCGAGTTTCCCTACCTCGAGCGCTGCAACGATCGCACCATCTACTACTGGACCGGCGCGGAGTTCCAACCGGCCTCGCGCTTCACGACGGCGCTGATCAAGCTCGTCCCGACGCAATGGGGCGCGCCGACGTTCGAGATCGACGGCATCAAGATGCTGCCGACGGCGCAGGTTTCGCCATTCGAGGATGCGCGGCACAAGGTGGCGCTGATCCGGCCGCGCGGCAAAGTGATTCTGGATACGTGCGGCGGGCTCGGCTATTTCGCTGCGTGTTGCCTGGAGAGCGACGCCGCGCAGATCCTCTCTTATGAGAAGAACGCCGATGTGTTGTGGCTGCGCAGTTTGAATCCGTGGTCGCCGGCGGCTGACCCGCGGTTGCAATTGAGTCACGCCGATGTCACTCAGCAGATCGAATCGCTCGCGGACCGGTCCGTCGACGCGATCCTGCACGACCCACCGCGCTTCGGCATCGCGGGTGAGCTGTACTCGCAAGCGTTCTACGACCAGCTCGCGCGAGTGCTCAAGCCGCGCGGCCTGCTGTTTCACTACACCGGCACGCCGAACAAGCTCACGAGCGGCCGCGATGTGCCGCGGGAAGTGCAGCAGCGGCTGGGCCGCGCCGGGTTCGCGGCGGATCTCAGCGGCGACGGCGTGCTCGCGCGAAAGACAGCAAAAACTATGCTCTGAAGATAGCTTTGCCGGGTTCTCCGTGGCGCGGCAGCTGAGCGACGCTTCGACGATGCGCTTGTTCTGCATCGCCCTTCTCCTGATCAACGCGTCCGCGGCTGCCGGTCCGGAAACCGAGGGCTTCTCCCCTGCCCGCCTCGACCGCGTGACTCAATACCTGCAGGCTGTCATCGATCAGAAGCAGTACGCCGGCGCCGTCACGCTCATCGCTCGACGCGGCCACGTCGTGCAATCGCAGGCGCTCGGCTATCGGCCCGATGCGATCTTCCAGATCTATTCGATGACGAAGCCGATCACCTCCGTCGCGGCGCTCACGCTGCTGGAGGAAGGCAAGCTCGGACTCGACGATCCCGTCAGCCGCTACCTGCCGAAGTTCGCGACCATGCAGGTGCTCGATGCCGCCGGACAGGCGCGACCCGCGGCGCGACCGATCACGATCAAGCATCTGCTCACGCATACGGCCGGCTTTGCGGCGGGCGAGAAGTTGAGCGGCCCGGCGGTCGAGCGCCTGGAGGCGGCGCGCGTGTATGAGTCGACGAGCCTCGAGGCGTACGCGAACGCTGTCGCGTCGGTGCCGCTCGCGAACGATCCCGGCACGCGGTTCAGCTACGACGGCGTGAACACGGAAGTTCTCAGCCGCGTGATCGAAGTCGTCGCCGGCATGCCGTTCGGCGAGTTCGTGCACAAGCGCGTGATCGATCCCCTGCGCATGATCGACACGGATTTCAGCGTGCCGAAGAGCAAGCGAGCGCGCATCGTGGAGATGACGTCGACCGATGAGACCGGCCGCCTCGTGGTCGTGAAGAGTCCCCGCACGCTGGGCGAAATGCTGAAGCGGTATCCGAGCGGCGCGGGCGGCCTCTACTCGACGGCTGCGGACTACTTGCGCTTCTGCCAGATGCTCCTGAACGGTGGTGAGCTCGACGGCGCCTCGATACTCGGCCGCAAGACTGTCGAGCTGATGATGTCGAACCACCTCGGCCAGCTGTCGCCACCGGTGAACGAATTCAACGACGGCGAAGGCTTCGGACTCGGGGGCTACGTCGTGCTCGATCCCGCGCGCCGCGGACAGCCCGGCTCCGTGGGGCAGTTCGGCTGGAGCGGCGCGGCGGCGACCTGGTTCTTCATCGACCGCCAGGAGCAGCTCATCGCAATACTGATGATGCAGCACCTGCCGCGTCACCTGCCCGGCGATCCGCCGCGTCCCGGCAGACCGTTCAACGCTCTCGTTTATCAGGCCCTGGTGAACTGACATGAAGCTCGCCCATCTGCGCACGGCATTCCTGCTGGGCGCTCTGCTCATCGCCGCTGTAGTCGGCGCAGCCGACGCCCCACGCAAGATCGTGCTGATCGGCGGACCCAAGAGCGAAGCGCCGGGGCGGCACGACTACGCCAATGCAGTGCGCGTACTCGATCAGCTGCTGCATTCCTCGCCGGACCTGCAGAACGTAGTGGTCCAGTCGCATCCATCGCGGTGGCCGGACGATGCCGCGCTCGATGGCGCGAGCACTGTGGTCTGGTACTTCGATGGTCTCGACCAGCATCCGCTGCTCGAACCCGCACGCCGGGCGCACTTCGATGCGTTGATGCGCAAAGGAGTCGGGCTGGTCGTGTTGCATCAGGCTTCGACCGTTCCGACCGGCGAGCGCACGTTCGACCTCCAGCCCTGGCTGGGCGGCATGCGGTACGGAATGTTCGATCGTGCAACGGAGATGGCGGAGATCACACCCGCGGCGCCGGCGCATCCGGTGAGCCGTGGCGTCGGCGCGTTCAAGTATCTGGATGAGTTCTATCCGACGCTGCGCTGGCAGAAGAGCGACGCTCTGCAGCCGATTCTGCGAGCGCGGCTACACGTCGAGTTTCGCGAAGGCCAGGATCTCGTGATCGGCGCGCCGGTGACGAGCACGATCGCGTGGGTTTACGAGCGGGCCGGCGGCGGCCGCGCGTTCGGCTTCACGGGCGGGCACTATCTCGCATCGCTCGATCAACCTGCCGTGCGCAAGCTGATTCTGAACGCGATCGCTTGGACCGCGCATGTCGATGTTCCCGCCGGCGGCGTTCGCTCGCTTTATCCGGACGCGGCGAAGCAGGCCGTTGGCGAAGCTGTAGTCACGCGGGCTGCCGACACGCAGGTGCTCGATCAGCCCTGGGGCAGGCTCACGTGGTATGTGTCTGCCGAGCTCGGCAACTCCGACACCATGACCGTCGGCGAAGCGGTGATCAGGCCCGGGCAAAAGAACCCGCGTCACTATCATCCGAACTGCGACGAGGTCCTGCGCGTCGTGAGCGGTCGCATCCTGCACACGATGGGCTCGCAGCAGGCAGAGATGACAGCGGGCGACATCGTCAGCATTCCGCAGGGCGTGCATCACAACGCCACGAACATCGGCACGGAAGACGCGGTGCTCGCCATCAGTTTCTCGTCGGCGCATCGCCAGGTCATCGGCGAATGAAGCTCAGCGGCGCAGCGCTCCTCTGCGCAGCGAGCCTCGCATCGATCGCGCACGCGGAGCCGCTGGACACGCTCACCTTTCATCGCGATCGCGAGCGCACTGGCTGGAACGCGGCAGAAAGTGCACTCACGCCGGCCGCGGTGGCGCGCGGCATGCGCCTAAGTTGGGAGTCGCCGCAATTCGACAGCGTCGACGGCTTCCCGCCGCGGCTCTATGCCTCACCGCTCTACGTGGACCAGCTGAAGATCGCGTCGGCAACGCATCGCGTCGTCTTCGCGGCCACCAGCAACGGATTCGTCTACGCCGTGGATGCCGCTGCGGGCGCAATTCTCTGGCGCACGCAACTCGGCAAGCCGTGCAAGCTCGAACCGAATCTGCTCGACGGCATTCCGACGGGAGTGCTCGCGACGCCGGTCATCGATCGGCAACGCGAACGACTCTACGTCACGAGTTGCGAGCCCACGAAGCGCTGGCAGGCGCTCGCCCTGAACCTCGCGGACGGCAAGGTGCTGACAGGCTGGCCCGTATCGCTGAATGAAGCGACGTTGCGCGCGCAAGGCATGAATCGCAATGCCGGGTCTGACGGCGACACTCGCGAACGCCGTTTCGACTACACGTTGCAGCGAGGCGCGCTGAATCTCAGCCCGGACGGCTCGAAGCTGTATGTGACGTTCGGCGACACCGCGGCAGGCCTGCTCATTTCAGTCGACACGCGCACACCGAAAGTGACGAGCACTTTCGCATCGGTGGCGAGTCCGCATCGACGCACGGGCGGCATCTGGGGGCCCGGCGGCGCCGCCGTCGATTCCGATGGAACCGTGTTCGTGGTCACCGGCACCAACTTCTCGGGCATCGTCGAGCAGGCGCGCGATTGGTCGCAGTCCGTCCTTGCGTTCAACGATGGACCGGCGGGCCTCGCGCTGCGCGGTACGTACACGCCGTTCAACTATTGCGCGACCGGCGCGATGGATATTGATCTCGGATCCGGCGGCATCGCGCTGGTCCCGCCGCACTTCGCCGCGCTCGAAAGCAAGCAGGGGAACGTGTATCTGCTCGATCGGCGTCGCCTGCCCGGAAATCTCCAGAGACGGCCCGCGTGCAGCGCCGACTCCGCGACGGACACATCGCTCCTCCCGCCCGAACCGCAACCTCAGTTCGGCAAGCGAGGACCGCTCAACGTGTTCGGTCCCTACTCCGACACGTACGGCGCGATGGACCTGGCGCGTGGCCGTTCAGTGCCCGCGATGTTCCGCAATGCGCAGGGTGTCACGCACCTCTTCGTCACCGGCAACACGAAGAAGGAAGCCGCGTCGACCACGAACGTGGCGCCGTCGCTCGCGCGTCTGAAAGTCATGACTGGCACCGGCGGAAAAGCCTGGCTCGCCGTGGATCAGCTCGAACGCACGCTGGTGTTCGAGAACCCTGGCTCGGCAATCGTCACGAGCAACGGTTCGCGTGATGCTGTCGTGTGGGTGCTGGATCCGAATGCTCGCCGCTCGGCTCTGCTGGTCGGCGACGGTGCGCCGCAACCGGTGCTGTATGCGCTGGATGCGATGACGCTCAAGCTGTTGTGGAAGAGCGAGCCGGGGCAGTTGCATGCGAGCGGGAAGTACAACGAACCGGTCGTGGCGCGAGGAGTTGTATTCGTTGGCACTGATCGGATTCAGGCGTTCGTCCGATCAAACTAGGACGCACACAGGATGGTTGACACCGGTGCACACGCGTACATACGCTCAAAGCGACCTTGCGGCGAGTCCTCAGAGAGGAACTGCGCAAGGCCGGCTGACGATCCTCATGACGAAATTGTCATGACTTCTTAAGGAATTCACGGCGGGCCCGGCACCTAACATGGCACCTGTTGAGTGTGGGGGGCCCTTCGAGCGCCCATGGCCCGCCGTAAGACCGAAGTCTTCAGCCTCTCCTTCCTCGATTGCATCACCTGTGCTTTCGGGTCGGTGGTGCTCGTCTATGTGCTGATCAACGCACACGGCGGCCTGCGCCAGATGGCGCAATCGAACGCGACGCACGCGGAGGTTTCGAAGCTCGAGGACAAGGTGCTGCAGGGCTACCAGGAGCTCGTCGTCCTGCGCAACTCGCTGGAGCAGACCGACGAGCAGCGCGTGAAGATGGAAGGGCTCGCGCCGCGCGTGCTCAGCGAGATCCAGCAAACCAAGGAACAGCTCGCCGACTCGGACAAGCAGACGCTGTCGAAGCGCGAAGCGATCGAGCAGCTCAAAGCCGATCTCAAATCGCTCGACGAAGGCAATCGCCGCTTGCAGGGCGGCACGCACAGCCCCGGCGCGCCGGGCACACATCTGGTCGGCCACTCGGGCGAAGGCAACGTCCATTACCTCACCGGCATGAAAGTCGGCGGCGAGCGCATCGTCCTGCTCGTCGACGCATCGGCCAGCATGCTCGATGAGACGGTCGTGAACGTGCTGCGCATGCGCAACATGTCCGACGCGCACAAACACATGGCGGAGAAGTGGCGGCGCACGATCTCCATCGTCGACTGGCTGACCGCGCACATTCCCGAAGCGAGCAAGTTCCAGATCTACGCGTTCAACACGCATCCGTGGGCGCTGATGAAAGGCACGGACGGCAAGTGGCTCGAAGGCAATGATCCGAAGTCGCTCGAAGCAGCGCTCGGCGCACTGCATGAGCTGGTGCCGAAGGACGGCACGAGCCTCGAGAACGTTTTCGCCTCGCTGCAGAATCTGCAGCCCGGGCCGGACCGCATCATCCTCATCACCGACGGTCTGCCGACGCAGGGCGCAACGCCGCCCGCCATTCGCAAGACGGTCGATGGCGATGCGCGCATGAAACTGTTCGAGCGCGCGATGGCGAAGTATCCGCGCAACGTGCCGCTGAATGTCGTGCTGCTGCCGATGGAAGGCGACCCGCAGGCCGCGGAGGCGTTCTGGGTCGCGTCACGCCGCAGCGGCGGCGCTTTCCTCGAGCCGGCGAAGGACTGGCCGTAGTCATGGCACGCCGACACAAGCGACGCGAGACCGAGATCTTCAGCATCTCTTTCCTGGATTGCATCACCTGCGGCCTGGGCTCGGTGGTGCTGCTGCTCGTGCTGAGCAGCGCGCGCACGCCCGCGTCCGAGAAGTCTCAGGCCGACGAGGAACACCACATGACTCAGCTGCAGGACGACCTCGTGAACATCGAGCTCCAGCGCAATGCGCTCAACGCGCAACTCGAAGGCCGCAAGGAGCAGCTCTCCGACGTGAAGGAGCGCATCGCGCGGCTGCAGGGCGACCTCAGCTCGATCCGCGGCAAGTACTCGGCTTCGAAGAAGGACGCCGAAGCCGCGAACGACATCCAGGGACAGCTGGTCTCAGCGCAGCAGAAGCTGACGGAGGAACAGAAGCGTCTGTACGCGGCTCCGGAGTTCAAGCGCAGCAAGGACGACATCGTCGGCGGCGTGCCGATCGACAGCGAGTACGTGATCTTCGTCATCGATACCTCGGGCAGCATGCAGAACTACGCCTGGCCGATGATGATGCAGAGCATGCAGGAGATCCTCGACCAGTACCCGCACCTGAAAGGCCTGCAGGTCACGAACGACGTCGGCACGCACATGTTTCCGGGGTACCAGGGCAAGTGGATCCCGGACACGCCCGCGGAGCGGAAGATGGTGATGGACCGGTTGCGGACCTGGAGCATCTTCTCCGCGTCGAATCCGGCCCAAGGCATCGTCAGCGCCGTGCGCACCTACTGGGCCGCCGACAAGCGCATCAGCGTCTACGTGTTCGGCGACGAGTTCACTGGGCCGTCGATTGATTCGGTCGTGAAGACCGTCGATTTCGTCAACCGCTCGGACGAGACCGGCGAGCGCCGCGTGCGCATCCACGCCATCGGTTTCCCGGTGACGCCCGAGGCGCCGCAATTCACCAGCATCCGTTTCGCGGCGCTGATGCGGATCATCTGCCAGCGCAACAACGGCACGTTCGTCGGCATGCACGAGGCGGATCGCCACGGACCGCACTTCTCTATCAGCGGCCTGACGCAGCGACCTGCGAACCCGATGGGATAGATCTGGTGCCGGGAGAAAAAAGCAGCGAAAACTCAGCACCGCAGCAAAATGCTGCACTGCTGAGTTTCCGTCGATTTTCTCTCCCGGCACCGGTTTCTTATCGCGCCTCCGGCGAAGCCCAGTCGCGCTTCTGTTCCAGCCAGCGCTGGTAGCGATCGAACGTCCACATGCCGGCGTCGCCGCCGGACTGCAGGACGTTGGCGATCTGGCTGAACTGGCCGGCGCGGATCGTGCCTTTGGCGCCTGAGCTGGCGGTGAGGATTTCACAGCGCGGCGCGAGCAGACCTTGCTCGTCGATGAATTCGAGCTGCTGGCACACGACGGCGACCAGGCAATCCGCAAGCTGCGCGCGGATGCTGGTCTGGATCTCCGCGGGAAACGAATTCGTGATCCGGTACAGCGCCTCGGCGCAGGTGGCCGAATGCATCGTCGTGAGAACGAGATGTCCGGTCTCCGCGGCGTTCAACGTCAGCCGCATGACTTCCGGCGTGCGCATCTCGCCGATCACCAGCACGTCCGGATCTTCGCGCAGCGCATCGACGATTGCCTGCTCGTAGCTCGGCGAATGCGTCGGCACTTCGCGCTGGCGAATGAACGAGCGGCTGTTGACGAACAGTCGCTCGATCGGGCTCTCGATCGTGAGCATGTTGCGCGAGTGCGCGGCGTTGATCTCTTCGACGAGCGCCGCGAGCGTGGTCGACTTGCCGCAGCCCGTCGGGCCCGACAGAACGATCAGGCCCGAGCGCGCGTGCGTGAAGCGGCGCAGCTCTGGATGCAGGTTGCACGCTTCCAGCGAGAGGATCGACGAGGTGAGCAGGCGCACGGCGATGGCGACGCCGCGCACGGTCCTGAACACGTTGATGCGGCAGCGGATGGCAGAGATGTCGACCGACAGGTCCGCCGAGCCGCGCGCCAGAAAATCTTCCCACCGTCGCTCGCCGAGCAGCTCGCGCGCGATCCGTTCGATCTGTCCCGACGGGACCGCACTACCGACCGTCGCCAGCTCGCCGCGAACTCGCATGACCAGCGGTGTGTCCGCTTCGATGTGCAGGTCGCTCGCAGAGATGCGAGCGGCCGCGGCAATCCACTCATGAAGGCCCAGTGCCATGCAGGTTCAACGCGCGAACGGACGGATCGGTCTTATATATGTATATGAGAGCGCTCAGCTGCCCGTGCGGTCCGGGCGGCGCATCTCCTCGCGCGCCGCGATCCCTTCCATGCGGCGAATCGCTTCCTTGATCACGTTCATCTCGTGCTCGTATTCGCGCTGGCGCGAGGACCAGGTGCTCATCAGGTTCGGATGATTGCCCTCCTTCGCCTGGCTGTAGAGTTTGCCAGCCAATGCCACGCGCTCTTCCAGCGCCCGCTGCGCGCTCGCGAGCGCGCGACGCAGATTTTCATCCAGCGCAAGATTCATCAGGTCGCTGGCATAGGTGTGGCCGACGTGGCAGCGGTAGCGGGTGAGACCGCCCTCCGCGATCTCCCACATCACGCCGTGGCAGTCGGGACACGAGAGCACGGAGCGCCTGCCGAGTGAATCCATCTTTTCCATCGCATTGCCTCCTGTGCCCTTGGCGATCTCGACCTCGAAGGCGATGCCTTCGGGCGGTCGGCACGGCTCGCCTTGCGGCTGATGCACCAGGCTGTCGAGCAGCGAGGGCATGCGATCGAGTCCGACGACGTGATCGGGTGTCGAGAGCTCCAGCGCGGTCTGCGGCATCTGGCTGAACGCTGCCTTGCTCGGATCCTGGACCACGCTCATGCCGCCGCATTGATTGACGCTCCACAGGCCGGACGCGCCGTCACCGAGCGTTCCGGTCAGCACGACGCCGATCGCACGGTTGCAGCAACACAGCGCTATCGAGCGGAGCATGGGATCGATCGCGGGACGGGAGTTGTTCTCGCGCGGGCCGGTGCCGAGCACGATGTGCGTGCCGTCGATCATCAAGTGGCGATCCGGCGGTGCAATGTAAATGCGTCCTTTGCGCAGTGGCTCACCATCCTGTGCAAACACCGCTTTCAGCGGACCCGCTCGCGTCAGCAGCTCATCGAGCGAGGAACGCACCTGGTTCGACAGGTGCAGCGTGATCAGCACCGAAGCGGGCAGGTCCGGGCGAAAGCCGGCGGCGAGGTGCGTCAGCGCTTCCACCCCACCCGCCGACGCCCCGATGGCGAGGATGTCCCGATTGCCCATCGCCTGCTCCGTGGGGAATGTGTCTGGGCAACTCGCCGCTGGATGTCGGTGTTCCTCCGCAAGGGAACTTTCGGCAGCACGTGACTGGCGCGTGATGCTGCGAGGGACTAACTTACGTTGCTCGCGATTGCGCACATGGGGCACGAAATGTCGGACGGTCCAGCCAAAGGCAGGAATAACAAGAAGAAGTCGAGGTCCGACGATCATCCGCCGCTGGTAGTGATAGGCGCTTCGGCGGGAGGCATCCGCGCTCTGCAGTCTTTCTTCGACGCCATGCCGGCCGACTCCGGCGCAGCGTTCGCTGTCGTCGTGCACCTCGATCCGGAGCATCGCAGCGAGCTGCCGCGCATTCTCGCCGGCCGCACCGCCATGCCGGTCGTACAAGTGGAAGGCCGGCAGAAGCTGGCGGGCAACCGCGTGTACGTGATTCCCCCGGACCGGCACCTCGAGGTCGTGGATCACGAGATCTCCGCGCAGCCGTTCGACCAGCCGCGCGGCAAACGCTCGCCGATCGATTCGCTGTTCCGCTCGGTGGCGGAGCGGCTCGGCGACGGCTTCGCGGTCATCCTGAGCGGCGCCGGCTCGGACGGCGCGATCGGCGTGCGCGCCTTGAAGGAATCCGGCGGCATCATTCTCGTGCAGGATCCGAACGAGGCGGAGTACGGGTCCATGCCTCGCAGCGCGATCGCGACTGGCGTTGCGGACCTGGTGCTGCCGGTCGACCAGCTCGCGCTGCGCCTCGCGGACCTGATCAAGCTCAAGGAGCAGAACGGCCATCTCATGGACGAGCCGGAAATCGACGAAGACCTGCTGCGGCGGATCCTCGCGCACTTGCGCGTGCGCACCGGTCACGATTTTTCCAAGTACAAGCGCTCGACGGTCCTGCGTCGCATTGCGCGCCGCCTGCAGGTGACGCGCACCGACGACCTCCGCGGCTACTACGACGCGTTGCGCGAAAGCACGGAAGAGGCGCAGGCGCTGCTGAGCGACCTGCTGATTTCCGTCACGACATTCTTCCGCGATGCCGACTCGTTCGAGCAGCTGCAGAAGACAGTCATGCCCGAGCTGTTCGGCCGCAACGACATCGAGTCGGTCCGGGTCTGGGTCGCGGGCTGCGCGACCGGCGAAGAGGCGTACAGCATTGCGATGCTGCTGCTCGAGGAAGTTTCCAGGCACGAGCTACGGCCGACGATCCAGGTGTTCGGCTCCGATCTCGATGCGCGCGCGCTGACGACGGCGCGCGAAGGCCGCTATCCGGTTGCGATCGAAGCGGACGTGAGCGAGGAACGCCTGCGGCGCTTCTTCACGCGCGAGGGCGAGGCGTACCGGATCCGGCAGGAAGTGCGCGACATCGTGCTGTTCGCCGCGCACGACCTGGTGAAGGATCCGCCGTTCTCGCACGTCGACCTGATTTCCTGCCGCAACGTGCTCATCTATCTCGACCGCGAGTTGCAGGAACAGGTGTGCGGCACGTTCCACTACGCGCTCAAGCCGGGCGGCTACCTGATGCTGGGCGCCTCCGAGAGCGCCGATCATCCGCCCGGCCTGTTCCGGATGCTCGATCGCAACTCGCGGCTGTACCAGTCGACCGCGCTGGAGGGCGAGAAGCCGCGACTGCTGCCGAGCCTGCTCGGCCCGGTGCGGCTGCGCGAGCAGGTCGTGCAGATCGGGCGTCATCTCAGCCCCACCGCTGCGCTCAGCGAGGCCGCGATCCATCGCCGCGCTCTCGAGAAAGTGGCGCCGCCCAGCATCCTCGTCGACGAGACGCACCGCGTACTGCACATGTCTGCGACCGCGGGCCGCTACGTGCAGCCCTCGGGTGGGCCGCTGAGCAACGACGTCGTGGACCTCGTGAGGACGGAGCTGCGCTTCGAGCTGCGTTCGGCGCTGCACCGTCTGTTCGAGCAGCGCCAACCGACATTGAGCCTGCCGATCCTGGTGCGCTTCAACGGTCATCGACATCGCGTGCACCTGCATGTCAAGGCGCCGGACGAGGAGGAGATGCCGCACAGCGCCCTGATCATGTTCGTCGAAGGCGAAGCCGTCGATGACGACTTCCCCAGAGCGGAACATGAAGCGAGCAACGAAACGGTGCGGCGTCTGACCCAGGAGCTGGAGCTGACGCAATCGCGGCTGCGCACGGTGCGCGAGGAATCCGACGCGGCGAACGAAGAGCTGCGCGCCGCGAACGAAGAGCTGCAATCGATCAACGAGGAGTATCGCTCCACCTCGGAGGAGCTCGAGACCAGCAAGGAAGAGCTGCAGTCCATCAACGAAGAGCTGCAGACCGTCAACAGCGAGCTGAAGCTCAAGCTCGAGACGATCTCGCGCGCGCACAGCGACTTGCAGAACCTGATGGCGGCGACGGACTTCGGCACGCTGTTCCTCGACTCAGCACTGCGCATCAAGCGCTTCACCGATCCGGTGACCGCGCTGTTCAGCATCACGCCCGCGGACGAGGGCCGGCCGATCACTGACTTCGCGCACCAGCTGGAATACAAGGATCTCACCAAGGATGCGCGCGCGGTGCTGACGGACCTCGCGCCGGTGCGCCGTGAGATCAGCAGCCGCGCCGACCGCTGGTACGACGTCCGCATGCGTCCGTATCGCACGGTCGACGACAAGATCGATGGCGTAGTCATTACGTTCGTCGACGTCACCGAGCGGCGCAACGTCGAAGAAGCCTTGCGCAGCGGCGAGCGCCAGCTCGAGCAGCAGCGGCGGATGGTGGAATTGTCGCGCGAGCCGATCTTCGTCTGGGACGTCGACACCGGCATCGTCGACTGGAACCGGGGTTGCGAGGAGCTCTACGGCTATTCGCGTCAGGAAGCGCTCGGCAAGCGCAGCGCGCAGCTGCTCGGCACGAGTATGCCGGACTCCTCGCTCGAGCAGATGAACGCGCAGCTGCTCGCCGACGGTCACTGGGACGGCGAGCTGCGTCAGCGCGCCAAAGACGGCAGGATGCTGATCGTCGAAGCGCGGCTCGACCTGGAAAACGTCGATGGACGCCGCCTGGTCCTGGAAAGCAGCCGCGACGTGACGCAGCGCCGCTCGCTGCAGGAACGCCAGCAGTTGCTGCTCGGCGAGCTCACGCACCGGGTGAAGAACACGTTGGCGGTCGTGCAGGCGATCGCGCATCAGACCGAGCTCACGAGCCCCTCGCCTGCGGCTTTCGTCGAACGCTTCAGCGGCCGTCTCGCCGCGCTGGCCAATGCACACAGTCTGCTCGTACAAACCGACTGGCAGGGCGCCGATCTCGCGGCACTCACGCGAGTGCAGCTGCAAGCCTATGCGTCCGACGCCACCGCACAGCGTTTGCAGATCGAAGGGCCCGCGGTTTTGTTACCCGCTGAGCTGGCCACGCCATTCGGACTGGTGCTGCACGAGCTGGCGACGAATGCTGCCAAGTACGGCGCGCTGGCGCGTCCGTCCGGACGCATCGGCGTCAGCTGGGACCTCAAGGGGGCTGACGGCAAGCGCGTGCTACGCCTGCACTGGCGCGAAACGGGTGGCGCCAAGCCGGAGAATGCATCCTCGACGGGACTCGGCAGCCAGCTCATCGAGCACGCGATTCCGGGCGCGAAGGTTCGGCGCCAGTTCGACAAGGACGGACTCTCCTGCACGATCGAGTTGCCGCTGCCATCGGAGCCGCAAGATGCGCGGATCAACTGAGCCGGGCACCGTGCTCGCCGGCCGGCGCATCCTGGCCGTCGAGGACGAATACATGGTGCTGCTGGAGATTGCCACGGTCCTGTCGAGCGTTGGCGCGACTGTCGTCAAGTGCTCGACGATCGACCAGGCGCTGCACGCCATCGATACCGAGCATTTCGATGCGGCGATTCTCGACGTGCGCGTAGCGCGCGAAACCATCGCGCCGGTGGCGCACAAGCTCGACGGGCGCGGCACGCCTTTCCTTTTCTACACCGGCCAGGTCGTCAACGAAGCGAACATGGCGCAATGGCCGAAGGCGCGGATCGTATCGAAGCCTGCCATGCCGACCGTGCTGATCGGCGCCGTGGTGCAGCTGCTGCTCTCGTCCGGCAAGTCGAACGCAAGCGGCCAATGACTGCTCACGCCATGGCGACCGCGAGCTCCACGTATTCGATCAGTTGCTGCACAGTGCGCAGCTGCTCCACATCTTCGTCCGGCATGTCGATGTCGAAGCGATCTTCGATCGCCAGCACCAGGGAGACCGAATCGAGCGAATCCGCGCCCAGGTCCTGAGCCAGGTTCATGTCCGGCGTGATGCGCTCGGGCTGCTCGCCGAGGACGGCGGCGATCTGTGCGGTGACTGCGCGTGCGATGTCGCTCATGGTCTTTTCTGCGTTGAGGAGAGCAGGAGGAGAAACTCGCGGACGCTGCGCCGCGTTCCTCCGCGGCAGCGGGCTTAACTTGCGTTAATTGCCACTGACCGGTTTACGGCTAGGCTTCCTCCATGATGGCTACGCGCGAAGCAGCGCTGGATCCCGAACGCTACCTGGCCGCCGTGCTCGATGAGCTGACGGCCGCGCCTTCGCGTGAGGAAGCTTTGCGCATCGCGACGCAGGCGGCTCACGATCTCGCCGGATGCGACGGCCTGTACCTGCTGCGCGAGGTGAAAGACGGTGAGCGAGAAGAAGCCGGCCATACGCTGGTCGTGCCGCTGCACGATGCGTCCGGTCACGCGGCCGTGGGCTTTTTCTGGCAGCCGTGGCGCACGGTCGATCAACAGTCGACCAGCAAGCTCGAAGCGCTCGCGAAGATGCTCGGCCTCGCGGCGCGCATGTGGCGCGGCGACGAGGAACACATGCGGCAACTGCGCGACGAGCGTCACGCCGCCGCCGATCTGCAGCACCGCTTGCGCAATCAGCTCGCACTGATGCGATCCGTCGTGCGGCGTTCCCACGAGACGGCGGAATCGCCGGAGGAATTCGCGCTGCATCTGGACGGGCGGATCGGTGCGCTCACGCGCACGCAGGGTATGCTGATGGCGGCGGGATCCGCCGGGGTCGACCTCGAAGGGCTGATCCGCACCGAGCTGCTTGCGACGACCGTCAGCGAGCAACGCTATCGCGTAGCGGGCCCGGTCGTGCGACTGCGCCCGAAGGCCGCGGAATCACTGGGCCTCGCGTTCCATGAGCTCGCGACGAACTCGCTGAAGTTCGGCGCTCTCGCGAGCGAGACCGGATTGCTGGCGGTGACCTGGGCCCTGAGCGGTCAGCCGCAGCCGGAGTTGCACCTGACGTGGGTTGAAAGTGGGATCACGATCGCCTCGCTCGCGCCGCGTCGCCGCGGTTTCGGCCAGGAGCTCATCGAGTCGACGCTGCCCTACGAGCTCGATGCGCGCACGCGGTTCGCCCTGACGCCGGGTGGTGCGTACTGCACGATGGTGATGCCGGTCCACACGTGCGCGATCGGATTCGATCAGCCGCCGCAGCAAGCGGCCGGCGCGGGGAGCCAATGATGAAGGAAGCGAGCGTCGGCAACCGTCCCCTGCTGGGTCGGCGTGTGCTGGTAGTCGAAGACGACTACTTCATCGCGCTCGAGCTGTGCACTGCCCTGCGCGGTGCCGGAGCCGAGCCGATCGGACCGGCACGCGATGTGGAAAGCGGGCTCGCGGCGATCCGCGACCAGTCGATCGACTGCGCCGTGCTCGACATCAATCTGCAGGGCCGCATGGGCTTTCGGATCGCCGAAGAGCTGCGCGCGCGCGGCGTGCCGGCGATCTTCGCCACGGGTTACGACGGCAAGACCATTCCGCCGGAACTCGCGGACCTGCCGCGCCTGGAGAAACCCGTGGACCTGAGCGCACTGTGCCGCGCCGTGGAGTCGGCTGTGCTGAAAGCGACGCAGGACCGGCGCGCGCCGGCAAAAGATCGATGAGCATCGCGCCCAATACTTCGCGACTGCTGCAGCGGCTGACGAGTCTGGCGCCGCTGTCGGCCGAAGAAATCCGGGCGCTGGAAGGTGCCGCCGGACCGGCGCGTCTGCATCGACCGCACGAAGACCTGGCGCGTGAAAGCGAGACCGCCACGCACATCGATCTGCTCGTGTCCGGATTTGCCTGTCGCTGCCGCATGCTGCCGGATGGCCGCCGCCAGATTATCAGCTACCTGATTCCGGGCGACCTGTGCGACGTACGTCATCTGTTGCAGCCTGTCGCCACACACACGATCAGCACGTTGACTGCAGCGAATGTCGCGCCGTTCGGCCGCGAGCAGCTGCTCGGACTGATCGAGCGCCATCCACGCATCGGATATGCGCTGTGCTCCCTGGCTCTAGTAGAGGAACTGATCGTTCGCGAGTGGCTGGTCAGTGTCGGGCAACGCACTGCAATCGAGCGCCTCGCCCACTTGCTCTGTGAGATCTTCACCCGCATGCAGTCGGTCGGACTGACCGATCGCGGCCGCTGCGAGCTGCCGCTGACACAGATGGAGCTGGCGGACTCGCTTGCGCTCTCGACAGTGCACGTCAACCGAACGTTGCAGGAGCTGCGGCGCCAGGGTCTGGTCTCGCTGGCCGGAGGAATGCTGGAAATCCACGATATCGAGGCGCTGCGGACGATCGCCATGTTCAATCCCGCCTACCTGCAGTCCGGAAATCCGCAGCCGCATTCACCCATGTTATTGAGCACGCGGCGCGGCTCGCACTAGGCTTTCACTCCCATTTCCGGCTCGCTCTTCTTCGGGGGAGGGATGGCGACGCATCTACAACAACAGCCGGCCCTCCTCGGGTGCCGGATCCTGATCGTCGAGGACGATTGCATCACCGCGATGGACCTGGCGGAGACGCTGTCGGCCGCCGGCGCGCAGGTCGTCGGCCCTGCCGGAACGATCGGCTTTGCGTTCGAGCTGCTGCGCCGGCAGCCGCAACTCGACATCGCGCTGCTCGACATCGAGGTGGACGGCGCATTCGTGTTCGACGTTGCCGATGAGCTCGTGAAGCTCGAAGTGCCGATCGTTTTCACGACCGGCTACGAGCGCAACGAGATTCCCGCGCGCTTCCGCGCCGCGCCCCATTGCGAGAAGCCGGTCGGCATCGCCGCGATCGCGCGCGCGCTCAGCAAAGAGCTCGCGCGCAAATAGAAATAGATCAACTCGTTCGGGAACAGTTCTCGCCTGCATGCGATTGCATCTTGGAAGCTGGCGCGCGCCGGCACCGAGGACAGTTCCATGTACGTGCGAGTTGCGATTGCGGCAGTTGTATTGTCATCGTTCGCCCTATCGGCGCATGCACAAGGGCGTACCGCAGCCGCCGACGACTCACAGCGCGGCGAGCTCGCGCTCAGCAACGAGACGATGCAGGTGCGCTACGTCGGCCGCAGCGACCAGGTCGGGGAAAACGGCCAGATCAACGCAGCTTTCTTTCTCAGCGAAGAGCGCGACATCGTGCTCAGCGGCGGCGTGCTGTTCCCCGCCGCTCTTCCGGACAACCTGACTGTCGGCCAGCGACTGACGCTGCGCTTCGGCCCGCAGGTATACGCCGCACTCTTGCAGGAGGAAAACAACGACGTGCTGGCGATGAGCGTCGGCGTCGAGGCGCGCTTCGTCGTGAATCGCCGCATGGGGCTCGCCGTGTCCGGGCAGGCGTTCTACGCGCCGGACATTCTCACGTTCGGCTCGGCGGACAATCTCACGGATCTGAGCGCGCGCGTCGAGATGCAGGTCGCGCCGGATCTGCTCGCGTTCGGCGGCGTGCGCTGGTTCGAGTTCGATCTCACCGAAGGCGGCGGCACGACCAAGTTGCAGGATGAGCTGTTCTTCGGCGTCGGGTATCGGTTCTGATGTCCAGGTCGCCCGGTCATCGCGATGATCCGAAGCATCGCGTGCGGGAAACGTACGTCATCGCGCGCGTGCAGGCGCGGGTCGGCGATCAGGTCGTTGCCGACTCGCATGACGTCATCCAGGTCACCGAAGACGGCTATCCCGCGCGGTACTACTTCCCTCGCGACGACGTAAAGATGGAGCTATTGGCGCCGACGGACACGACGACCGAGTCTCCGTTCAAGGGAACCGCCCGCTACTTCGCGCTGCGCGCCGACGGCGAGACGCTCGACGACGCAGTGTGGAGCTACGAGGAGCCGTACGACGAGCACGAGCTCCTCAAGGACCGAGTCGCGTTTTACGACGACAAGGTTCCGGGGATCGAAATCCGCATGACGTAGCCAGGCGGGCCAGCGCGATACAGCGGCTCTCGATCCAGATCACGAAGCGCGCGACCGGATTGCGCAGGCGCGGCACGTCGTGCGCGATCAGCACCAGGCCGATCGGCAGCAGCCACAACCCGAGCACCGGCAGAAACCAGAAGAGGCTGCCGATCAGGCAGAGGATGCCCAGCGGCAACCTGCGCCGGCGGCCGGCGGGGTCGCGGGTCCAACGGATGATTTTCTGCAGGCGGACTCGCTGCTCGAGCCGGTCCAGCGTGCGGTCGAACAGGTCCTGCGTGTCGTCGCGGTTCACTTATTAAACAAGCGCAGCCGGCACCGGGATGTTCCGGGTCGCGCCGATTGCCAACGGCGCGCAGATTGTATATTTATACGATCAATGGACAGGCATCTCGGCCGCAATCTGACCTACGGCATGCTCGATGCGCTGGGACGCTCGATCGTCATCGGCAGCTACGACAAGCGCCCGTTCCCCACCGAGGCCGAGCTGGCGAAACAGCACAGTGTCAGCCGCTCCGTCATTCGCGAAGCGGTCAAAATGCTGACGGCCAAGGGACTCCTGAGCGCCCGGCCGCGACGTGGGACGGTCGTGGAGCCGAGCTCCAACTGGAACCTGTTCGACACCGACGTCTTGCGCTGGCTGCTGGAGCGCAAGTTCTCGGTAGAGCTACTGAAGCAGTTCAATCAGCTGCGCGTCGCGATCGAGCCCGAGGCGGCCGCGCTCGCTGCCGTGTTCGCGGATGCCAACGAGCGCAAGGCGATCAGCGCCGGCCTGGAGCGGATGGAAGCGGCCGAGAACGGCCTCGACCACACGCTGGAATCTGACATCGCGTTCCACATCGCCGTGCTCAAGGCGTCCAGGAATCCGTTCTTCGAGCAGTTCCAGGACGTCGTGTCCACGGCGCTGCGCAGCTCGATTCAGTTCACGAACCGCATCAAGGGCAGATCCGCAAACGTCGCCCAGCACGCGGCCGTGCGTGACGCCATCATGAAACGCAGCGCCGAAGGCGCGCGCACGGCCATGCGCAAGATCATCAGCGAGGTCCTTGACCTCATCGAAGAAGCCGAGAACCTCGACAAGAAACCCTCGCCGCGCTCGCGCCGCTGATACTTGGTGCCGGGAGAGAAAATCGCCGAAAAGTCAGCAGCGCAACATTTATCGATGCTGCACTGCTGAGTTTCTGCTGATTTCTTCTCCCGGCACCAGCTCCTACGCTCAGAACCGAGCGCGCAAACTCATGCCGAAGGTTCGCTCGTCGTCACGGACGTCGTGGGGGAACGCCGTCGTGCCGAAGTAGCTGTGGTACTTCGCTTCGGTGAGGTTGGTCGCGTCGACGCTGAGCGTCAGGTTGGGAGTGAAGTCGTAGCCGACCGAGAGATCGAGCCGGCCGTTGTCGCGCACGCCGTTGTAGACGTCGCCGTTGCCGACCGGCGCCAGCGCGCCGCCGATCAGGAACTCGTTGTAATCGGAGCGGTGCGTGTAGATGAGGCGGCCGGTCACGCTGTACTTCTCGTAGAGCAGTCCGAGGTTGTAGCTGTTCTTCGACACGCCCACCAGCGGCACTCCTGTCTCTTCGTTCTCGCTGTCGGCATACGTGTAGTTCGCGAGCACGCCGAAGCCGCCGAAGAAGCCCGCGGAATCGAGGAACGAGTCGAGGAAGAACTGACCGCCGACTTCCACACCCTGCAAGGTGACGCTCGCGGCATTGACCGGTCGCGTGATGTTGTAGGTGATGCCGTCGATGACCTCGGGCTCGATCGAGACGATCGTGCGGTCCTTGATGTCGCGGTAGTAGATGCCCGCCGCGACGTAAGAGCTCTGCGCGAAGTAGTACTCGACCGTCGCGTCGTACGCGTTCGACTTCTGCGGCTTCAGGTCCGGATTGCCGCCGCTGCCGTTCGGCCGGATGTTGGCGTTGAGCGGCACGTCGTAGGTCAGCCCGGGATTGAGATCCGCGAACGTCGGCCGCGAAATCGTGCGCGCGGCGGTCAGGCGAACCTGCAGGTCCGGCCGGATGCGCAGGCGCGCGCTGATGTTCGGCAGCAGGTCCGTGTCACTCGTGTCGCGCGTCACCGGAGTCGGCACGGCCGCCGGATTCGGATCGCCGGGCGTCGGAGCAGGACGAACCAGTCCGGTACCGGAAATCTCGCGATCGGTTTTCGTCAGGCGCGCGCCGAACAGGCCATCGAGCGTCATGTCGCCGAGCTGCGTCTGATACTTGCCCTGCAGATAGCCCGCATAGGTCTTCTCGTTCGCGTCGTAGTTGCGAGTGGGCTCGAACGCCGGATCGCCGGGCGAGGAGCCATAGAGCGCACGCAAGGTGTCGGTCTGATCGAGCAGGAAATCCCGGTTCGGCGTGAGCCAGTGCTGCCCGCCGTTGATATAGGAGATGCTCGAGGGCGAGTTGACCAGGAAGTTGCCCGGCAAGCCCGCGGAGCTGACCAGCGTGACGCGATTGCCGCCCGGCGCACCCGGACCGCCCGCTGCGTTGGCGCGGAAGATCGAGTCGCGATCCGCGTAGCGCACGCCGAACTGCACCTGCGAGAGGAAGCCGTCGAGGTCGTAGGCGCCGTTACCCGCCACTGCGAACTCTTTGCCCACCGAATCCTGGATGTCCTGGAACAGTCCGTTGGCGAAGCGGAAATCGTCCGCGTCGCCGAGCGGATTGCCGACCATGTCGGTGGTGCCGTGCTTGTCGGTATTGATGGCGACATCGACTGCTGACACCTGCTTGCCGATGTCGACGATGATCGTGCGCACGTCGGTGTGCGAGCGCTGATAGGAGATGTCGCCGTCGAGGTGCAACGCGCCGCTTTCCCAGCGCGCGCCCGTTGCGAACAGATACTGATCGGTGCCGCTGTCGTGCGCCTGTGTGCTCGTCAAACCGGGCACGTTGTTGAAGCGCGCGGACTCGCCGATACACAGCGATTGCAGGGGATCGTTAGGGCCGCCGCCGAAACCCGCACCCTGCACGCGATAGTCAGCGCACTGATCGGTCGCCTGCACGTTGCTGATGTTCTGCGCCGCAAAGATATCGGAGAAGATGAAGTCGGTTTCCCAGCGCGACTCGTACTCGGTGTACATGCCGTCGGCATACAGCTCGAGCGAATCGTTCGGACGCCACTGGAACGAGCCGTTGACCTGCGGCCGCTGGTAGTCGCCGTATTGATTCAGGCCGCCGACGCACGTCGGCAGGATCACGCCCGTGCCGCCCGGAGGGCCGTTGTTGCCCGAGCGCGGATCGCAGTTGAACGAGATCGGCCGGTCGAAGTTGATGTCGGAGTACGAGACATCGAGCAGCGCGCCCATCTCGCCATCGCCCGAGGACCAGCGATTGGCGATCAGGCCGCCGGCCGTGTAGCTGTACTTGTCGACGTTGTCGCCGTAGATGCCGCGCGTGTTCACCGCGGCGGTCATGCCTTCCTTGAAGTCGAACGGCTTGTGCAGGCGCAGGTTGATCGTGCCCGCGACGCCGCCTTCGATCATGTTCGCGGTGTTGGTCTTGAACACATCGGCGCCCTGCAGCGCTTCGGCGGGCAGATCCTGGAACGAGAAGCCGCGGCCGACGCCGGTGAAGATCTCGCGGCCGTCGAGCGTCGTGAGGATGTCGCTGATGCCGCGGATCAGCGGATTGACGATCTCGTTGTTGTCGCCGACGAACACCTGCACGCCGGGCACGCGCTGCAACGCCGCCGCGGTGGTGTTGTCGGGGAACTTGCCGATGTCGTCGGCGACGATCGAGTCCACGACCTGGTCGGCGTTCTGCTTGATTTCAGCCGCGGCGTCCAGGCTCGCGCGCAGACCGACGACGACGACTTCCTCGACCTCGCCGGATTGGACGTTGGTGGCGCCTGGTTGCTGTTGCGCCTGTGCCGCCGCTGCCAGCTGGGTCGTACCCAGCAGCACGGCAGCGGAGATTGCTGCCTGCAGCAGTCGATTACGGTGTCTCATGATTCTGCTCCCCTGCCCTGATATCGAGATGTCGGTCGTGCGTGCGAATGCCCGTCTGCGTCACACAAATCGTACAAGTCTTATTTGTATTATAAATGCTTTGACAAGTCCAGAGCCTGGCACGCGGCGCATCGGCGCCGCGTCATGGGCGCCGCTCACGGGCGGGCCGGAACCTGTCCTTTCGGCGAGCCGGTGAGGCGCTTGATGAGATCCGCCTCGGCCTGGCGGTACGGCGTGCCGTCGGCGCGCAGCACCTCGTGGAACCACAGCGTCGGCTCCTGCAGCGTGTACGGCCGCACCCACGAATCCCAGGGGAATCGCGTCTGCGTGCGCCCGTCGACGAAGCCCCAGTTCATCATCGCGACGTTGTAACGCTTCGCGATCGGCAGAGAGCCATCGAAAGTGGAGCCGTTGCCGCGCGCCATGTACTCCGTACACAAGAGCGGGCGGTTGTATGCCTGCAGTTGTTTTACACGCCGCTCGAAAACTTCCGGCCAGTTGTAGTCGTGGAAGGAAATCACGTCGGACTGCTCGATCTGGATCTTCTCGACCGGCGTCAGCGCGCCCGCTGACCAGTCATCGTGATGCCATACGCCGCTGGTCAGCGGCTGGGTCGGATTGCGACTGCGCGCCCAGTCGAACACCTGCGGCAGCAGGGTTTGCACGAACTTCTGCTTGCCCTCGTGCTTCGGATAATTGCCGCCGCCGTCGTTGTCGGGCTCGTTCCACACATCCCAGCCGAGGATGCGCTCGTCCTTCGCGAACGCACCGACGACACCCTGCACGTAGTCGCGCAGCTTCGCGTAGCCGGCCGTGTCCTCGAGACGCGCGCGCCCGGGCGCCTGCACCCAGCCCGAGTTGTGCACGCCGGGAATCGGCGGATGCTGCGGACCGAGCTTCGGCTCCGGATCCCAGCAACTGTCGAACAGCACGAACAGCGGCTTGATCTTGTGGCGCTGGGCGATGACGAGGAACTGATCGATGCGGCGCTTGAAGCCCTCCGGATCGGACTCCCACAACAGGTTGTGCAGGAACACGCGCATGGTGTTCATGCCGAGCGCAGAGGCCCAGCCGAGCTCCCTGTCGATCGTCGCGGGATCGAAGGTGTCGGCCTGCCACATCTCCAGCTGATTGATCGCGGTCGCGGGGTAGTAGTTGCTGCCGACCAGCCACGGCTGCTTGTCATACCAGGCTTGCGCCTTCGCTTCGCTCCATCGCTCTGCGGCGAGCGCGGGCACAGCGACGAGCAGCGCGAGTTGTGCGAACAGCGCGACGAGGAGCGATTGTGTGCGACGCATGCAGGATCTCCTCAGCGAGCCGTCTTGAAGCGATAGATGATGGTGTTGCGATACGTCTCGCCCGGCGCGAGCCGCGCCGAGCCGAGCGACGGCTGGTTCGGCGTATCGGGAAACAGCTGCGGCTCCAGCACGAGCGCGTCGCCCTGGCGGTAGATGCGGCCGGACTTGCCGACCACGGTGCCGTCGAGGAAATTCCCGGAGTAGAACTGCAGGCCCGGCTGGTTCGACCACAGCTCGAACGAGCGGCCGGAGTCCGGATCCTCGACGCGCGCCATGAAGCGCGGCTCGCGGGCGACGTCACGCGCGATGACGAAGTTGTGATCGTAGCCGCGGCCATAGCGGATCTGCGCATCCGACGCCTCGCGAACGCGCGCGCCGATTGCGGTCGGCTGACGAAAATCGAAAACCGTGCCGGCGACGTTGCGCAGCTCGCCGGTCGGGATCAGCGTCTCATCGACAGGCGTGTATTGCTGAGCCGCGATCGTCAGGCGATGTTTCATCGCACCGGCAGCCGCGCCCTCCCCTGCCAGATTCCAGTAGGCATGGCTGGTGATGTTGCAGATCGTCGGCCGATCCGTCGTTGCGGTGTACTCGATCGTCAGCTCGCCGGAGTCGCTGAGCGCGTACATCGCGTTCGCGGTCAGCGTGCCGGGATAGCCCTGATCCCCATCGCGACTCACGTAACGCAGCGTCACGCTCGCGCGCGCACCGCCCTTCGCCTCGACGATTTCCCACAGAACTTTGTCGAAGCCGCGCTCGCCGCCGTGCAGCGAGTTGCCGTTGTTGTTGACCGGCGTCTGGTACGACTTGCCGTCGAGCGTGAAGCGACCCTTCGCGATGCGGTTGGCGAAGCGGCCGACCGTCGTGCCGAAGTACTCGGGCTTCTTCAGGTAGCCGTCGAGCGTCTTGTAGCCGAGCGCGACATCGGCGCTCTTGCCCGCGCGATCGGGAAGCATCACGGACTGCAGCATTGCGCCGTAAGTGACTATCGTCGCGGAGACACCTTGCGCGTTGCGCAGCGTGATCGCTTCGACGGTTTGCCCGTCCGGCAGCGAGCCGAACTTCGCTCGACTCATTTCGGCGGCCTGCGCCGCTCCATGAATCGACATTGCGATGGCGATCACCGCACCGACAACCTTCACCCGCATGATGATCCCCCGTCTTGCGTACTCATGATTCGTCACCCGCCGAAGCGATGCGGCGCCAGCCCTTGCGCATTCGGCTCGACTTCGAACAATGCGCCGGCGTGCTGTTCGTGTTCGGCGCCATCGGCGGCAGAAGTCACGAACATGCGATCGAGCCCTTCGCCCGCGAAGGTGCAGCTCGTGATTTGCGACGCAGGCAGCGCGATGCTGCGATCGCGCCTTCCGTCATCGTGGAAGCGGCTGACGCAACTGGCGCCGTAGTGCGCGACCCAGAGGCCGCCGTCGCGATCGACCGTCATCCCGTCGGGCTGACCCCAGCTCGACTCGAACTCGATGAAGGGCGCGCGATCGGAGAGAGTTCCGTCTTCGTGCAGCCGGAATCTGTAGATGACGCGGCGCGCGCTGTCCGTGTGATAGAGGATGGTGCCGTCCGGGCTCAGTGCCGGGCCGTTCGCAACCGTGTAACCCGAATCGACGCGCGTGACCGCGCGATCGACATCCATGCAATACAGACATCCGCTCGGCTCGTTCGCTGCGACCGGCATCGAGCCCGCCCAGATACGGCCGCAGTGATCGGCCTTGGCGTCGTTCAAGCGGTTCTGCGGCCGGTCCGGCTCGGGATCCACGATCGGCTCGATGCGCAGCGGCTCGAGCGTCAGCTCGGCGAATCCGCTCGCGAAACCCGCGATGAATCCCGGCGCGGATGCGCGCTCGATCACCCAGCCGATCATCTCGGGCAGGGTCCAGACAGTGACCGTCTCATCGTCGAGCGACAGGCGCTGGACTTTGCGTCCGAGGATGTCGACCCACAGCAGCGCGCCCTCGCGCGCCGACCAGACCGGCCCTTCGCCGAGCAGATCGCTGCGGTCTCGCTCGATGATTCTGACAGCTCCGCTCATCAGTGACTGTCCCGCGGCGTGCCGGAGGTTTGCGCGATGCGCTGGAATTTCACGGCGCGTTCGAGTACTGCGCCGGTATCGAACTGGCCGGTGAGCTCGCGATGGATTTCCTGCCACGGCGTCTGCGAGGCCGGGTGCGAAAAGCCGCCCTTCGATTCGAGCTCCGCGCGCCGTCGCGCGATTTCCTCAGTCGGCACCAGCATGTTCACTTCGCGCCGCTTGAGATCGACGCGCATACGATCGCCCGTGCGCAGCAGCGCGAGCCCGCCGCCGACTGCTGCTTCCGGCGCAGCGTTGAGAATCGACGGCGATCCGGACGTGCCGGACTGCCGGCCGTCGCCGATGCAAGGCAGAGCATCGACGCCGCTGCGTATCAGCGCCGCGGGCGGCCGCATGTTCACGACTTCCGCTCCGCCCGGATAGCCGAACGGCCCAGTGCCGCGCATGACCAGCAGCGTGCGCTCGTCGATCCCGAGCGCGGGATCATCGATGCGCGCGTGATAGTCCTCGGGCCCGTCGAACACGACGACGCGTCCCTCGAACGCGTCGGGATCGGTCGGGTCGGACAGGTAGCGCGCGCGGAAATCCGCGGAAATCACGCTGGTTTTCATGATCGCGGAATCGAACAGATTGCCGCGCAGTACGGTGAGGCCGGCGTTCGGCTTCAGCGGCGCGTCGAAGCGGCGAATGACGGCTTCGTTGAGCGGGCGAGCGCTCGCGCAGTTCTCGCGGATGCTGCGGCCGTTCGCGGTCAGCACTTCGCCCTCGATGCATCCCGCGCGCAGCAGCTCGCCGACCACCGCGGGCACACCGCCGGCGTGATAGAAATCCTCACCGAGATACTCGCCGGCGGGCTGCAGATTCACGAGCAGCGGAATGCCGTGGCCAAAGCGCTCCCAGTCATCGAGCGTGAGCTCGACGCCGGCATGCCGCGCGATGGCGTTGAGATGGATCGGCGCGTTGGTCGAGCCGCCGAGTGCAGAATTTACGCGGATCGCGTTGATGAACGCCGCGCGCGTGAGAATGTCGGACGGCTTGCGGTCGGCACGCACCATCTCGACGATCTGCCGGCCCGTGCGCCACGCGCATTCGAGCCGATCGCGGTACGGCGCGGGAATCGCAGCGCTTCCCGGCAGCGACATGCCGAGCGCTTCCGTCAGCGAGTTCATCGTCGTCGCCGTGCCCATGGTGTTGCAGAAGCCGGTCGACGGCGCCGATGAGGCCACGAGCTCGACGAAACCCTTGTAGTCGATTTCGCCCGCCGCCAGCATGCGGCGCGCCTTCCAGACGATCGTGCCGGAGCCGACGCGCTCGCCGCGATGCCAGCCGTTCAACATCGGACCGACCGAGAGCGCGATCGCCGGGATATTCACAGTAGCCGCTGCCATCAGACACGCAGGCGTCGTCTTGTCGCAGCCGACCGTGAGCACGACGCCATCGATCGGATAGCCGTACAGCAGCTCGACCAGGCTCAGATACGCAAGATTGCGATCCAGCCCCGCGGTCGGCCGCTTGCCGGTCTCCTGGATCGGATGGATCGGAAACTCCAGCGGGATGCCGCCGGCCTCGCGAATGCCCTGCTTCACGCGCTCGGCGAGCACCAGGTGATGACGGTTGCACGGCGCGAGATCGCTGCCGGTCTGCGCGATGCCGACGATCGGCCGGTCGCCCTGCAATTCCTCGAGCGACAGGCCGTAGTTGAGATACTTCTCTATATAGAGCGCGGTCAGGTCCGGGCTCGCGGGATTGTCGAACCAGGCTCGGGAGCGCAGCGAACGCGGCGCAGGCTTAGTCATTGCTTGTCAATGTCATCATGGGGGTCATCAAGGAGGTTGAACTTGCCCGGCGGCCGGTCTATAAAGACTATATATCATACAAATGGTCCAGGGCTGCAAATTGATCCGCCTCGCACTCGTCGGCATTGGCAAAATCGCCCGCTCGCAGCACCTGCCTGCGCTGCGCGCCAATGCCGGCTATGAGCTGACCGCAGCGGTGAGTCAGCACAGCACGGTCGAAGGCACGCAGACGTTCAGCAGCCTCGATGCCCTGCTCCGCTCGGATCGGCGCGTCGATGCGGTGTCGCTGTGCACGCCGCCCGTCGGCCGGCATGAGCTGGCGTGCGCGGCGATCGCAGCCGGATTGCACGTGATGCTGGAAAAGCCGCCCGGCGCGACTGTCGCAGAAGTGCTGGAGCTCGAGCAGCGCGCGCGCCGTGCCGGCGTTTCATTGTTCGCTTCCTGGCATTCGCGTGAAGCGCCCGGCGTCGAACCGGCGCGCGAGTGGCTCGCGGCGCGACGCATCCGGCAGGTCCGCGCGACGTGGAAGGAAGACATTCGCGTGTGGCATCCGGGGCAGAACTGGATCCTCGAAGCCGGCGGTCTCGGCGTGTTCGATCCCGGCATCAATTGCTTCTCGATCCTGACGCGCATCCTGCCGGGCCGCATGCATCTGCAGCGCGCGACGCTGCAGGTTCCGGTCAATCGTCAGGGGCCCATCGCGGCGACGCTCGACTTCGTCTACGAGGGCAACACGCCCGTGCATGCCGACTTCGATTTTCTGTACGCGGGCGAGCCGGCGTGGACCCTCGAGATCGAAACGGATGGCGGCAACCTGACGCTCGCGCAAGGCGGCCATCGTTTGCATATCGGCGGAAAGGAGAAACCACTCGACACCACGGGCGAGTACGCAAAACTCTACGCGCGCTTTGCACAGCTGATCGCTGAGCGCGAGTCGGATGTGGACGTGATGCCGTTGCAGCACGTCGCCGATGCATTCCTGCTCGCTCAATGGCGCGATGCGCCGGCTTTCGAGTTCTGAGCCGATGCAACCGGTGAACTCGAACCGCTACGTGCTCGGCGATTGGGGAACGACGCGGCTGCGGCTGTTCCTGATCGATGAAGCTCGCGTCGTGTCTCAGTGCGAAGGCCCCGGCATTGCTTCGCTGGCCGCGCCGCCGTCGCAAGTTCTCACGCAGCTGGTCACCCCGTGGCGCAAGGCCGATGAGCGCATTGATGTGTATCTCGCGGGCATGGTCAGCTCGCGCAACGGCTGGCACGAAGTGCCGTATTTGCCGCTGCCGACGGACTGCGCGGCGTGGTCCAACGCTGCCTGGACGACGAGCCTCGACGGAATCAACGTTACGATCGCGGGCGGCTTGTGCATGAAGCCGCAACACGGCGCAGGCGACGTCATGCGGGGCGAGGAAGCGCAGATTTTCGGGGCGCTGCGCGCCGATGCATCGCTCGCACGCGGCACGCGGATCCTGGTGCTGCCGGGAACGCACAGCAAGTGGGTCGAGCTCGTCGACGGCGTGATCACTCGCTTCCGCACGGCATTCACCGGGGAAACCTACGCGCTGTTCCGCGATCACTCGACGCTGCTGCGCGCATCGGCGACGAGCGATGGCGCTGAGGATTCCGCTCTTGGCTTCGCTGCCGGAACGCGCCGTGCCAGCGAGCTTCACGAAGGCGTGCTTGCCGCGGCCTTCGAAGCACGTACGGCGCAGCTTCTGCAAGGCCGCTCACGAGCGTGGGCAGCGGGATTTCTGTCCGGTCTGTTGATCGCGCACGAGATCGACACGCTCGGCAACGCCTATCGCGCGAAGCAGGGCGTCACGCTGATCGGCGAGCCGCAGCTCACCGAGCTGTATCGCCAGATTCTCGTGGATCGTGCGTGTCCGGCGCACGTCCTCGCGGGCGATGCGTGTGTCGTCGAAGGTCTCCGCTATCTGGCCAGCGCGGGTAAGTCTCGATGAAGCTGTCGAACCTTCTGGAGACCGGCGCTCCCGGCATCATTGCGATTCTGCGCGGCGTGCGTCCCGACGAGGTCATCGAAGTCGCGAGCGCGCTCGTCGACGCCGGCATCCGCATGATCGAGGTGCCGCTGAATTCGCCGCAGCCCCTCGTCAGCGTCGAGCGCCTCGCGAGGCAGTTCGGCGCGAACGCGCTGATCGGGGCGGGCACCGTATTGACGCCGGCTCAGGTTCGCGAGGTCGCAGGCGCAGGCGGACAGCTGATCGTTTCGCCCAACACCGATCGCGGCGTGATCGAGACCACGCTGCAGCTCGGGCTCGAATCGTTGCCGGGATCGATGACGGCGACCGAGGCCTTCACCGCCGTCGGCGCCGGGGCGGTCCACATCAAGCTCTTTCCAGGCAGCTCCACCGGCCCCGCGCACCTGCGGGCTTTGCGTGAAGTGCTGCCGGCCGAATGCCGGCTCTGGGCCGTCGGCGGCGCAAACGAAGCCAATTTGCAGGCGTGGCTCGACGCCGGCGCGGCCGGCATCGGTGTCGGAGGCGGATTGTTCACGCCGGGGACCCAGGTTGCTACAGTCGCGGGCCGGGCGCGCAACCTCGTTGCCGCCTGGTCGCAGGCAACCCGCAGCAAAGGCTAAAACAACATGCAACTCGCCACGCTCGACATCGTCATCATCGTCATCTACGCCATTGGCCTGTTTTCGCTGGCGCAATGGGTTTCGCGCAGCCGCACCGGCGAGCGCAAGGATTCCACCGAGTACTTTCTCGCTTCGAAGAACCTGCCGTGGTGGGCCATCGGCGCGTCGCTGATCGCCGCCAACATCTCGGCCGAGCAGATCGTCGGCATGTCCGGCTCCGGCTACGCGATCGGCCTGGCGATCGCCTCGTACGAATGGATGGCGGCGATCACGCTGGTCATCGTCGGCAAGTGGTTCCTGCCGATCTTCCTGAAGAACGAGATCTACACGATGCCGCAGTTCCTCGAACAGCGGTACGGCACGCGCATCCGCACGCTGATGGCTGTTTTCTGGCTGGCGCTGTACATCTTCGTGAACCTGACCTCGATCGTGTGGCTCGGCTCGATCGCGGTGACGAAAGTCGCAGGCGTCGACCAGTCCACGGCGCTCGTCGCTCTCGGCTTGTTCGCTCTGCTCTACCAGCTGTGGGGCGGACTGCGCGCGGTCGCGATGACGGACATCGTGCAAGTCACGTTGCTCGTGCTGGGCGGCCTGATGGTCTCGGGCCTGACGCTCAACGAAATCGGCGGCGGCGCCGGGATCGTCGCGGGCTTCCGCACGCTGGTCGAGCGCACGCCGGATCACTGGCACATGATCCTCACGCAGGCGAGCCCTTACTACAAGGATCTGCCGGGCCTGTCGGTGCTCATCGGCGGCATGTGGATCGCGAATGTCAGCTACTGGGGCTTCAATCAATACATCATTCAGCGCGCGCTGGCGGCGAAGAGCCTGCCGGAAGCGCAGAAGGGCGTGATCTTCGCCGCCTATCTCAAGCTGCTGATGCCGGTCATCATCGTGCTGCCCGGCATCGCTGCCGTGATGCTCGCGCCGAATCTGGCGCGGCCGGACGAAGCGTATCCGTCGATGATGCGGCTGCTGCCGACCGGCATCGTGGGCCTGGTATTCGCGGCGCTGATCGCGGCGATCGTCGCGTCCATGGCTTCCAAGATCAATTCGATCGCGACCATCTTCACGCTCGACATCTACAACAAGATGGGCGCGCCCAAGAGCGAGACGCGGCTAGTGACCGTTGGGCGCATCACCGCGGTCGTGGCGATGCTGCTGGCGATCATCACCGCTCGCCCGCTGCTGGGCAGCTTCGACCAGGCGTTCCAGTACATCCAGGAATACACGGGCTTCTTCACGCCGGGTATCGTCGTGATCTTCCTGCTCGGCCTGTTCTGGAAACGCGCCACGGAGGCCGGCGCCCTCGCCGCAACCGTCGGTTCGTTCGCGCTCTCCATTGCGCTGAAGACGTGGTGGCCGGAACTGCCGTTCATGGATCGCATGGGGGTCGTGTTCCTGCTCGCGCTCGCGCTCGCGGTCGTGTGCTCGCTGATCTGGCCGGCCGAACAATCCTCGAACCGGATCCAGACGGCGAACGTCAGCTTCGGCACGTCGGCCAGTTTCAACGTCGCAGCCACCGGCGTCGCGCTGGTGTTGATTGCGCTCTACACAGTGTGGTGGTGAGTCGATGATTCAACGTCGCTGGTTCCTCGTCGCCGCGCTGCTGAGCGCGTCTGCATTTGCACAGCAACCTGATCCGCCGGGACAGGTTGCGAAAGGCGAGGCACCGGTCAACGAGGCTTATCTGTTCGCGCACATGACGCACGCCGACTACGGGCGTCTGTACTACAGCGTGAGCCTCGACGGTCTGCACTGGCGGCGACTCAACGGCGGCAACCGCGTCTTCGACGAGTACCACGGGCATCCCGACATCACTCGCGGTCCGGACGGCACGTACTACATCGCCGGCAATGAGAGCGACGCGTCGCCGACGATCAACATCTGGTCGTCGAAGGATCTGATCCGCTGGACATCGTTCAGCCACTACACGCCGGATCTGAAAGCGACGCCGGGTTACGCGCAGGCGCTACAGCGTATCGGTGCACCGAAGTTGCATTTCGATGCGGCGTCGAAACAGTTCGTGATGTCGTGGCACACACCGCATCTCGAAGGCACTCCGGAAGATCCCGAAAGATACTGGGCGAGCCAGCGCACGCTGTACGTCACGTCGAAGGATCTGAAGACTTTCAGCGGACCGCCGCAGCGGCTGTTCGACTGGGACATGGGCACGATCGACGTCTTCCTGCGCAATGCGGAGGGCAAGTACTGGGCGGTGCTCAAGGACGAGCGTTACCCGACGCTCGATTGGGTGACGGGCAAGACCATCCGCATCGCCCAGTCGGATTCGCTGCTCGGCCCGTACAAGAACCTGAGCGCGCCGATCAGCCCGAACTTTCGCGAAGCGCCGATGCTGGTGCCTTCGCCGAACGACAAGATCTGGTATCTGTACTACGAGCAGTACCCGGGCGTCTCGTACGGATTGTCGGTTGCGGACAAGCTCGAAGGTCCGTGGTACCAGGTCTCCGGCTACACGTTCTACGCCAACTGGGACAAGTACAGCCTGCCGCCCAAAGTGCGGCACGGCTGCATGATCGTGATCTCCCGCCAGCAGTACGACGCACTAGTGAAAGCGTTCGGCATCGAAAAGTAGCGCGCGAGCATCCGGCCCAGCTCACTTGCCCAGCGCTCCATACGGGCACAACGGCCGCGCGAGGATCCGCTCGGCATACGCCGTTACGTTCGGCAGGTGGGCCGTCATCCCCTGGACGCGCGCCCAAGCCACCGCGTAGCCGACGAAGATGTCAGTGACAGAGAAGCGGTCTTCGACCAGCCAGGTCTTGCCCTTCAAGGCACTGTCGAAGACGGCCAGGCCACGCCTGGCCTCTTTCGCGTTCTGCTCGTAGACCTCAGGCACGCGCTCTTCTTCCGGGTAGATGAAGACATTGCGCGCGGTATGCCAGAGATTGGCCTCGACTTCGGCGAGCGTGAACGCTGTCCACTGGTCATGCAGGGCCCGCGCCCACGTGCCCGACGGTGCGATGAGACCAGCTGCAGGGTGGCTATCGGCGAGCCAGGTACAGATGGCGGCGGACTCGAAGAGTGGACGGCCGTTGTCACGCAGCGCGGGCAACTTCGACATCGGGTGGATTTGCGCCAGCTCGGGCATCGAGAAAGTCTCGAGCCCGCGCTCGATGCTTTCGTACGCAATGCCGAGCTCCAGCAGTGTCCAGCGCACGCGCGCCGAACGGGTCGGCTGCAATTCATAGAGAACGATCGACATGGTTCTGTTCCTTGTGACGAAGCGGCGCGAGAGCCGCGTTGGTCCCAAGGACGAACGGAGCTGCGCGATTCCGACATCAAGTTTCAGTGAGTAGCGCCTTACGCTCTCGTCGATAGCGCGCCGGCGGCATTCCGAACACGCGCCTGAAGGCGCGACTGAACGCTGCTTCCGATTCGTATCCCACGTCGTAAGCGACTTGCAGGACTTTTCGATCGGTGGTCAGTAACTGGCGCGCAGCGAGCTGCAGACGCCAGCGCGCGAGGTAAGCCAGCGGTGACTCGTTCATGAGCTGAGCGAAGCGTTCGGCCAGCACAGTTCGCGACGTTCCGCTCGTCCGTGCAAGATCAGCCAATGTCCACGCGCGCGCGGGCTCGCGATGCAGGAGTGCGAGCGCCTGTCCCACTTTCGGATCGCGCGCGGTCGCGAGCCAGCCCGTGCGCTCGGGTGGCAGCTCATCCATGTAGCGGCACAGCGTTTCCACGAACAGCGTCTCGGCAAGCTTCGCGAGCACCGCCAGACGACCCGCACGCTGCGATTCGATTTCACCCACAGCGTTGCGTATCGCGCTTTCGATCCAGGCACCCGTCGGGCTGCTGCGCACGTTGACCTTGAATATCGGCGGCAGGCCGCTGAGGAACGTGCCATCGGCGTGACGCTCGCAACCGAGATAGCCGCAGATGATCCGCGTCACGGCTCCGCGGCCGCCCCATTTCTCTGCGGCCAACTCGCCCTTCGCGAGCTTCGGCAACAGGCGCGCTCCAGGAAACAATTTTGAGGTTCGCCCGCTCCACATCTCGTGCGCGTCGCCTTGCGGGAAGACGACGATATCTCCCGGCGTAAGCGTCACATCGTCGTGACCGGCAGTACGAGCGGTGGCTTCTCCATCCGTCACGAGGTGAAACAGCACGAGCCGCTCACTGTCCGGTGAAACGATGGGCGCGACCTGGTCCTGCGCCGGAGTGGCGAAACGCCACGGCGCGGAAAATTCGCCGTTGAAAAAGAGCGCGCTCGTGAGACGCACGGCGCGCATCGCTTCAGACAGTGCATCCATCCAGGCCGAGTCTTCTGCAAAGCGGCCCCGACTGCAATGCTGCATCGTATGCTTCGAGTCCTACTGTGCTCACGCGCCCTTGACGTAGCCGAAGGCCTCGACGATCTGGCCGTTGAGCACGCGCATCAGGCTCACGCCGCGCACTGACTTGCTTTCATCTTCACCCCAGCGCAGCCGCCAGCGGATCGTCGCCCTTTCGCCGGTGACTACGACCTCTTCGATGTCGAACTCGAGTCCCGGAGTGGTTGCGATCCGCTGCCACAACGCGAAGCAGGCCTCGTAGCCGACGTGGCGCGAGCCGTTCGGAGCGGGATTGGAGTTTTCGATGATGCAGTCCGCGGCGATCAGTTGGCGCAGCGCGGCGGGATCGTGCTGCTGAAAGACCTCGTTGTAGCGCCGGATGACCTCGGACGTGGCGGTGCTCGATGCTGTGTCGCTCATGATCGTTACTCCGTGTGGGTTGCGCGGCCATCATGGGACTGGGGTGTTGGGACGATCTGATCCCGCGTCCGGATTTCTTTGCAGCGGACCGAAGTCGGGGATGCAAAGAAGTCCGGACGCCCGGTCATATCCCGCCGGACGCGATTCGCCACTCTGTGCTCGCAGTCAACCCGTCACCCAGAGGTAGAAGTCCATGAAAACGCATCCGGCAGCTCTCCTGCTGACCCTGGCGCTGTCGAGCTCGGCTCCGGCGCTCGCGCAGCAGCCGACGACGAGTGCAGTCATCGATCGGTTCAACCAGGCGTTCGTGCAGCACGACGCAACCCTGCTCGAAAATCTGGTCGCCGAGGACTGCGTCATGGAGAGCGTGGAGGCCGGGCCGGACGCTCGGGTCGTGGGACGCGATGCCAATCTGCGGCTCTGGCAGAACCTGGCCAACAACAAGGACGGCGTGTTCGAGGTGGAGGACGTCGCGGTCTTCGGCGATCGCGCGAACATTCGCTGGCGCTATCACTCGGGGCCCGGGCTCTCGCAATCCGTGCGTGGAGTGACGCTGATGCGTTTGCGCGATGGCCTGATCGTCGAAGCCCTCGCCTATGCAAAGACCGGCAACTCGACCGTGGGCGCGGCCGTGCGCAAAGCATCGGACTCGACGTCCGACTGAGCGCGCAAAGGAAGTGGCGGAGAGAGAGGGATTCGAACCCTCGAAGGGCTTTTGACCCTTACACCCTTAGCAGGGGTGCGCCTTCGACCACTCGGCCATCTCTCCGCGGGTGGTCTGCGAAGGCCGGGAAGAATACTGGCCGGGGGCGGTCAGGTAAAGGAATGATTCGCAATGCGAAACGGCCTGCCGGCTGCCCAGGCAAGGGTCGACGATGTAACCGGTTGTAACGAGGTGGAGGGACGGACTGGACCGGTTCGAACAGCACCGGACTCTTTGTTCGTCGCTATCAGCGGGCCGCGGAGGTGGGTTACTGGGCCACTTCCGCGGCCTGCCGATGCGTGAGGTCGATCGTCAGGATCCTGCGCCGGTCAGTGGGCGCTTGAGCGCGCCGCCGGCGGCTTGCTCTTCGCGCTTGATGCGCTCGTAGATCTCTTCGCGGTGCACGGCAACTTCCTTCGGCGCGTTGACGCCGACACGGACTTGATTGCCTTTGACGCCGAGGACGGTCACCGTAACGTCGTTGCCTATCATCACGGTCTCACCGACGCGCCTTGTCAGAATCAACATGGTTCCGCTCCTTGCCTGTCAGCTGAATGAGCTCCGTGCAGCTTGCCGGCAATGGAAATCACTGCCCTCCCACAGCTTGCTCGCACGAGTCATTCAATTCGAGAGTAGGTTACCTATATCTGTAATGGGGATCGGGATTTCCCTGAAACGCAGCGCTCACCCTCACAAGCGAGACAAAAATTTTTCCAAGTATGTTCGCACCTTCGTGGGATGCCTGCGACCTGAAATTTTTGTCATGCCGTTTCTTCGCAAGCGCCGTGTATACATAACAGAGCGCCGCGCGAGTGTGCTTGTTGTCCGTCGCATTATGCAAGTCAGTACGCAACACCGGCGCGGCGCCGCGCGCCGTCGGCATTCGCACCACTTACACCGAGTTGGGAAACTTTTGGCTTAGGCCTGCCGGCCTGCCAGCGTTGCTTCGACCCAGGGCGCGACGCCTGCGAGCGCTTCGTCGAGCCGCGCGGGATCGTTGCCGCCGGCCTGCGCCATGTCGGGACGTCCGCCGCCGCGGCCGCCGACTTTCTGCGCCACCACGTTCACCAGATCGCCGGCTTTCACCTTCGCAATCTGGTCCTGCGTAACACCTGCAATGAGTACGATTTTGTCCGGGGCCTGGACCGAAGCGAGCACGATCGCAGCCGAACGCAGCTTGCTTTTCAGCTGATCCACGGCATCGCGCAAAGCAGGCGCATCGGCGCCGTCGATGCGCGTCGCAACGACTTTGACGCCGGCGATCTCGACCGCGGTGCTCGACAGATCGCCGCCCTGCCCGCTCGCGAGCTTCGACTTCAGGCCCGCCACCTCGCGCTCGAGCTTGCGGTTGCGCTCGACGAGCTGTTTGACCTTGTCGTCGACGTCGTCGCGATTCGCTTTGATCAGCGCCGCGATATCGCGCAGCGACTGCTCGGTTCGCACGACCCAATCGAGCGCGCCCTGGCCCGTAACAGCCTCGATGCGCCGCACGCCGGCCGCAATGCCGCCTTCGCTGACGATCTTGAACAGGCCGATGTCGCCGGCGCGGGCGACGTGCGTGCCGCCGCACAACTCGGTTGAAAAGTCACCGATGCGCAGCACGCGCACTTCGTCATCGTACTTCTCGCCGAACAGCGCCATCGCGCCGGACGCGACCGCGGCCTCGTACGGCATCAGTTTCGTTTCCGCCGCTGCGTTACCGCGAATCTCCTCATTGACCAGTCGCTCGATTTCGTGCAGCTCCTGTGCCGTCAGCGGCGCGAAGTGTGCGAAGTCGAAGCGCAGCCGGTCGGGTGCGACGAGCGAACCCTTCTGCGTGACGTGCGTGCCGAGCACTTTGCGCAGCGCCGCGTGTAACAGGTGCGTGGCCGAGTGGTTGAGCATGATGGCGCGACGCCGGACTGCGTCGACGCGCGCTTCCAGCCGGTCGCCCATTTTGATCTGCCCGCGCACGACACGACCGATGTGGGCGTATGCGCTGCCGACCTTCAGGGTGTCGGACACCTGGAACTCGGCAGCGCCGTTCACCAGCACGCCCGTGTCGCCCACCTGGCCGCCGCTTTCGGCGTAGAACGGGGTGTGATCGAGGATCACCTGGCCTTCGTCGCCGGCCTTCAAAGTCTCGATATGCTCCTTACCCCTGAGCAGTGCGACGACCGCGCCGGTGTCCGAAAGGTGCTCATAGCCGCTGAAGGCGGTTTTGCCCTCGATCGTCACGCCCGTTGTAAGGTCTACGCCGAACTTGCTTGCCTCCTGGCTGCGGCGGCGCTGCTCCTCCATGAGCTTTTCGAATCCGGGGACATCGATGGTCAGCTCGCGCTCGCGTGCGATGTCGGCCGTCAGGTCGACCGGAAAGCCGAAGGTGTCGTACAGGTCGAAGACTGCCTTGCCCGGGATCACTTTGCTGCCCTTGAGCGCAGCGATCGCGCCGTCGAGCAGCGCCAGGCCTCGCGACAGAGTTTCGGCGAAGCGCTCCTCCTCCTGCTTCAGAACGCGTTCGATCTGCGAACGCTGCGTGCGCAGCTCCGGGAAGGCGTCGCCCATTTCTTTGTCGAGCGCCGCGACCAGTGTGTAGAAGAACGGCTGCGTCTGCCCGAGCATGTAGCCGTGGCGGATCGCGCGCCGGATGACCCGGCGCAGCACGTAGCCGCGCCCCTCGTTCGAGGGAATGACGCCGTCCGCGACCAGGAACGCGCACGCGCGAATGTGATCCGCGATCACGCGCAGCGACTTCGAGCCGAGGTCTTTCGTGTTGGTCGCCGCGGCGGCTGCCGCGATCAGGTGGACGAACAGGTCGATCTCATAGTTCGAGTGCACGCCCTGCATGACGGCGGCAGTGCGCTCGAGGCCCATGCCCGTATCGACGGACGGCTTCGGCAGCGGCGTCAGCACGCCCTCGGCCGAGCGGTCGAACTGCATGAACACCAGGTTCCAGATTTCGATCCAGCGGTCGCCATCCTCATCCGGCGACCCTGGCGGTCCGCCCGGAATGTGCGCGCCGTGGTCGTAGAAAATCTCGGAGCACGGGCCGCACGGTCCGGTCTCGCCCATCTGCCAGAAGTTATCGGAGCCGCCGCCGGGCTTGTCGCCGATGCGGACGATGCGACTGGCGGGCAACCCGATCTCCTTGTGCCAGATGTCGAACGCCTGCTGATCCGTGTGGTAGACGGTCGCCATCAGTCGTTGCGGGTCGATACCCAGCCAGTCCTTGCCGGTCACGAAATCCCAGGCGAAGCGGATCGCGTCGCTCTTGAAGTAGTCGCCGAAGCTGAAATTGCCGAGCATCTCGAAGAACGTGTGGTGGCGCGCGGTGTAGCCCACGTTCTCCAGGTCGTTGTGCTTGCCGCCGGCGCGCACGCAGCGCTGCGAGGTGGTGGCGCGGTTGTAGGGGCGCTTGTCCTTGCCGAGGAACACGTCCTTGAACTGCACCATGCCGGAGTTCGTGAACAGCAACGTCGGGTCGTTGCCGGGCACGAGCGAGCTCGAGGGCACGATCTGGTGCCCGCGCTCGTGGAAAAACTTCAGGAACAGCGCGCGCAGTTCGGCGCTGGTCAGGCGCTGGGCAGCGGTCATTCAGCCTCAGTTGATATCAGGGGCGATGTCCGGCATGCCGTCCGCTTCGCCTGATTCGTCGCGAAGTGCGGCTCGGAGCTGCTCGGCATCGAAACCCCGATATTGAAGGAAGCGCGCCTGCTTTGCACGTTCGCCCAGGCTGCGTGGCGCGGTGGCCCCGAACCTGCGACGGCGGACTTCCCGGGCCAGCTGCACCCAGTCGAATTCGGCGCTGCGCAGCGCCTCTTCGACCTGCGAGTCCGCGATGCCCTGCTGTCGCAACTCCGCCCGGATCCGCACCGGACCCTGGCCGCGCTTTGCGTGGTGATGCACGAAGGTGGAGATGAAACGCTCGTCGCTGACCAGCCGCTTGCCGGTCAGCTTCTGGATGACGGGCTCGAGCGTTTCGGGCAGATAGCCCTTGGTGAGGAGCTTGCGCCGCAGCTCCTCGACGGAGTGCTCGCGCCGCGCGAGCAGCCGCACGGCGGCTGCCTCCACGGCTTTCGCGTCGGCCTCGGAGGCCCGCTTCCTCAAGCTGTCAGACGGTCGCCTCACCCTTCACGGTCTCGCCTTTCGCCGGCAGCAGCTTCTCGCGGATTCGTCCCTCGATCTCCCGTGAGATGTCCGGATGCTGGTCGAGGAAGGTGCGCGCGTTCTCCTTGCCCTGACCGATGCGCTCGCCGTTGTAGCTGAACCAGGAGCCGGACTTCTCGACGAAGCCCTGCGCCACGCCGATGTCGATGATTTCACCGTTGCGGGAGATGCCCTGCCCGTACAGGATCTCGAACTCCGCTTCGCGGAACGGCGGCGCCACCTTGTTCTTCACGACCTTGACGCGGGTCTGGTTGCCGATGACCTCTTCGCCATTCTTCAGCGCGCCGATGCGGCGGATGTCCAGGCGCACCGAGGCGTAGAACTTGAGCGCGTTGCCGCCGGTGGTCGTTTCCGGGTTGCCGAACATCACGCCGATCTTCATGCGGATCTGGTTGATGAAGATGACGATGGTGTTCGAGCGCTTGATGTTGCCGGTGAGCTTGCGCAGCGCCTGCGACATGAGGCGGGCCTGCAGGCCGACGTGCGCATCGCCCATTTCGCCTTCGATTTCCGCCTTCGGCGTCAGCGCGGCGACCGAGTCGACGACCACGATGTCCACCGCGCCGGAGCGCACCAGCATGTCCGTGATTTCGAGCGCCTGCTCGCCCGTGTCCGGCTGGGAGACCAGCAGCTCCTGCACGTTCACGCCGAGCTTGGCGGCATAAACGGGATCGAGTGCGTGCTCGGCGTCCACGAACGCAGCCGTGCCGCCCGTGCGCTGCGCCTCGGCGATGACCTGCAATGTCAGCGTGGTTTTGCCCGAAGACTCCGGACCGTAGATTTCGACCACGCGGCCGCGCGGCAGACCGCCGACGCCGAGCGCGATGTCCAGCCCGAGCGAGCCGGTGGACACTGCCTCGATGTCGTAGTTCTCCGTGGCCTCGCCCAGGCGCATGACCGAGCCCTTGCCGAATTGCTTTTCGATCTGCCCGAGCGCGGCGGCGAGTGCCTTCTTGCGGTTTTCTTCCATCGTGGCGACCTTGAAATGAGTGGGAGGGGCGAGGTGTTCAGTATCTGACAGGCCAGGACTCAAGCTGGACCCGATTATCTGTACATTTACACAGTAATTCAATCATCGCGGCGTTTTTTCTTTCAGACCGGGGCTGCAGTCAGGCTCCATGCTTCGAGCACGGTGTACTCGGAGCCGCGCTGCCCGACCTGCGACTCGACCAACGCAAACGCATCGACTGGCCAGTGCACCGACGCGGCGCCCGCGACTGACGCATCGCGCGCGACGTCGCGCACCAGCGTCACGTGCGGACGAAACGTCTCGTGCTCGCGCAACTCGAAGCCGCGTTCCCGCAGCCCGGCGCGCAGCCGCTCGACGATCCTCAGCAGCTGCGGCGGAGTCTGCGCCGCCGTCAGGCAGATCAGACTCGAGCGCCGCCAGAACTCGACGGCATCAAGATGCACTGAAAACCTGCCATCGAATGTCAACTTCTGCGCGGACGCGGCAATTTCCTGAACGTCGGCGACGCGCTCCGGCGCGACTGCGCCGAGAAAGACCAGCGTGATGTGCAGATTGCGGGCGGCAATCACGCGCCCGAGGGACGCGTGCGATTCCGCCGCAGCGGCCAGCTCCGACCGGACTGCGTCGGCCGGCCAGAGCGCGAAGAACAGGCGGCGCTTCCTGTCAGCCATCCAGTTGCAGGATTTCACCCAGAGCGCGCGCCACGGTCTGGCGACGCACGGCTTCGCGATCGCCGCTGAAGGTTTCGAGCGCGACGCGCGTCTCGATCTCATCGCCCTCGCGCCACGCCCAGCCGAACCACACGGTGCCGACCGGCTTGCCGGGTTGCCCGCCATCCGGTCCGGCAATACCCGTCACCGCTACGGCAACCTGACCGCCGAGCGTCTCGAGCGCGCCGATGGCCATCTCGCGCGCGGTTGCCTCGCTGACCGCGCCGTGTGCGGCGAGCGTCGAGTGCAGTACGCCGAGCAGAGACTGCTTGAGAGTGTTGCTGTAAGCGACCACGCCGCCGAGAAACCAGTTCGAGCTGCCGGGGAGATCGGTGAGCGCTTTGGCGATCCAGCCGCCGGTGCAGGACTCCGCGGTCACGAGCCGGCGCTCGTTGTCGAGCAGCAATGCGCCGACTTTCATCGCCAGGCGCAGCAGGTCGGTATCGCCGGTGCGAACGTTCGTCATGGACACACGCTTTAGTGCCGCGCGCGGCTCACGTCAAGATGGGAGAAGAGAGGCTGAAGGCTGTAGGCTGTAGGCTGTAGCCAGAAGAAGAACTCTCCTTCCGGCTCTGGCTACAGCCCACAGCCTACAGCCCACAGCCTTCTTCAATGGCCGCCGCGCTCGAAACCCACACTCCCGTCATGCAGCAGTACCTGCGACTGAAGGCGCAGCACCCCGACGTGCTGCTCTTCTACCGCATGGGCGATTTTTACGAGCTGTTGTTCGACGACGCGAAGCGCGCCGCGCGCCTGCTCGACATCACGCTGACCGCGCGCGGCCAGTCGGCCGGTCAGCCGATTCCGATGGCGGGCGTGCCGTACCACAGCGCCGAGGGCTACCTGGCGAAGCTCGTGCGGCGCGGCGAATCGGTCGCGATCTGCGAGCAGATCGGCGATCCCGCCAAGTCCAAGGGGCCGGTCGAGCGCCAGATCGTGCGTGTCGTTACGCCAGGCACGGTCACCGACGAGGCATTCCTCGAAGAGCGCCGCGACCAGCTGCTCGCAGCGCTGTTCCGCGACGGTGAGCGCTTCGGGCTCGCGTGGCTCGAGCTGTCGAGCGGCCGTTTCAGCGTGCTCGAAGCCGAGGGCAGCGAGGCGCTGGCAAGCGAGATCGAGCGGCTGCGTCCCGCCGAGCTGCTCGTGCCCGAGCATTCGCAGCCAGCCGGCGTCACGACGTTCATCCGCGAACGGCCGCCGTGGCACTTCGACCTGCAAACCGCGACGCGCTCGCTGTGTGAGCAATTCCAGACGCGCGATCTCGCCGGCTTCGGCTGCGCCGATCGCGCTCTCGCGATCGCGGCGGCGGGCTGCCTCTTGCAATATGTACGCGATACGCAGAAAGCGTCGCTGCCGCACCTGCGCGGTCTGCGGACAGAGGAACGCGGCGAATCGGTGCTGCTCGACGCAGCCACCCGCCGCAACCTCGAGCTCTCGACCAGCCTTGCGGATCGGCCCGATTGCACTGTCGCCGCGGTCCTCGATCGAACCGCGACCGCGATGGGCGGACGCGAGCTGCGCCGCTGGCTGCATCGGCCGTTACGCGATCGCCAGCCGGTCGAGTTGCGCCTGCATGCGATCGGCGCGCTGATCGACAGAGGAATGTATGGCGCCCTCCACGACGTGCTCGCTCACGTCGGCGATGTCGAGCGCGGCCTCGCGCGCGTCGCGCTGAAGACCGCGCGTCCTAGAGACCTCGCGCAGCTGCGCGAAGCGCTATCCAAGCTACCTGAGCTGCAGCGTCTGCTTGCCGGCATCGACTCGCCGGCGCTGGTGGACCTCGCGACGCGAGCAGGCACGTATCCGGATCTGCACGCGCTGCTCGTGCGCTCAATCGTCGAACAGCCGCCGCCGATCCTGCGCGAAGGCGGCGTGATCGCGCTCGGCTACGACGCCGGGCTCGACGAGCTGAAGCGCATCAGCGAGCACAGCGACCAATACCTGCTCGACCTGGAAGCACGCGAGCGCCAGCGCAGCGGCATCGCGAATCTGCGACTCGGGTACAACCGCGTGCAGGGCTACTACATCGAGATCAATCGCAGCCTCGCCGACCGCGTGCCGCCGGACTATCACCGCCGCCAGACCGTGAAGAACTCCGAGCGCTACATCACGCCCGAGCTCAAGGAGTTCGAAGACAAGGTGCTGAGCGCGCGCGATCGCGCGCTCGCCCGCGAGAAGCAACTGTACGACGAGCTGCTCGATCAAATCATCGGCCGGCTCGCCGAGCTGCAGGCGACAGCCGCGGCGCTGGCCGCGCTCGACGTGCTCGCGAACCTGGCCGAGCGTGCGGTGACGTTGCGCTACACGGCGCCGCAGCTCACCGATGAGCCCGTGGTCGAGATCAGCGAAGGTCGTCATCCGGTGGTCGAGCAGTTCATCGATCAGCCGTTCGTGCCGAACGATCTGCAACTGCACGAGGGCCGGCGCATCCTGGTGATCACGGGCCCGAACATGGGCGGCAAATCCACTTACATGCGGCAGACCGCGCTGATCGCGATCCTCGCGCGCATGGGCAGCTACGTGCCGGCGCGCGCGGCACGCATCGGTCCGATCGATCGCGTGTTCACGCGCATCGGCGCCTCGGACGACCTGGCGGGCGGACGCTCGACGTTCATGCTGGAAATGACCGAGGCCGCGAACATCCTCAACAACGCTACGGCGCTGAGCCTGGTGCTGATGGATGAGATCGGCCGCGGCACGAGCACGTACGACGGTCTGTCGCTGGCGTGGGCGTGCGCTCAGCATCTCGCGCGCAGCACCCGCGCTTTCACGTTGTTCGCGACGCACTACTTCGAGCTGACCGCGCTCGCCGCCGAGCTCGATGGGTGTGCGAACGTGCACCTCGATGCGACGGAGCACGGTGACAAACTGATCTTCCTGCATACGGTGAAAGAAGGTCCGGCGAATCAGAGCTATGGCCTGCAGGTCGCCGCGCTCGCAGGCGTGCCGCAGAAAGTCATCACGGCTGCGCGTCGTTACTTACGGGAACTGGAGCGTCGCTCCGCCGAAACTCACGAGCCGCGACCGCAACAGGAGCTGTTGCTGGAAGTTGCAGAGGAGCCGCCCGAGCATCCGCTCGTCGGCGCGCTTCAGAGTCTGGACGTCGACGCGATGACGCCGCGGCAGGCGCAGGACGCGCTGTACGAGCTCAAGCGACTGCTCGACAGCAACCGTTAACGCCGGAACGTTCCGCGATCGAGGAAGTGGCGGGTCTGCTCCGCAGCCTGGGCAGAAACCAGCAACCCGGTGTGCGAGGCCGCGACCACCATGTGATCCTTGGCGCCGGGCAGGCGCGTTTCCTCGACCAGCACCGTGCCATCGTGCGCGGCGTCGAGATTCGCGAGCAGGCGCCCGACGCCGAAGCCCATTGAACCGGCGATGACGCCCACCTCGCGCCGACCGGACCATTCGCGCGGCGACCAGTCGACGCACTCCTGCGTGAGGGCGCCTCCGAGCAGCGCGCGTCCGAACGGCAACCGCGCCAGACTCTGCGCCGTGCGCGAGCCTTGCAACGGCGGGCCGAGCAGCACCGCCCGCCCCGGCGGCAGGTCGTCGGTGATCTCCAGCGCGCGCAGGATGACCAGGCCGCCGAGACTATGGCCGACGAAATGCAGCTGCTCGGCATTGTGAGCGCGGGCGCAGTCGATCAACCGACGCACGTGATTGGTCATCGTGCCGACGGTGGTCGGATACGTGAAGAACAGTGCACGCAATGAGCCGTCGGCCTGCAGCCGGCGCCGCATGACGAACAGCTCCAGGCCGGACTGCCACAGGCCGTGCACCAGGATCACCAGGGCGGGCGCCGGGCCGGCGTCGCGGAGTGGGTTCGCATTCATTCGGACTTCAATATACTCGGGGCAAACGGGGAACGAGGAGATGCAATGCTGTCGAGGCGCGCTTTTCTTGAACGCGGATCCCTGGCATTGGCAGCCATGAGCCTGCACAAGGCGTACGCCGCCGAGGCGCAGACGGGACCCCTGGGTCGCCCGATCGGCCTGCAGCTCTACACCATTCGCGACGCCGTGGCGAAGGACCTGGCCGGCACGCTGCGCGCAATCGGTGAGATCGGTTATCGCGAAGTCGAGCTGGCCGGCATTCCCGCCGGCACGACCGCGAGCGAGCTGCGCAGGATGCTCGGCGACAACGAGCTGACGGCGCCGAGCATGCACGCGAGCATGGCGGATTTACAGACCGGGCTGCAGGAGCGCATCGAGTACGCGAAGGCGCTCGGCACCGACTACCTCGTCTGCGCTTTCCCGTGGACCGCGGACTCGCGCTTCCGCGACAAGCCCGGCCACGCGGTCGTGTCGCTCGCCTCGGGCATCACGCTCGATGACTGGAAGTGGAACGCCGAGCAGCTGAACAAGATCGGCGCGGCGTGCAAGCAGGCCGGCCTGCGCTGCGGCTATCACAATCACAACATGGAATTCCGCTCGTACGACGGCGTCACCGGCTACGACGAGCTGCTGCGCCTGACCGACCCTGCACTGGTCACGATGGAGGTGGACCTGGCGTGGGTCGTCACCGCGGGGGTCGATCCGGTCAAGCTGCTGAAGAAGCACGACGACCGCATCTCGATGCTGCACGTGAAGGACCTGCTCAAGGACGCGCGTGTGACCGTCGACCGCCTGCAACCGGAGACCACCGAGGTCGGCAGCGGCAAGATCGAGTGGAAAAAAGTGTTCAAGGCCGCGGACCGCAAGCGCATCACGCACTACTTCGTCGAGCAGGAGAACTTCGAGCGCTCGCCGCTCGAGGCCGTGAAGATCAGCTTCGACTATCTGAAGGGACTCGGCAGCAAGGGCTAGGCACATGCGCACGATGAAGGGGCCCGCGATCTTTCTGGCGCAGTTCGCCGGCGACGCGCCGCCGTTCAACACGCTGCGCTCCATCGGCAAGTGGGCCGCCGGCCTCGGCTTCAAGGCCGTGCAGATTCCGACGTGGGAGTCGCGGCTGTTCGATCTCGAGCGCGCCGCGCAGAGCAAGACCTACTGCGACGAGATCAAGGGCGTGCTCGCGGAGGAAGGGCTGCAGATCACCGAGCTCTCGACGCACCTGCAGGGCCAGCTCGTCGCCGTGCATCCCGCCTATGACGAAGCCTTCGACGGCTTCGCGCCCGCGCAGCTGCGGCGCAATCCGCAAGGACGGCAGAAGTGGGCTGTCGACCAGGTGCTGCAAGCCGCGCGCGCTTCGCAGAACCTCGGACTCAAAGCTCACGCGACATTCTCCGGCGCGCTGGCGTGGCCTTATTTATATCCGTGGCCGCAGCGCCCCGCAGGACTGATCGAGAGCGCGTTCGACGAGCTCGCGCGCCGCTGGCGACCGATCCTCGATGCGTTCGATGCCGTGGGCGTCGACGTCTGTTACGAAATCCATCCCGGCGAGGACCTGTTCGACGGCGTGACGTTCGAGCGCTTCCTCGCGCTCGTCGACGGGCATCCCCGCTGCAACATGCTGTACGACCCGAGTCACATGGTGCTGCAGCAGCTCGACTATCTCGGCTTCATCGACGCCTATCACCCGCGCATCAAGATCTTTCACGTCAAGGACGCCGAGTTCAATCCGACGGCGAAGCAAGGCGTCTACTGCGGCTATGCGCCGTGGATCGATCGTGCCGGCCGCTTCCGCTCGCTCGGCGACGGCCAGGTCGATTTCAACGGCATCTTCTCGAAGCTCACGCAGTACGACTACGACGGCTGGGCCGTGCTCGAATGGGAGTGCTGCATCAAGCATCCCGAGCAGGGCGCGGCCGAAGGCGCGCAGTTCATCCAGCGTCACATCATTCGCGTCGCCGACCACGCTTTCGATGACTTTGCCAGCTCAGGAGCGGACGCAGCCGCCAATCGCCGGATGCTGGGATTGCAATGAGCCGGCGCCTGCGCCTGGGGATGATCGGCGGCGGCCGCGGCGCGTTCATCGGCGGCGTACATCGCATGGCCGCGCGCCTCGACGATCGCTACGAGCTCGTGGGCGGCGTGTTCTCTTCGGATCCACAACGCTCGCGCGAGAGCGGCGCCGACCTGCTGCTCGACGCGCGCCGCTGCTACTCATCCGTCGAGGAGATGATCCAGGCGGAGCGCGCGCGGACGGATCGCATCGACGTCGTGACCGTCGTCACGCCGAATCATCTGCATCACGCCGCCGCGAAGAAATTTCTGGACGCGGGCTTCCACGTCATCTGCGACAAACCGATGACGACGAGCGTAGAGGATGCCTGCGATCTCGTCAGCACGGTCGAGCGCACGAAGCGCGTCTTCGCAGTCACCTATAACTACAGCGGCTATCCGCTGATCCGGCAAGCGAAGGAAATGATCGCGGCGGGCGAGCTCGGCGAGCTGCGTCTCGTACAAGTCGAATACGCGCAGGACTGGCTGACGACGCTGCTGGAAGCGGTTGGTCAGAAGCAAGCGTCGTGGCGCGCGGATCCGCAGCAGGCTGGAGCGGCCGCGGCGGTGGGCGATATCGGCACGCATGCATTTCACCTGACCGAGTTCGTCACCGGGCTGCGCGTCGCGCAGCTCGCGGCGGATCTTTCGACGCACGTTGCCGGCCGCAAGCTGGACGACAACGCGCAGATGCTGTTGCGTTTCGCGAATGGCGCGCGCGGCTCGCTGTGGGCCAGCCAGGTCGCGCCCGGCAACGAGAACGGATTGCGCCTGCGGGTTTACGGTTCGAAGGGCGGACTGGAGTGGTCGCAGGAAGAACCGAATCACATGCGGCATTCGCCGTATGGTCAGCAGCCACGCAGCATCGCGCGCGGCGGGCCCGGCCTGTCGCCGATCGCCGCGAGCGGCTCGCGGATTCCGGCCGGCCATCCGGAAGGCTACCTGGAAGGTTTCGCGCAGCTGTACCGCGATATCGCGGACCTGATCGCGGCGTATGATGCGCAATCTTCGCCGCCGGCCGGTGCGCAGCTGGTGCCGACGGTTGCAGATGGGTTGCGTGGCGTGCAGTTCGTGCACGCCGCGGTCGAGTCGAGCCGCAAAGACGCGGCCTGGATGGATTTATGAGGAGCCGATCATGTCCCTGCGATCAGTTTTTCTCGGTAGCGCGGTAGCGCTGGCCGGATTCGCCGCCGTGACTTCTTCTGCGAAGGATTACGGTCAGTGGCAGCCGCTGTTCAACGGCAAGAACCTCGACGGCTGGCAACACGTCGGCCCCGGCGAATTCGTGATCGAGAACGGCATGCTCAAGACCACAGGCGGCATGGGCCTGCTGTGGTACACGAAGGAGAAGATCAGCAACTCCGTCGTGCGCGTCGTCTTCAAAGTGCCCGACCAGGCGAAAGGCGGCAACTCCGGCGTCTTCATCCGCATTCCGACCGAGCCCACCGAGCCGTGGATGCCGGTGAACAAAGGTTACGAAGTGCAGATCGATTTCAGCGAGAACGACTACCACCGCACCGGCGTGCTGTATTCGCTCACCAAGGCGATGGCGAGCCCGGCGCCGAAAGAATGGAACACGATGGAAATCACGCTGACGGACGATCGCACCGTCGTCACGCTCAACGGCGAGAAGATCACCGATTACAAGGAAGGCGACCCGGTGCCGGAGAAGAAGGCGTCGTCCGAGCCGGATCGCGGCAAGCGCGCGGCCGCCGGCTACATCGGCCTGCAGAACCACAACGACAAGGATGTGGTGCTGTTCCGTGACATCAGCATCAAGAAGCTGAAGTAGCCGCCATGGCGTTGATTCAAACCAAGCAGCTGCAGAAAGAGTACGACGTGATCGTCGTCGGCTCGGGCGCCGCCGGCGGTCAGACGGCCTACACGCTGACGATGGACGGCGCGAAGGTCCTGATGCTGGAAGCCGGGCGCAACTACGTGCCCGAGACCGAAACGCCGATGTTCCACACGCCCGACCAAGCGCCGCTGCGCGGCACGTCGACGCCGGACAAGGAATTCGGTTTCTACGATTCCACGATCGACGGCGGCTGGCAGATGCCGGACGAGCCCTACTCCAGCGCATCGAGCGATCCCGACCAGCGCTTCTGGTGGTGGCGTGCGCGCATGCTCGGCGGACGCACCAATCACTGGGGCCGCATCTCGCTGCGCAACGGTCCGTACGATTTCAAGCCGCACAGCCGCGACGGCCTCGGCTTCGACTGGCCGATCGGCTACGAAGACGTCGCGCCCTACTACGACAAAGTGGAAATGCTGATCGGCGTCTACGGCGACAACGACGGCATGGAGAACACGCCGAACTCATCGCCGGGCTGCCTGTTGCCGCCGCCGAAACCACGCGCCGGCGAGCTGCTGATCCGCAAACACGCGAAGACGCTCGGCGTGCCGGTCGTTGCGGCACATCGTGCCGTGCTCACGCAGCAGCTCGATCACAAGCGCCTGCCGCCGCTGCTGCATCCGGGCAACGAGCGCGCGCAGAAGATTCTCGCCGAGCACATGCGCAGTCGCGCGGCGTGCTTCTGGGCGACGGACTGCGGTCGCGGCTGCTCCATCAAGGCCACGTACCAGTCGACGACTGTGCACCTGCCGCCGGCGATGGCGACAGGCAATCTCGACATCCTGACGCAGGCGATGGTGCGCGAAGTCGAGCTCGACAAGCGCGGGCTCGCCTCCGGCGTCCTGTTCATCGACAAGACCACCGGCAAGGAGCATCGTGCGAAAGCGCGCATCGTCGTGATCGCGGCGAGCGCCTGCGAGAGCGTGCGCATCCTGCTCAACTCGAAATCCACGCAGTTCCCGCAAGGGCTCGCGAACTCGAGCGGCAAGGTCGGCAAGTACCTGATGGATACCGTCGGCTCGCCAGTGAGCGGCCAGATCCCGGCGCTGGAAAATCTGCCGCCGCACAACGAGGACGGGGCAGGCGGCATTCACGTCTACTCGCCGTGGTGGCTGTACAAGGACGCTGCGAAGCTCGGCTTCGCGCGCGGCTATCACATCGAGATGGGCAGCGGCCGGCGCATGCCGAGCGTCGGCTCGATGGCGCAGGTAGCCTCGTTCGCCGGCGGCTATGGCCGCAAGCTGAAAGAGGACATGCGCCGCTACTACGGCTCGTTCATCGGGCTCGCAGGCCGCGGCGAGATGATCCCGAACGAGAACTCGTATTGCGAGATCGATCCGGCCGGCAAGGACAAATGGGGCATTCCCACGCTGCGCTTCCACTGGCAGTGGTCCGAGCACGAGACGCGCCAGGCGGCGCACATGCAGAAGACCTTCGCCGACATCATCGATGCGATGGGCGGCAAGGTGCTCGGCAAGGCGGAGCTCGACGGCCGCAAGGCGATCGCGCCGGGCGGCTTCATCATCCACGAGATCGGCGGCACGATCATGGGCACCGATCCGAAGAAATCGGTCGTCAACCAGTGGCTGCAGAGCTGGGACGTGAAGAACCTGTTCATCACCGACGGCGCGCCGTTCCCCTCGAACGCGGACAAGAATCCGACGCTGACGATCATGGCGCTCGCGTGGCGCTCGGCCGACTACATGCTGCAGGCGATGAAGAGACGGGATCTCTGATATGAACGAATTCGATCGACGCACAGCGATCAAATGGGTGCTGGTGGCCAGCGCGGCGCTGCGGCTGCCGGGTGTGTCCTTCGACGCGGCGGCTGCGACGCCGGCAGCGCAGGGTTACGGCAAGGATCCTGACCTGATGAAAAAGTACGCGGCCGGCGACCTGTGGCCGCTCACGCTCACCAAGGAACAGCGCACGACAGCGACGGCGCTGTGCGATCTGATCATTCCCGAGGATGCGCAGTCGCCTGCGGCTTCGAAGGTTGGCGTGGTGGACTTCATCGATGAGTGGATCAGCGCGCCCTACCCCGAACACGCCGAAGATCGCAAAACCGTGCTCGCCGGCCTGGCGCAGATCGAGAGCGAAGCGCAGAAGCAGTTCAAAGCGCCGTTCGCGAAGCTCGCGGCGACGCAGATGACCACGATCGTGGACGCGCTCGTCACCGGTCCGTTCTTCGAACGTTATCGCGCGCTGACTGCGGGCGGCTTCTACACGACTCCGATCGGCACGCGCGACCTGAAGTTCGTCGGCAACGTGGCGACCGCCACCTTCGAAGGGCCGCCGAAAGAAGTGCTGGCGAAGCTCGGCCTCGCCTGACGCGCGCTATTCCTTTACTGGCAGCTTCACCCGGATGTGCAGCTCCTTCAGCTGCTCCTCCGACACTGCCGTCGGCGCATCCGTCATGATGTCCGCCGCGGTCTGCGTCTTCGGGAACGCGATGACGTCGCGGATGCTGTCCGTACCCGCCATGAACATCACGATGCGATCGAGGCCGAAAGCGATGCCGCCGTGCGGCGGCGTGCCGAACTTCAGCGCCTCAAGCAGGAAGCCGAATTTGCGCTGTGCCTCTTCCGCGCTGATGCCGAGCAGGTCGAACACGGTCGACTGCATGTCCTGGCGGTGAATACGCACTGAGCCGCCGCCGATCTCCGAGCCGTTCAGCACGATGTCGTAGGCGTTGGCGAGCGAGTTCGCCGGATCCGCGCGCAGCGCGGCAGGATCCGGATCGCGCGGCGAGGTGAACGGGTGATGCACCGCGCCCCAGCGCTTGCCGTCCGCGTCCCATTCGAACATCGGGAAATCGATCACCCACAGCGGTCGCCAACCGGTCTGCGCCAGGCCGAGGTCGTTGCCGAGCTTCAGGCGCAGCGCGCCCATCGAGTCGTTGACGACCTTCGCGGTGTCCGCGCCGAAGAAGATCAGGTCGCCGTCGCCGGCGCCGGTGCGCGACAGGATGCCGTTGATCGCATCATCGCTGAGGAACTTGAGGATCGGCGATTGCAGGCCGTCGCGGCCTTTCGCCTTCTCGTTGACCTTCACGTACGCGAGACCCTTGGCGCCGTAGCGCGCGACGAACGGCGTCAGGTCGTCGAGCTCCTTGCGCGTCATCTTGGTGCCGCCTTCCGGCACGCGCATCGCGACCACGCGGCCGTTGGGATTCGCGGCCGGGCCGGCGAACACCTTGAATTGCGAGTCGCGCACGAGATCGGCGATGTCGACGAACTCGAGCGGGATGCGCAGGTCCGGCTTGTCCGAGCCATAACGCCGCATCGCTTCCGCGAACGTGAGCCGCGGGAACGGCTTCGGCAGGTCGGTGTCGAGCACTGTCTTGAACAGGTGGCGCACCAGCTCTTCCATCATCTGGACGATCTGTTCCTGGTTGAGGAACGAGGTCTCGATGTCGAGCTGCGTGAACTCCGGCTGGCGCTCGGCGCGCAGGTCCTCGTCGCGGAAGCAGCGCACGATCTGATAGTAGCGATCGAAGCCGCTCATCATCAGCAGCTGCTTGAAGATCTGCGGCGACTGCGGCAGCGCGAAGAACTGGCCGGGATGCGTGCGGCTCGGCACCAGGTAATCGCGCGCGCCTTCCGGCGTCGCCTTGGTGAGCATCGGCGTCTCGATGTCGATGAAGCCGTTCTCGTCGAGCCACGAGCGCATCGCGCGCGTCACCGCGTGACGCAGCCGCAGGCGCTTCTGCATCACTTCGCGACGCAGGTCGAGGTAGCGGAACTTGAGGCGCAGCTCCTCGTTCGTCACTTCGTCGTGATGGAACGGCGGCGTCTCCGCGCGGCTCAGGATCTCCAGCTCACGCGCCAGCACTTCGACCTTGCCCGAGGCGAGCGACTCGTTGGCGGTGTTGCCCGGACGCGCCCGCACCAGGCCGCGCACGTGCAGGCAGAACTCGCCGCGCAGCCGCTCGGCGTCGGCGAAAATCGCCTTGGCGTCCGGGTCGAAGACGACCTGCAGGAGTCCTTCGCGGTCGCGCAGGTCGACGAAGATCACCCCGCCGTGATCGCGCCGGCGATGCACCCAGCCGGCAACATCGATCGTCTGGCCGATGAGGGACTCGTTGACCTGACCGCAATAGTGGGAACGCATCGAGAAAACACGGGCTTGGGACGGGAGCGCGCGATGTTACGGACGCCCCCCAGCCCGTGCAAGGAAATGGTCAGCGGCGGCGCTTGGCGGGCTTCGGTTTCGCCTTCGGCCTGGTCTTGCTCTTCGGCGCCGGCCGGCTGGGCTTGCGAGCCGCGGTCTTCTTGCGCTCGGCGGCGGCGGGCTTCTTGTCCGCTTCCTTGGCGGCCTCGGTCGGCTTGGCCTTGTCGTCGGCGGGCTTGTCCGCGGGCGCGGACTCGGCCTCCTCGCCCTTGGCGAGATTGCGCTTGCCTTCCTGGTCCGATTTGAAATCGGTCTCGTACCAGCCGCCGCCTTTCAGGCGGAAGACCGGCGCGGACACCAGCCGCTTCAGCGTCTGCTTCTTACAGCTCGGACACTGGCGCAGCGGCGCCTCGGAGATCTTCTGTAAAGCCTCGACGTAGAACTTGCAGTTCGAGCATTCGTATTCGTAGATGGGCATGAGCAGTTCCCGGCGCAAAACGAGCCGGCGGATCATAGAGGCCCACCGGTCACCTGACTAGCTAGCCCTTACCGAACGTCAGCTCGCCGCCCTTCGCCGCGACTTTCACGCGGCTGCCCGGCCCGAATTCGCCTTTCAGGATTCGCTGCGCCAGCGGGTTCTCGATCTGCTGCTGGATCGCGCGCTTCAGCGGACGGGCGCCGTACACGGGGTCGAAGCCCGCTTCGCCGAGCAGGTCGCGTGCGGCATCGTCGAGAGTCAGCTCGATATCACGCTCGGCCAGGCGCCGGCGCAGGTAGCCGAGCTGGATGTCGACGATCGAGCGCAGCTGCTCGCGGCCGAGCGGATGGAACACGACGATGTCGTCGACCCGGTTGATGAACTCGGGACGGAAGTGCTGCTGCACGATCTCCAGCACCGACTGCTTCATCTTCGCGTAGTTCGCCTCGCCGGCCAGCTCCTGGATCACGTGCGAGCCGAGGTTCGAGGTCATGATGATCACGGTGTTGCGGAAGTCGACGGTGCGGCCCTGGCCGTCGGTCAGGCGGCCGTCGTCGAGAACCTGCAGCAGCACATTGAACACATCCGGGTGCGCCTTCTCGACTTCATCGAGCAGCAGCACGGAATACGGCCGGCGGCGCACGGCCTCGGTCAGATAACCGCCCTCTTCGTAACCGACATAACCGGGAGGCGCGCCGATCAGTCGCGCGACCGAGTGCTTCTCCATGAACTCGGACATGTCGATGCGCACCATCGCCTCTTCCGTGTCGAACAGGAATTCGGCGAGCGCCTTGCACAGCTCGGTCTTGCCCACGCCGGTCGGGCCGAGGAACAGGAACGAGCCGTTCGGCCGGTTCGGATCGGACAGGCCGGCGCGCGAGCGGCGGATCGCATCCGACACCGCATGCACGGCCTCGCTCTGACCGACGACGCGCTTCGCCAGCGCGTCCTCCATGTGCAGCAGCTTTTCCTTCTCGCCTTCGAGCATCTTGGAGACGGGGATGCCGGTCCACTTCGAAACGACTTCCGCGACTTCCTCGTCGGTGACCTTGTTGCGCAGGAGTTTTGTGGGCTGCTGTTCGGCGCTGCTGGCCGCGGCGAGGCGCCGCTCCAGCTCGGGGATCTTGCCGTACGAAAGCTCGGACATGCGCTGCAGGTCCTGCGCGCGGCGCGCTGTTTCCAGCTCGAGACGCGCACGCTCCAGCTCCTGGTTGATGTGCGCGGCGCTCTGCACCGAGGCCTTCTCGGCCTTCCACACTTCGTCGAGGTCCGCGTATTCCTTTTCGAGCGTTTTGATCTGGTCGTCGACCGCCGTGCGGCGCTTCTTCGACGCTTCGTCGGATTCTTTCTTGAGCGCTTCGCGCTCGATCTTCAGCTGGATGATGCGGCGCTCGAGGCGATCCATCGATTCGGGCTTGGAATCGATCTCCATGCGGATGCGCGAGGCGGCCTCGTCGATCAGGTCGATCGCCTTGTCGGGCAGCTGGCGGTCCGTGATGTAGCGATGCGAAAGCGTCGCGGCCGCGACGATCGCGGGGTCCGTGATCGTGACGCCGTGGTGAACTTCGTAGCGCTCCTTCAGGCCGCGCAGGATCGCGATCGTGTCCTCGACCGAGGGCTCGTTGACGAGCACTTTCTGGAAGCGCCGCTCCAGCGCCGCGTCCTTCTCGATGTACTTGCGATACTCGTCGAGCGTGGTCGCGCCGACGCAGTGGAGCTCGCCGCGCGCGAGCGCGGGCTTGAGCATGTTGCCGGCGTCCATCGCGCCTTCGGCTTTGCCGGCGCCGACCATCGTGTGCAGCTCGTCGATGAACAGGATGACCTGGCCTTCCTGCTTCGCGAGGTCGTTGAGCACGGCCTTGAGGCGCTCCTCGAACTCGCCGCGATACTTGGCGCCGGCGATCAGCGCGCCCATGTCGAGCGACAGGATGCGCTTGCGGCGCAGGCCTTCCGGCACTTCGCCGTTGACGATGCGCTGCGCGAGGCCTTCGACGATTGCGGTCTTGCCGACGCCGGGCTCGCCGATCAGCACGGGATTGTTCTTGGTGCGACGCTGCAGCACCTGCACGGTGCGGCGGATCTCGTCGTCGCGGCCGATCACCGGATCGAGCTTGCCCTGCTCCGCGCGCTCGGTGAGATCGACCGTGTATTTCTCGAGCGCCTGGCGGTTCTCTTCGGCGTTCGGGTCCGTGACCTTCTCGCCGCCGCGAACTTCCTCGATCGCTTTGTCGATGGAGCCTTTCACGGCGCCGGCATTGCGCAGGATGGTGCCGAGCTGGCCCTTGTCCTCGAGCGCCGCGAGCACGAACAGCTCGCTGGAGATGTACTGGTCGCCGCGCTGCTGCGCGATCTTGTCGGTGACGTTGAGGATGCGGGTGAGCTCGTTCGAAAGATGCACCTCGCCGCCGGAGCCTTCGACTTTCGGCAGGCGGTCGAGCGCCTCGCCCAGCTGCGAGCGCAGCAGGTTGACGTTGGTGCCGGCCTTGTCCAGCAGGTGCCGCACCGAGCCGCCCTGCTGGTCCAGCAGGGCCGTCATCACGTGTAACGGCTCGATGTACTGATGGTCCCGGCCAACGGCAAGCGACTGGGCATCGGCCAGCGCCAGCTGGAATTTGCTCGTCAGTTTGTCCATGCGCATGGCCGGAAATGTAGGGGATCGGCCTCGGAAATCAACCCGGTGCCGGGAGAAAAAACCGCCGAAAAGTCAGCGCCGCAGCATTTGGTGCAGTGCTGAGTTTTCGCTGCTTTTCTCTCCCGGCACCGGTTTGCACCGGTTTCCTTCAGTGCGCCAGCGAGTGGCTGACGTAGATGACGCAGACGCCGAGGACTATGAAGATGAACTGCCGCACGCCGGAGCCGGCGTCGACGCGGCGGTGCAGGCCGGGGATCAGGTCCGCGACCGCGATGTATAGGAAACTCGCGGCGGCGAGCGAAATGGCGTACGGCAGGACCTGGTGGACCGGGCCGAGCGCGAAGTAGGCCGCAACGCCGCCGACCACGGACGTGAGCGACGTCAGCAGATTCAGCGTCAGCGCCCGCAGGCGCGACATGCCGCCGTGGAGCAGGATCGCGAGGTCGCCGACCTCCTGTGGGATTTCGTGCGCGATGACCGCAAGCGCCGTGACGATGCCGAGATGAACGTCGGTCATGAACGCCGCCGCGATCAGCACGCCATCGAGCACATTGTGGAAGCCGTCGCCGATCAGAATCAGCGAGGCAGACGCGGCATCGCGATGCGCGTCCGTCGCGTGACCGTGCGGATGCGGCACGTGCCCTTCGCACACCTCCTGGTGGCAATGGCGCCAGAGCACCATCTTCTCCAGCACGAAGAAAATGAGCAGACCCGCAAGCAGCGTCAGCCCGACATTGTGCGTGCCGGAGATACCCGCCGCCTCGATCGCGTGCGGCAACAGACCGAGCAACGCCGCGCCGAGCAGCGCTCCTGTCGCAAAGCTGACGAGATGCGGCAGCACACGCGCACGCAGCGACTCCGGCGCGATCAAGAACAGCGACGCCGCGAGCGCGCTGAGCGCGCCGCCGAGCGCAGTGAACAGGATGATCCAGACCAGCAGCGGCATTCTTATTTCATCCAGACCAGCGTCGCCATGCGCCCGGTCGTTCCGTCGCGGCGATAGGAATAGAAGCGATCGCGATCCTCGTAGCAGCGGAACCCGCCGCCGAAGACCTGCGTGACGCCGAGCCGCGCAAGCTCGCGTCGCGCGAGATCGTAGAGATCCGCCTGCCAGCGGCCGCGCGCGTTCTGCTTGAATGCACTCTCGTTGCCCGAAGAGCGCGCGAGAAATCGCTCGCGAACTTCCGGGCCGACCTCGAACGCATCCTGCTCGATCGCGGGACCGAGCCACGCAAGCACGCGATCGGGCGCGACGCCCAGTCCGCCCAGTGCACTGTCGAGCACGCCAGCAGCAAGTCCACGCCAGCCCGCATGCGCGGCTGCGACACGTGTCCCATCGCTATCGCAGAAGACCACCGGCAAGCAATCCGCGGTCAGCACCGCGCACGCCTGGCCCGCGAAGCGCGCGAACGAAGCGTCCGCCGTCGGGACTGGCTCATGCGGACCTGCTTCGACGACAGCCGTGCCGTGAACCTGATTCAACCACAGCGGTTCGCGCGACAACTCCAGCGTCGTGCGCAGCCGCACTCGATTCTCACTGACCGAAGGCGCGTCATCGCCGACGTGCGCACCGAGATTCAGGCTCGCGTACTGCCCGACGCTGACGCCGCCCACGCGCGTCGTCGCGACCGCGCGCACATTCTTCGGCGCCGGCCAATCAGCTTCGATGAGTTGCAGCTCGGTCATTTGCGTTTGTGATCTTCAGCGAGCACGCGCAACAGCGCCTGCATGTCTTCGGGCAACGCAGCGTCGCAGCGGATCGGCTTCTCCGTCACCGGATGAGCGAACGCGAGACTCGCTGCGTGCAACGCCTGACGGCGGAACGTCCGCAACGCGTCGATGAGCTGCGGCGAAGCTCCCTTCGGCAACAACAGCCGGCCGCCATACACGCGATCGCCGACGAGTGGATAGCGAATGTGCGCCATGTGCACGCGGATCTGATGTGTGCGCCCCGATTCCAGTTTCAACCGCACATGTGTGTGCGCGCGATAGCGATGCACCACGCGATAGTGCGTGACCGCTTCGCGCCCATCCTCGCGAATCGACATGCGCACGCGATCGACCGGATGCCGCCCGATCGGCGCATCGACCTGGCCGCCGCCCGTCATCACACCGACGCAGACCGCTTCGTATTCACGCTGGACTTCGCGCGCTTCGATCATGCGCACCAGCGCCGTGTGCGCTTCGAGCGTGCGGGCGACGACCATGAGCCCGCTGGTGTCCTTGTCGAGCCGGTGCACGATGCCGGCCCGCGGCACCTGCGCGAGCTTGGGGTCCAGGTGCAGGAGCGCGTTCTGCAACGTGCCGGCCGCGTTGCCGGCGCCCGGGTGCACGACCAGCCCGGCCGGCTTGTTGAGGACCAGGATGTGGCGGTCCTGGTGGACGACGTTCAGCTCGATCTGCTCCGGCGCGACCCCGCCGGTCTCCTCGACCACGGCGCTGACCCGCACCTGCTCCCCGCCCAGAACCTTGTCCTTGGGCCGGAGCTTCTCACCGTCGACGAGCACCTGGCCGGCCTCGATCCAGTCCTTGATCCGGGTCCGGGAGAAGTCGCTGAGCAGCTCCGCCAGCACCTGGTCGAGGCGTTGGCCCGCGTATTCGACGGGAACGGTCAGGGTGCGCTGGATCGGTTCAGACATGGGCTGGGACGTGGGGTAGAGGAACTTCGGGGCGAGCCTGCCGACAAAGAAAGGACCCGGCTATACTCGCCCGCCTTGCCTGACGCCCGGACCTGCAAAAAATGGCGACGAATTCTCGCATGCGCATCCTCGTTTTGACCACGGTCGCGATCCTGCTGGGCCTGTCCGGCTGCGGCGGCGGCCGCACGCGCGCCCCGGTCGGCAACGCCGAAAAGCTGTACGACATGGCCAAGCGCGCCTGCGACAACGCGAACTACAAGGACTGCATCAGTTACTACGAGAACCTCGAAGCCCGCTTTCCGTTCAGCAACGAGGCGCGCCAGGGCCAGCTGGACCTGATGTGGGCGTACTACAAGAACCGCGAGCCGGAATCGGCGATCGACCAGGCCGACCAGTTCATCCGCGAGAACCCCGCGCACCCGCGCATCGACTACGCGTACTACGTCAAGGGACTGGTGCAGTTCGAGCGCAACCCGAACTTCCTCGAGCGCTGGTTCAACGCCGACCTGACCGAGCGCCCGCCGATCGACGCGCGCAAATCGTTCCAGGCGTTCCAGACGATCACCGAGCGCTTCCCGAACAGCGAGTACGCCGCTGACTCGCGCCAGCGCATGATCTTCCTGCGCAACCGCCTCGCCGCGTACGAGGTGTACGTCGCCGAGTACTACCTGAAGCGCGGCGCGTGGGTCGGCGCGATCAATCGTTCGAAGTATGCGATCGAGAATTACGACGGCGCGCCGCAGGTCAAGAGAGCGCTGGAGATCATGGCGGAGTCGTATCGCAAGCTCGGGATGAACGATCTTGCGGCGGATAGCGAGAAGGTGCTGAAAGAGAATTACGCCAACGTCGACACGGTTGGCGAGAAGAAGCACTGGTGGAAGATCTGGTGAACGCTACTTGTCGGACTTCAAGTTGAGACTCCGCCGCACCGGACGGCGCAGCGCGAAGCCGATCCCCATCCCGACGAGTCCGGAAGCGTAAGGAATCACAACCTGCGCGACGGCATACAGATCGCGCCAGCGCACGTAGACATCACTGCGGACAAAACTCCACAGCAGCAGGACGATGTAAGTGAAGAACGCCACGATGCGCATGGCGCGATTGTCGACGACCGCGAGCACCAGTCCCGCGCAGAGCCCGATGATCAGCCGCGGCATCCCCAGCAGCGGCAGCAGCCGCCACATCGAGTCGGCGGCATCGCTCGCGGCGATCGCAAAAACCTGCGGGCCGACGAAGGCCCATTCCGCCGCGGCGAGCGCGACGAGAACAGCCATGGTCACCGAGCGATCTGACTGCGGCGTCGGCTTCATGCTGACTTCCCAAAGCGGCTGCGAACTTTGCGAAACAGGTCGGTGAGTGCCGCCACCGCCAGCACCATGAACAGCGGTTCGATCAGGAACCGATAGCGGTAGTTCTCGCCGAGCTCGACCGCCGTGGCGACGACATACAGGTAAGCGGCGCTGAGAATGATGAAGCCGACTGCGATGGCGTCGGCCCCGCGATGATCGTCCGGGGCGAGAATTCCGCGCCGCGCCCGCACGTAGCCATAGCCGAGCAGCAAGCACCACGCCACGATCAGCGGCACCGAGGTGTTCACCTCGATCTCGTTGTTCTTGACGAATCCGAAGTGCGGCTGCGCCATGTATCGCGGCTGCGCGCCGACGCCATAGAGCAACGGATTGAACAGCTTCTCCATCGGCCGCACGGCGCGGCGGTTCTGGTCATCGAAATACAGGTTCATGTTCGAAGGCGAGAAAAACAATCGGTTCGATACGACCAGGCCCAGCACGTAGCTTGCGGGAAAAGTGCGGGCGACTTCGATCGCGTCCGCCGTGAAGCGCTTGTTGACCTCCACCAGCTGGACATTGTTGAAATTGTAGGCGCCACCGGTCTTCGTCACTTCGTCGAGCACCGGGATACCGGTGTGCCGCGGCGGCTCCATCCGGAACAGCAGCTCAGTCTGATCGTAGCGCGAGACCAGCGCGTACTTCGACAGCCTGCCCTGCTCGACCAGCGGCGCAAGTTGCTCGCGCGGCAACAGCAGCGTCGTGATGTTGGACAGACCGAGACCCATCGCCGTGCTCGCCGAGAAGCTGCCGAAATAGTGGTAGTTCTTGCCGTACCAGAACACGACGACGAACACGGGAAGCGCGGCCGCGAGCAGGATCTGTCGCCAGTACCCTCGCATCGCGACGGCGAGCAACGCGACCACCAGCACCATCCACGCCAGATGAAAGATGCTGCGCGTCAGCAGCAGGGTCGCCAGGACGGCGAAAAATACCAGTGCGGTCCGGGTGCGCTTCGTCGTCACGTATTGATGCAGCAGCAGCGCGGCAATCGTGAGCAAAGCCGCCGCTGGAAACGAATACATCAGCCAGTTCTCGTACAGCACGAACGATGGACTGAAGACGAGCAACCCGGTCGCGATCGCCGCGGCTACACGCGCGCTCGTCAATCGCAACGTGAGTGCGTAGACCGCCAGGGCCATGGCCACGCCGAGCGCGTGAAAGCTCACAGCGAAGAACGCATCCGCATGCTCGCCGAACAGCTTCAGGCCGATTCCGGTGAACAGGTTCAGCAGCGGCGGATGAGCGTGGTAGTACCACAGCGACTCGAGCAGACGAGTCCGCAGCAGCTCCGAGTCGATGAACTGCATGTAGCCCGGGAACGGGCTCGAATCGAAGTGCAGGCCGAGCAGCGCGTAGAGGATTCGCGATACGACGAACAGTCCGATCACGAGCGCGTAATCGGCGCGTCGCAGCTGCATCTAGCGCGTCCGATATCCCGACGTGATCGGATAGCGCCAGTCCCTGCCGAACGCGCGATCGCTGATGCGGACGCCGGGCGGCGCTTGCCGGCGCTTGTACTCGTTGCGCTTCACCATCTCGAGCACGCGGCCCACGGTCGCGCGATCGAATCCGCGCGCGGAGATTTCGTCGACCGACAGGTTGTCTTCGATGAACAGCTCGAGGATCGCATCGAGGATCTCGTACGGCGGCAGCGAATCGGAATCTTTCTGATCGGGCCGCAACTCGGCGGAAGGCGCGCGCTCGATCACGCGCGCCGGAATCGCCGGCGAGATCGCGTTGCGATAGTGCGCCAGCCGATACACGAGCATTTTGCTGCAGTCCTTGATCGGCGCGAAACCGCCGGCCATGTCGCCGTACAGCGTGGCGTAGCCGACAGCCATCTCGCTCTTGTTGCCGGTCGTGAGCACCATGCGGCCGGTCTTGTTCGAGATCGCCATCAACAGCAGACCGCGGCAACGCGCCTGGATGTTCTCTTCCGTTGTATCCGGCGCACGGCCGGCGAACACTTCTTTCAGTGCGCCGAGCGCGGATTCGAACATGCCTTCGATGGAGATGATGTCGTAACCGACGCCGAGCGTGCGCGCTTCCTCCGCGGCATCGTCGAGACTCATCTGCGACGTGTAGCGGGACGGCATCATCACCGCGTGCACGCGGTCGGCACCGAGCGCGTCGACCGCAATGGCAAGCGTCAGCGCTGAATCGATGCCACCCGACAACCCGAGCACGATGCCGGGAAAGCGGTGCTTGCCGACGTAGTCGCGAACGCCGAGCACGAGGGCGTTGTAGACGCTCGCCTCTTCCGACAACTCCGGTTCGATGTTGCCCGCGCGCGGCACCCCCTTGCCGTCGACGAGATCGACGTCGACGGTGTAGAGGATTTCCTTGAACGGCGCGGCACGCTGCACGACTTCGCCCGCCGCGTTCATCACGAACGAGCCGCCGTCGAAAATGAGCTCGTCCTGACCGCCGACCATGTTCACGTAGACGACCGGCAACCCGGTGTCCTTGATGCGCGCACGGACGGTCTCTTCGCGGCGACGCTGCGATTGCAGCGAGTACGGCGAGCCGTTGATTACGACCAGCAACTGCGCACCCGCCTGCCATGCCTGGCGCGCCGGATTCCGCTCCCACACGTCTTCGCAGATGACCAGGCCCACGCGAATGCCGTTCAGCTCGACGATGCGGGGCTGCGTGCCGGATTTGAAATAGCGCTTCTCGTCGAAGACGGAATAGTTCGGCAGCTCGTGCTTATGGTAGTTCGCGAGCACCTTGCCGTCGCGAATCAGCGCAGCCGCGTTGTAGATCGCATCCTCGGTGTAATCGGGATATCCGACCATGACCGCGACGCCGCTCACCTCGCTGCGCACGCGTTCCATCGCCGCGGCGACCTGG
>DATEKT010000227.1:0-10251 GCA_035277305.1 Steroidobacteraceae bacterium | reverse complement strand
CACTTCGCCCGTCGCCGTGATCATGATGTTGCGCGGCTTGAGGTCAGCGTGGATCACATCGCGCCGATGCGCGTGCGCCAGCGCTGCTCCGCCGCTGCTGATGATCGTCATCGCATGTTGACGCTGCATCGGACCGCGCAGCCGGAGCATGATGTCGGCGAGCAGCTCGCCCTGCAGCAGCTCCATTACGATGAAGTTGGTGTCGCCGTCCTTGTCCAGGTCGAACACGCTGACGATGTTCGGATGCGACAGCGACTGCGCCTGGTGGAACTCGCGCTCGAGCTCGGCCAGCGCCTCCGGACGGTTGTGATAGTCGACCTTCAGCACCTTGACCGCGACGTAGCGTGCGGAGTCCGCAAGGTGCGCGCGATGCCGGTCGAGCGCCTTGTAGACGGCGCCGCTGCTGCCGCGGCCGAGGATCGAGAGCAGCTCATAGCGATCGCGCAGGATGTCTTTCGGTGCGGCGTCCTTCTGCGGCGGCGGCCTGCGCGGCGCCTGCTGCTGCGCTTCCTCACGTACCTGCTGCGTCGGCGGACGCGTCGCCGGATCGAAATCGCGGCGGAACAGCGTGGGATCGACGAACGCGGGCTCGACGTCCGCGGTCTGCGGCTCGTTCTCCGCGACCAGCTTGCGCCAGCGCGAGCCGGTCGTGTCGAGCGTCGCTTCGGTCGGATCGCGCGGCGGCGCGCCGGTCTGATTGGCGTTGCCGAACACCATCTGCGCGATGTCGGCCTTCAGCGTGCGCGCGAGAGCCGCGTCGATCTTGCCGCGACGCTGATACTGGTCGAGCAGCGCCAGCGCATCCCACGGAGCATCGGGGTTGCTGCGGCAGACGGACAGGAAGGACTCCTGCATGTCCTCGCGGTCGCAGCGGCCGCCGGCATAGTCGTCGAGCCAGCTGGCGAGCACGCGACGGGCGTCACCGTCCTCAGCAGTTTCCTTGTCTATCGACACACTCATGACCGTAGGTTGATTTCCGGGATCGTTGCGACATGGCGCTGCGGCTCACCAGGTGAACTGAGCGGCGCGGGCTCAGTGCAGCTGCTTTTCCATGCGGAAATCGTCCATGACATAGCCGCCCCCGATGTCCATCAGGAGGTCCGCGGCGATCCGGAATCCCAGGCGCTCGTAGGCTTTCACGGCCGGGTTTCCTTTGTTTACGGTCAGCCATAGCAGGTTAAGACCGCGGCGGCGGGCAAGCTGCTCAATGAACTCCATGCAAACCCGGCCGGTTCCCGCACCGCGAGCGTCGCGTAAGAGATACAGCTTGCTCAGGAACAGGCTGCCTTCAGCCGGTTGTGCCTGCACAGCGCAGTACCCGATGTTCCGACCGTCCCGCTCGGTCATGAAGTATTCGTAACCGTCGCGCATCTGCTGCGCCATGGCCCCGCTGCTCTGGAATCTGGACACCATGTAGTCGACCTGGGCCCGACCGATCAACGGCACGTAGTACTCGTCCCAGATCTCACGCGCAAGTCCGGCGATGGTATCGAGCTGCTGCGGCGTCGTGACCGGCACGAACTGAATGGGGCTGCTCATTTTCTGAGCTCCTGCTGCAGGCGCTGCTCGTCGAGCGCTCCGCACCATTTCGCGACGACGACTGTTGCGACGCCGTTGCCGACCAGGTTGGTCAAAGCCCGGGCCTCCGACATGAACCGGTCGATGCCAAGGATGAGGCCCACGCCGGCCACCGGCAATGTACGAACGGCTGATAGCGTTTGCACGAGAGTCACGAAACCGCTGCCCGTGACCCCGGCAGCCCCCTTCGAAGTCACGAACGCCACGGCCAGCAGCGCCAGCTCATCGAGCAGCGTGAGGTGCGTATTGGTCGCCTGGGCGATGAACACGGCCGCCATCGTCAGATAGATCGACGTGCCGTCGAGGTTGAATGAGTAGCCCGTGGGAATCACCAGGCTGACGACAGGCTTGGAGCATCCGGCGTTCTCCATCTTGGCCAGCATGCGCGGCAGCACCGACTCCGACGAGGACGTGCCGAGCACGATCAGCAGCTCATCGCGCAGGTAGCGCACGAACCTGAAGATGCTGAAGCCGTGTACGCGCGCGATGATGCCGAGCACGACGAACACGAATATGAGGCAGGTCGCGTAGAAGCACGCCATCAGCTTCAGGAGCGACGCCAGCGTGCCGATGCCGAACTTGCCGATCGCGAACGCGATCGCACCGAAGGCGCCGATCGGCGCGAGCCGCATGACGAACCCGACGATGCGGAAGAACACGTGCGCGAGCCGCTCGATGATGTCGTAGATCGGACGGCCGCGCTCGCCGACGGCGTGCAGGGCGAAACCGAACAACAAGGCCGCAAGCAGCACCTGCAGGATCTGGCCCTCGGTGAACGCACTGACGAACGTCGTCGGAATGATGTTCAGCAGGAACTCGGGGAGCGTGCGGTGCTCGGCGGTCTGTGCATACGACGCCACCGCCTTCGGATCCAGTGTCGCAGGATCGATGTTCATGCCTGCGCCCGGCTGCACCACGTTGACGATCACCAGGCCGACGATCAGCGCCAGCGTGCTGACCACTTCGAAGTAGACCAGCGCGAGCACGCCCGTCTTGCCGACGTCCCGCATGCGCTCCATCGCGGCGATGCCAACGACGACCGTGCAGAAAATCACGGGCGCGATCAGCATCGTGATCAGCTTGATGAAGGCTTTGCCGAGCCACTCCATCCGCACGCCGGTTTCCGGCGAGAAATAGCCGAGCGTGACGCCGATGGCGATTGCGATCAGGACCTGGAAATACAGCGATTTGTAGAGCGGCGCGGACGGCGCTGCGGCTGATTGCACGGGGCGGGCCTCGGCGTCGTTGTTTTCGGCGGCGCCAAGGCTAGCACGTAGGTGCGGGCTATAGCCCGCACCGGCAGGGACTGCAGGGCGGTCAGGCGCGTTCGGGGGCGGCCAGGCGGGTCGCGGCGGTACCGGGCGTGCCGTTCACCCAAATGCGGCCCTCGCGCGCGTCCATGCGGACCACGACGCCGAGCTCGCGGCGAAATTCCTTGCACTCCACGGGCAGGCGCGCATCGGAGAAATACGCCTTCGCCAGGTCGATCACCGTAGCCGCCGGGCCTTCCATCGCCGGCTGCTGCGGCGTGTGACCGAAGATGCTGACGCGCCAGCTCTGCTTGCGTGCGCCCGCGGAGCGCAGCTCCTTGCAGAAGCGGTCCATCAGCAACAGGTCGGAGCTCAGCGTGTTGTCCGTGAGGTCGACGGGCTGATTGCCGGCGGTCGCGACGTAACGCAAATGCAGGAGACCGCCAACCGCCTGCGTGTCATCGAAGAGGCAGACCGCGAGAGCGGCGCGCAATTCGGAGACCAGCAACAGGGGTTCGCGGGTGACGCGGAAAGCATCCGGCTGCACCACGATTTCTGGAGGCGTTTGCACCATGCGACCGCGATGATGCCGGGTCCGGCGAACGCAATTGTGTGGAGTGCATCACGGAATTGGGGCAAACGCCGTGGATTGCCCGCACCTGACACTTTTGGTTCGCCACTGTCATGGTTTGGCGACGTCGGCGGCGGCAGGACGCGTGCCACCGAATGTGAGCGAACTTGTCGCGATGAACACTTCGCGCAGAAACAGCAGCAGCGCCGCCGCCAGGCTCAACAGCGCGATCACGAAGGCGACTGCGATCGGTGCGGCGAGATCGATGCCGAGCGATGAGCTCACGAACAGCGCGGCGACCACCAACGACACGAGCAGGCCGCACAGCACGCACAGTGCGATCGCACGATTGATCAGCGTGGCCCGGCGCGACAGCACGCGCAGCCGTGAATGCAGGTGATTGGCGTCGTCGGGCGTCGCCGCGTGCAGCTTGTCCTCCATGATCCGGGCGCGGTCTATGATGCGGCCGATGCGGCTCGCCAGGACGTTCAGCGTCGCGCCGACGCCCGCGAGCAAAAACACTGGCGCTACCGCTGCCTGAATCACCTGTGCAACGCCGGCGACATGCGAGGGAACATCCATGGCGGAACCTTACACGAGCATTGCAACCCTTGAGCAAAAGACCGCGTCCAACCGGCCATGAACTGGAGGAACCTGCCCATGAAAACCCTGTGTCTCGCGCTCCTGGCCTGCCTGCCGCTCGCGGCGTTCGCCGCGAACGGCGTTTCCAAAGTCAACGGCTCGGTGCGCGTCGAGGCCGGCCAGACCGCCGGTGACGTCTCGACCGTCAATGGCTCCGTCACGGTCGAGGAAGGCGCCACCGCCGACGACGTCGACACCGTCAACGGCTCCATCAACATCGAGCGCAATGCGACCGTGAGAGGCGTCGAGAGCGTCAACGGCGGCATCACGCTGAACGAGAACGTGAAGGCCGCGAGCGTCGAGACGGTGAACGGCAAGATGAAGCTCGCCGAAGGCGTGCAGGTCAGCGGCAACGTCTCCGCCGTGAACGGCTCCGCCGATCTCGCCAAGGGTGCCAACGTCAGCGGCAGCCTGTCGAACGTCAACGGCAAGATGACCATCAACGCGGCGCATGTCGGCGGCGGACTCAAGACCGTGAACGGCGACATCAACCTCGGCCCCGAGGCGCGCATCGAGGGCGGCATCCTGGTCGAGAAGCCGAACGGCGGCTGGAACATCGGCAAGCGCCACGTTCCGCGCATCGTCATCGGCCCGGGCGCGGTGGTCGAGGGCCGGCTCAAGTTCGAGCACGAGGTGGAGCTCTACGTCAGCGATCGCGCCCAGATCGGCACTGTCGAAGGCGCCAAGGCCGTCACCTTCTCCGGCAACGAGCCCTGACAGGTGCCGGGAGAGAAATTCAGCGGAAACTCAGCGCTGCAACATTGCGGATTGCTGCACTGCTGAGTTTCACTCGTTTTTCTCTCCCGGCACCGACCACGCGAGCGCCGCCACGACTTCGGAGTGCAGCGGGCGGTTCGCGGCGATGATGACCTCGCTGGCGCGGTCCGCCGGGCCGCCTGACCAATCGGTGATGATGCCGCCTGCGCCCTGCACGATTGGAATCAACGCCTGTACGTCCCACGGCTTCAATCCCGCTTCGACGACCAGGTCGGCCCAGCCGCCGGCGACGAGACACGGCGTATAACAATCGCCGCCGAAGCGCACGGAGCGCGCGTGCGGCGCGAGACGCGCGAATGCGCGCTGATGAGCCTCACCTGCGAACATCGTAGGGTCCGTTGCGCAGACGCTGACGTCCGCGAGTCGCGACGCGCCGCGCGCCGTCAATCGCGTCGTGCTGGTGCCGCGGCGTAACTCAGACCCGGCCGCGGTGCCGATGAACGTCTCGCCGGTATAGGGTTGGCGCATCAAGCCGACGACCGGCGCATTGCCATCGTTGAGCGCGATCAACGTGCCCCAGTGGAGTTGTCCGAGCACGAACGAGCGCGTGCCATCGATCGGATCGAGGATCCACGTGTACGGACTGGTGCCGGCCTGGAAGCCGTGCTCCTCGCCGAGGATGCCGTGGTCCGGATACACGCGGCGGATCTCGCGCCGGATCGCCGCCTCGGCCTCGCGGTCCGCGACGGTCACCGGATCGAAGCCGCCGCCCTTGCTCTTGTTCTCCATGTCCACCGGCGCACGAAAGCGCGGCAGGATCTGCTCATCGGCCAGATCCGCGAGATGCACGGCGAATTCGACGAACTGACGCACGAGGGATCTCCTTGGGCGGTGCTTGTCCGCCAGCGATGCCAATGATGACGCGAACGACGGCCGCCGGGCCAATTGAAAAGCGCACCTCGTTTCGGTAGACGTTCGCCTGCCACGAAGGAGAACGATCATGCCCGGCAAGTTCGTGAAGAGCATCGGCCGCACGCTCGACGCACGCCCCGACCGCCTCGACCTGCGCGATCGCGAGTTCACGCCGAACGTGGTCTCACTGCCGCAGCAATGGCCGGACGACGCTGCGATCCGCCGCCTGCTGCCGAGCTACTGCAAGTCCGGGCTCGTGCTCGATCAGGGCTCCGAGGGCGCCTGCACCGGCTTCGGCCTGGCGTGTGTCGTGAATTACCTGAACTGGCGCGTCGCACTCGAGCTGAACGACAAGCGGAAACAGCATCCCGTGAGTCCGCGCATGCTGTATCACCTCGCGCGCTTCTACGACGAATGGCCCGGCGAGGACTACGACGGCTCGAGCTGCCGCGGCGCCCTCAAGGCGTGGCACAAGCACGGCGTATGCACCGAGAACCTGTGGCCCTACCGTGACAAGGCCGGCCACGTGCGCTTCGTGAAGCCGCACGCGGGCTGGACCGAGGACGCCATGCAGCGGCGGCTCGGCGTCTACTACCGCATCAACCGCGCTTCGGTCGTCGACATGCAGGCGGCGATCCTGGAGATCGGCGCGATCTACGTGTCCTCGGACGTGCACGACGGCTGGGCCATCGAAGCGCGCAGGAAAACGATCGCCGGACACGACTCCCTGCCGGTCGTCAAACCCATTCGCAAGGCGGACTCGCTCGGCGGCCACGCGTTCGCGCTGGTCGGCTACAACCGCATCGGCTTCGTGGTGCAGAACTCGTGGGGCCTGCCGTGGGGCAACTGCGGCTTCGGCGTGCTGCCGTACGAAGAATGGGTGAAGTACGGCACCGACTCGTGGATCGCGGCGCTTGGCGTGCCGTCCGACACGGCCAGGGCTTCCACCGTGCCAGCGAGCGCGAAGGAAAAAACCGTGATGGCGCGCGCGGGCTCGATCACGTTCGTCTCCGGCAGCACCAAGGAACCGCCGCCGAAAGTGCAGAAGGAAGTCGCGCGCTGGAGCAGCGAGGAGGCCTACAAGCACACCCTCGTGATGGGCAACGACGGCGAGGTGATCAATCGCATCCTGACTCACGAGAATGGCGCGACCTGCGTGCAGGATCTCGCGTGCGAGGCGCCGCAACGCTTCTGGGAGGGCGGCGCGAAGCCGCGGCGCATCGCGATCTACGCGCACGGCGGACTGAACTCGGAAGACGCATCGGTGCAGCGCATCCAGACGCTCGCGCCGTACTTCAAAGCGAACGGCGTCTATCCCGTGTTCCTGACGTGGCGCACCGGTCCCACGGAGACGCTCTCCGGCATTCTCGAAGACGAACTGAAAAAGGTGCCGCGCCCCGAAGGCGACATCGGCGATCTGTTCGAGCGCGTCAAGGAAACCGCCGCCGAAGTGCTCGACCGCACGGTCGAAGTGCTCGCGCGGCCCGCGGCGAAGCCGATCTGGAGTCAGATGAAGCAGAACGCCGCCAGCTCCGCCGAGCCGAGCCGCGGCTGCACGCTGCTCGCCGACGCGCTCGTGCAACTCAAAGCAGAGGTGCCGCAGCTGGAGATCCATCTCATCGGCCATTCCGCGGGCTCGATCATTCTCGGGCATCTGCTCGATCTGCTGCCCGCGCGCAAGCTCGACGTCGCGAGCTGTCATCTGTACGCGCCGGCATGCACGGTGCGCTTCGCGGTCCAGCACTATGTGCCCGCGATCGAGAACAACGTGCTGCCGCGCAAGCGCCTGCACATTCACACGCTGTCGGATGCGGTCGAGATCTGCGACACCGTCGGTCCGTATCGCAAGTCGCTGCTGTATCTCGTGAGCCGCTCGCTGGAGACCTGCCACAAGATGCCGATCCTCGGCCTGGAGCAGGCATTCGAGGCCAAGGCGAATCCGAAATGGCACCCGGACGAGATCGAAAGCGTGAAGCTGTGGCAGAAATTCTGGAGCGCGAGCGGCAATGGCCTCGACGTCGTGAGCACCAAGCAGGTTTCGACGGGCACGCTCGGCCGGCGCATCCGCGCCTGCCACGGCAGCTTCGACAACGACGCGACGACGATCGAGACGACGCTGCGCAGGATTACCGGCACAAAGCCGGCCTTTCCGGTGGAGTGGATCGACTACTGAGCCGCGTAGCGGATGACGCCTGCGGACGTCTCCCGGCGCAGGCGTCGCGCGTGCACCAGGTATTCGAGATGCGCGAGCGCTTCGCCGAAGGCCAGGAACAGGTGCATGCCCTTCAGCTCGCGACGGAACATCGTCGGCAACAGTTCGGCGGCGGTGCGCGGCTCGCGGCAGCGCTGCTCGACTTTCGCAAGTTGTTCTTCGTGATGCTGCGTCAGATCGTCGATGCGCTGCTGCAATCCCTGGAACGGAACGCCGTGCGAAGGCAGCACCAGCGTATCCGCCGGCAGCGCGCGCAAGCGTTGCAGCGAGTCGAGATACGAGCCGAGCGGATTGGCATCCGGCACGTGAAAACCGTAACTGATGTTCGATGAGATCGTGGGCAGTACCTGATCGCCGCTGATCAGCAGGTTGGCACCCGCGTTCGACAAGCACAGATGGCCGTGTGCGTGGCCGTCGGTCTGCATCGCTGCCCACTCGCCGCCGCCCCAGCGCAGCGTGTCGCCATCGGCAACGTGTCGCTCGACCTGCGGCAGTCCGCTGGTCATGCGCGCGAAGCGTTCGGGATTGAACACCGGCGCCACCTGCTCGACGTCGTGCAGGCCGTGGGACCGGAAGAACTCTTCGACCTTCTGTTGTCGCGGCCTGCCTTCGCCCGTCGCCATCGTGCGCAGCATGTCGTGCGTGTGCACGGACATGAGCACCGGCACGCGATAGCGCTCCTGCAGCCACGCGGCGAGTCCGCTGTGATCGGGATGAATGTGCGTGACGAACACCGCGCGCACCGGCTGAGTGGCGAATGTTTCGCGCTCGATCGCTTCCCATGCGTCCTTGCCGATCTGCACCGCCATGCCTGTGTCGACGATCACGCAGCCGTCGGCAGTTGCGACCAGCCACACGTTGATGTGATTGAGGTCCAGCGGCAGCGGAATGCGCGCCCAGCGCACGCCCGGGGCGATCGCGACGCTCGAGCCCGGCTCCGGCTTCTCGACGCTGACGTAGTGGAGGCGCCGGGGCGCGGATGCGAATGCTTCGCCCTCCGCCGTGACGGCGGGAGCAGCTTGCGGCGTGTCGGATGTCATCTGTCGCGTATCATGATGCGAACCCCGTCAAAGGTGAAATTCCGCCATGCGATTCCTGCTGCCCGCGCTTACCTGTCTCGCTGTCCTGTGTGTGACCGGTGCGGCCAGCGCCGCGCCGTCAGCGGCCGAGCGCTCGCTGGTCAAGCGCGTGCAGGCGCAGGAGCAGAGCTCGATCGCGTTGCTGGAGCAGGTCGTCAACATCAACAGCGGCACCATGAACTTCGCGGGCGTGCGCAAGGTCGCGGACGTGCTCCAGCCGCGTTTCGCAGCGCTCGGCTTCAAGGTGCGCTGGGAAGACGGCGCGGCGTTCGGTCGCGCCGGGCATCTGATCGCCGAGCATCCCGGGCCGGGCCGGCACGTGCTGCTGATCGGTCACTTCGACACGGTGTTCGAGCCTAACCATCCGTTCCAGCGCTTCGAGCGCATCGACGCGCAAACCGCCAAGGGTCCGGGAACGTCCGACATGAAAGGCGGCCTGATCGTCGCGCTGGCAGCGCTCACGGCGCTCAAGGAAACGAAAGCGCTCGATGGCATGCACATCACCGTCGTCATGATGGGCGACGAGGAAGACGCGGGGCAGCCGATCACGGCCGCGCGCGCGGCGCTGGTCGAAGCCGCGAAGTCTGCCGATGTCGCGATCGGACTGGAGAACGGCGCGGACGATCCGAAGACAGCGCTCACTGCGCGTCGCGGCTACACGGGCTGGCGCATCGATGTGAAAGCGCGCAGCGCGCACTCGTCGCAGATCTTCACCGACGAGGTAGGCGCCGGTGCGATCTACGAGCTCTCGCGCATCCTGCACACGTTTTACGATGAGCTGCACGGCGAAGAGCTGCTGACGTTCAACCCGGGCCTGATCGCCGGCAGCACGCAGCTCAACTTCGATCAGGAGAAGCTGCACGCCGAAACGTTCGGCAAGGACAACATCGTCGCGCCTGTAGCGGTTGCAACGGGTGACCTGCGCACGATCTCCAACGAGCAGCTGGAGCGCACCAAGCAGCGGATGCAGCAGATCGTCGCGGCGAGCCTGCCCGGAACCTCGGCGACGATCGCGTTCACGGACAGCGGCCCGCCGATGCCGCCGACGGAAGGCAACAGGAAGCTGCTGGCGATGTATGACGCGGTCAGCCGCGATCTCGGCTTCGGTCCCGTGACCGCAGTCGATCCGCGCCGCGCAGGCGCAGCCGATATCTCGTACGTCGCGGACCATGTGGAGATGGCGATCGATGGCATCGGTCTGCTCGGTCATGGCAACCACACGCCGGACGAAGTCGCCGACCTGCGCACATTCCCGATTCAGTCGCAGCGCCTCGCGGTGCTGCTGCTGCG
>DATEKT010000226.1:0-7817 GCA_035277305.1 Steroidobacteraceae bacterium | reverse complement strand
CCACATGTACCAGGTCACGCGCATGGCCGAAGCGCCGCGCGAGATCCGCGTGCATCTGCTGCCCGCAACCGACTGGTCGATGCCGCTCGGCGGCGTCGGCGAACCCGGTCTGCCGCCGATCGCGCCGGCGATCTGCAATGCCATTTTTGCGGCGACGGGGAAGAGGATCCGGCAGCTGCCGATCGCGAACCAGTTGGCGACGTAAGGGAGGGGGAAGGAGACGGAGACGGAGAATTAGACAGGATGAACAGGATGAACAGGATGTAAGAGGGAAGGAGGTTGTGGTCATGGAAGATGAAGGTTTGACGCGGATCATCATTGGCTGTGCCATCAGTGTTCATCGCGCGTTAGGTCCCGGATTCCTGGAATCGGTGTATCAGAACGCACTTGCTCATGAACTGAGCAAGGCGGGCCTGGAGGTGCACCGCGAAAAGAGAATCCAGGTGAGGTACGACGGTGCATTGGTCGGCGACTTCTTCGCCGATATGCTGATTCAGGACAGCGTTCTGATCGAGAACAAGGCGGTTCAGGTGCTCAACCGGGCGCACGAAGTGCAGCTCGTCAATTACCTTGTGGCCACGCAGATCGAAACGGGTCTGCTATTGAACTTCGGCGCGCAGCGATTGCAGTTCAGGCGGAAGAGTCGGGTGTATAGGAGGAGGGAAGGGGGAACGGAGACGGAGAATTGACAGGATGAAGAGGATTCGGAGAAGGAGAAATGCCTCCCTCTGTCTCTCTCCTTCTTACATCCTGTTCATCCTGTTCATCCTGTCAATTCTCTTTCTCTTATCCTCTCCGATACGCATCAAACAGGGACCCGATTCAGCGTTCATCCTATCCCGCGCATCCGTTGGACCACCGATACTGACTGCATGGTATCGGTGCCTCACTGGACGCGCGGCGGCTACGAATTCGACGGCGAAAGCCGTTTCTCCGTGCGTGGTCTGACGCGCTGGAGCGCGGCAGCTGTTCGCTGGATCACGCGGCAGCCGGAGCTGGCGCCGCCGGCGCCCAAATCGCTCATCTATGCGTTGTGCGAAGAGTACCGACAGCTCGACCTGTGGACGGCATATCACGCATTCCGCCTCGATCCGCACGCGGGCAACTGGCGTCGGCTGCGTCGCCGTAGCGTTCCCTGGCAGGGCCAGCAGTCCGTCGAGGACCTGTTCCAGCGCATGCACCCGATGCACGGCAAGCGCACTCCCGATGCGAACGCAGTCGGCGTCGCCCTGGTCACCGTGCCGGCGTCCCCGTCTAAAAAGAAGCGCTGAGCCTGTCGAACGCCGGCGTACCCGGGCGTCATTGGAGGAGAGATCCCACTCCACTGACGAGGTACGCCAAAATGAACACGATCCGGGTGAGTGTCCTGCGCGCGGTCCCGCCGTTCGCCCAGGGCCTGGTGCGCGACCTGCGCGTGCGCTGGGCGCTGGAAGAGGCCGGCCTTCCCTATAGCGAGCACGTCATCGGTCCCGAGGACCAGCAGTCGCAGGACTATCGCCGCCTCCAGCCGTTCGGCCAGGTGCCCGCCTACCAGGAAGGCGACCTGGTGCTGTTCGAGTCCGCCGCGATCGTCCACCACGTCGCGCAGCGCTCCGAAGCGCTGATGCCCCCGGACCCCGCCAGCCGCGCGCGCGTCACCGCCTGGATGTTCTCCGCGATGAACTCCATCGAGCCGTTCGTCCAGAACCTCGCATTGATCGATCTCTTCTACTCGCAGGAAGAGTGGGCAAAGCTGCGCCGGCCCGGCGCGCTCCAATTCCTGGAGCGGCGGCTCAACGATCTGGCAACCGCGCTCGGCACGCGAAACTATCTGGAAGGAAATCGCTTCACGGCCGCCGATCTGCTGATGACAACCGTGCTGCGCATCCTGCGCCACAGCGATGTCGTCGCGAAGATTCCGGCGCTCGAGAGCTATCGGCTGCGCTGCGAGGCGCGACCCGCTTTCCAGCGGGCACTGGCGGGGCAGATGGCGGTGTTTGCGAGGAACGCGGCGTAGGTGGCACGTGGGTGAACGGGGGTTTGCGGCGAAGAGGGAGAGAAGAAATTCTCTCGCCAAGATCGCCAGGATCGCCAAGGAAGAACAAGCGGAAAACTCCATCTCCTGAATTCAAGAGTCCGACCTTTTCCGGCCTTGGCGATCTTGGCGATCTTGGCGAGAGATAGTCCGGCTCTTCTTCTTTTCCGCAAACGAACCTTGTGGGCTGGGTCCCACTAGTTCCTTACCCAATGCCCCGGTTCGAAATGCCAGCGCCCGCGGCGCTCTTCCCAGCGGGCGGGCGACCACGACCAGCCGCGGCGCTCGCGTAGCCATTGGCCGTCGACCCAGACGTGGCGACGGCCGTCCCAGCGCCAATAGCCTGCGGTCCAGACATAACCTCGCCGCGGCGGCGGTACGACGATGACGCGCGGCGCCGGTGGCGCGACTGCGATCTCGACGACAGCAACGCGACGTGGCACGGGTGCGACGCAGCCCGCCATCTCAAAAGCCATGAGCGCTGCCAGCAGCGCGACTGGAAGCTTCATCTTCATACCTCCAGCCCATAACAACGCGCCAACCCGTTTCGGGATGACGCGGTTCCGCTTTTTATGTCCGGCTCCTCACAGAGCGAGCGCAATCTCGTTTACATATGCGGCAGACATGCGCGTCCTGCGACCTGCGTCACGCGCGATGCGGACCCACGTCCTGTCTGTGCACGGCGACTGCAGTAAAAATTCGTCCCACGAAAAGCAACCAAGAACGGACGAACTTTTCTATGACGACGACTTCTCGACGCGGACTCCGGATCGCCGGAGCTGCCGGCCTCGGCACGTTACTCGTTGCCGGTGCGCTCGTGTTCATGCACGACGAGCAGGCGCCGATCGCTCCGCGACAGGCGAAGATGGCGTGGCCGGTTGCGCCGGAGCAGGCGCCGCCGAAAGCGCAGGCCCAGCCGCCGAAAGTGGTGCAGGTCGCGCAGGTCGAGCGTCAGGACTACATCGTCCAGGCGAAGAGCATCGATCTCGCGCGCCGCGCCGTAGAGAAGGCAGGCGGTCGCGTGACCGGCGAGCTCGACATCATTCGCGCCGTCGGCGCATCGCTCGATGAGCATGAGCTCGCGGCGCTGTACGAGCAGACCGTCGACGGCTTGCGCGTCTATGAAGACGTGGCCGTCACCGCGAGCGCTGCCAGCGCTCTGCCCGAAACCTTTTATCCGCAGGAAGTCGGTGCGACCAACCTGCACAAGGGTGGACTCACCGGCCGCGGCGTGACTGTCGCGGTGCTCGACTCGGGCCTGTGGCGCGAGCGGGGCCCGCTGCAGAAAACCTCCTACGGCAAGGACCAGCGCGTGGTGGCGCAGTACGACGCGATTCAGGCGCGCGCGAATCCGTCGAACTACGACGACGCGTTCGGTCACGGCACGCACATCTCCTCGATCATCGCGAACGCGGCGGTCGCGAGCACCGGCCGCTATCAGGGCGTCGCGCCCGGCGTGAATCTAGTGTCGGTGAAGGCGCTCGACAACAACGGCGCCGGCCGCTACTTCGACGTGATCCGCGGCATCCAGTGGATCGTGTCGAACCGCGCGCGCTACGACATCCGCGTGCTCAACATGTCGCTGAGCGCTCCGGTGCGCTCGCACTACTGGGACGATCCGCTCAACCAGGCCGTCATGGCTGCGTGGGCCTCGGGCGTCGTCGTCGTCGTCTCGGCGGGCAACGAAGGCCCGTCGCCGATGTCGATCGGCGTGCCGGGCAACAACCCGTACGTCATCACCGTCGGCGCGGTCACGGACAGCTATCGTCCGATGGAGCCGGATCAGTATCGGCTCGCGACGTTCTCGTCCGCCGGTCCGACGTACGAAGGCTTCGTGAAGCCGGAAGTCGTGGCGATGGGCGGGCACGTCCGCGCCTACGCGCCGGATAACGGCACGCTCGCGCGCAACTTCCCGCAGTGGGTGGACAGCCGCTACAACGACTTCACGATGTCCGGCACTTCGCAGGCCGCGGCCGTGACCAGCGGCGTCGTCGCGCTGATGCTCGACGTCAACCCGAACCTGACGCCCGACCAGGTGAAGTGTCGCCTGATGGACAGCGCGCGTCCCGCGGTGAAGCCGGACGGCACGCTCGCGTACTCGGTATTCCAGCAGGGCGCCGGTCTCGTCAACGCGCAGGATGCGGCGTACAGCAATGCCAACGGTTGCGCGAACACGGGCCTCAACGTGCTGCTCGATCTCTCCGGCATCAAGCATTTCGGCGGCCGTGCCAACCAGGATGCGGACGGCAACTTCTACATCATGTCGGTGCAGGGCGGCGCCTCTTCGCAGAAGAAAGGTCTGCTCGGCGGCCTGCTCGGTGGTCTCGGCGGCGTGGTCGGCGGGCTCGGCGATTCGCTGAGCAGCGTGCCGCTGCTCGGCAACCTGCTGGTCGGCGTCGGCACCCTGCTCGACGGCGAGAGCTGGGACGGCAGCCCGCCGGGAAGCACGGGCTACACCTGGAGCAACGGCTACACGTGGAGCAATGGTTACACCTGGAGCAACGGCTACACGTGGAGCAACGGTTACACCTGGAGTAACGGCTACACCTGGAGCAACAACGCCACGACGAACAGCACCAGCAGCGTCGAGGCCGTGAACCAGCAGTAGCACCCTTCGATGCAAAGGCGCGTGCACAATTTCTTCCGCGCCTGCGTGGCGTGCGCCACGTTGCTTGCGATCGGCGCGGCGGATGCCGCCGCGCCCGTTCCCGACTCGCGACCGATCTACTTCGAGCACCTGACGATGCGCGACGGGCTCTCGCAGAGCACCGTCATGAGCATCCTGCAGGACTCGCAGGGTTACCTGTGGCTCGCGACGGAGAGCGGCCTCGACCGCTACGACGGTTACTCCATTCGCGCGTATCGCCGCGAGCGCGGCAACGAGCGCGGACTCGCGAGCGACTACATCTGGACCATCGCCGAGGACGCGCAAGGCGATCTGTGGCTCGCGACGGTCGGTGGTGGCGTGGCGCGCTGGGATCGCCGCACCGACACGTTCCAGCAGTTCCGTCACGATCCCGCCAATCCCGACTCGCTCGCGAGCGATGCGGTGCGCACGCTGCTCATCGATGCGCGCGGCCGCATCTGGGTGGGCACGTTCGAGAACGGGCTCGATGTGCTCGATCCGAAAACCGGCAAGGCGCAGCACTTCCGTCATCGCAAGGACGATCCGCGCTCGCTGGCAGCGGATGCCGTGTTTGCGCTGTACTCGGATCGCAGCGGCCGCGTCTGGGTCGGCAGCGACGGCGGACTCAGCCGCTACGAGCCTTCGACCGGCGATTTCATCAACTACGCCGCGGCGCCAGGCACCGGGCTCAGCGACGCGCGCGTGCGTGCGATTCGCGAGGATCATACCGGCGTGCTGTGGATCGGCACGCTCGGCGGCGGCCTCAATCGCCTCGATCCGGATACCTCGCGCATCAGCGCTTTTCGTCATGCGGCCAACGATCCGGGCTCGCTCAGCAGCGATCGAGTGCAGGCGATCCTGGAAGACGACGCGAACCGCCTGTGGGTCGCGACGCGCGACGGCCTGAACCTGTTCGAGCGCAGCTCGGGCAAGTTCGTGCGCTACGGGCGCGATGCGGACAGCCCGCAGACGCTGCGCGATCCCGACGTCATGTCGCTCCACCAGGATCGCGGCGGCGTGTTGTGGGTCGGCACGCGCTGGGGCGGAGCGAGTCATTGGAATCCGAACAGCTGGCTGCTCGGCCACTACCGCAGTGCCGCCCTGAGCGGCGGCGTCGGCGTGAATGCATTTGCTGACGATGGCGCTGGCACCGTGTGGGTGGGCACGTCGGCGGGTCTTACCGAGATCGACACGCGCACGGGCCGCGAGACTCAACACCGTCGCAACGATAAGGGCTCGCTCGCACTGGCCGACGACAACGTGATGACGCTGACGTTCGATCGTCGCAGCGCGCTGTGGGTCGGCACGATGACCGCCGGGTTGCAGCGATTCGATCTCGCCAGGCGTACGGTGCGCAACTATCAGAACGTCGAAGGCGACGCTTCGACGCTGCCCGCGAACGGCGTGATGGCGCTTTACGAGGATCGCGTCGGCGATCTGTGGGTCGGCACGTTCGGTGGCGGCCTCGCGCGCATCGCGAGCGACAGCGGCGCAGTGATCCGCTATCCGTTCGGCGGGGCAGACGCGAGCTCGCTCAGCGATCCGCGCGCCAGCGCAATCGCCGAGGACGCGCGCGGCAACTTGTGGATCGGCACCGCCGGCGGCGGTTTGAACCTGCTGGATCGCAAGACCGGCCGTTTCCATCGTTATCGCCGGAACGACGCGGATCCGAACAGTCTCAGCGACGACGCGATCTATGCATTGCACGTCGATCGCCACGGCGACCTGTGGATCGGCACGGCGGGCGGCGGCCTCGATCGCATGGTCGGCAGCTCGGAGGCGCCGGACTCGGTGCGCTTCGAGAACCAGACCGGCGTCGCCGGCATGACGCGCCAGGTGGTGTACGGCATCGAGTCGGACATCGATGGCCGCCTGTGGCTCAGCACGAATAACGGCCTCACGCGCTTCGATCCGCGCGCGCGCACGATCAAGACCTTCCACGAGGCGCATGGTCTGCAGGGCGAAGACTTCAACTTCAACGCCCACTATCGCGGCCGCGACGGCACGTTGTTCTTCGGCGGCAGCAACGGCTTCAACGCGTTCGCGCCGAAGGCAGTGACGAAGGAAGCACCGGCGCCGCGCGTCGTGCTGACCTCGATCGCGAAGCTCAATCAGCCGCTGTCGTTGCAGGACCTGCCCGAAGCGGGTCGGCCGTTGCAGCTCGCGTATAGCGACAAGCTGCTGACGTTCGAGTTCTCGGCGCTGGATTTCACTTCGCCGGGCAACAACCGCTACATGTATCAGCTCGAGGGATTCGACGCGGGCTGGACCGAAGCGGGCGCGCTGCGTCGCGCGACGTACACGAACCTCGATGCGGGCAACTACATGTTCCGCGTGCGCGCGGCGAATGCCGATGGCGCGTGGAGTCCGGACGGTCTCTCGATCCCGGTGCATGTCGATGCGGCGCCGTGGGATACCACGCTCGCTCGTGCCGCGTACGTGGCTATCGCGTTCATGCTGCTGGCGTATCTATGGCGCAGGCAGAAGCTGAAACGCGAGCGAGCTCTCCGTTACAGCCGCGAGCTGGAAGACACGGTGCGCGATCGCACTCGGCAGCTGGAAGAGCGCAATCAGCAGCTGCAGGTGCTCAGCCGCGCGAAGAGCGATTTCGTCGCGCGCATGAGCCACGAGCTGCGCACGCCGATGAACGGCGTGATCGGCATGACCTCGCTGCTGCTCGACACGCGGCTCGACGCTGCGCAGCGCCGCTTCTCGGAAGCCATCCATCGCTCCGCCGACTCGCTGCTCGCGATCGTCGACGACGTGCTCGACTTCTCCAAGATCGAGGCGGGCCGCCTGCAGCTCGATCCGGTCGAGTGCGACCTGGTCGAGCTCGTCGAGCAGACCGCCGAGATGCTCGCGGCGCGCGCCGCGACCAAGGGCATCGCCTTGCTGTGCGACTCGCCTGCACAGCCACTGCCGCGCGTGCGTGTCGACGCCGTTCGATTGCGTCAGGTGCTCGTGAATCTCGGCGGCAACGCTGTGAAGTTCACGGACCGCGGCCACGTGACGCTGCGCGTAACGCACATTTCTCAGGGAGGGGGCTTCCTCGCAATTCGCCTCGAAGTGCTCGACACGGGCGTCGGCATCGAGCCGGCGAACCAGGCGAAGATCTTCGAAGAGTTCACGCAGGAAGATGCGTCCACCACTCGTCGCTTCGGCGGCACTGGCCTCGGC
>DATEKT010000225.1:0-4886 GCA_035277305.1 Steroidobacteraceae bacterium | reverse complement strand
CTCGCACAGCGCCTGCCGCCGCCAGCGCAAGAGACAGTGTCGCCGGTAGACATCTATCTACTCACCAGCGGCGGCACCTTCTCGAGTGCTTCGCTGTTCGCGATTCTCGTGCGCGACAATCATCTCGGGATGCTGATAGGCGAACCGACCGGCAACCCGCCGTCATTCAATGCCAGCGAGATACACCTGGATATCCCGCATCTGCCCTACTTCCTCAACATGTCGACTGCGCGGCTGATCCGGCCCGACGTCAACGCGGGCCCTGCGGGCACGATCCTGCCTGATGCGTTCATTCCAATGACGGCGGACGCGTTGGCTGCCGGCAGCGATCCGGCGGCGGAGTTTGTTCGCGCGCGAGCAGCGGGAACTACTGCGCTCGTTCCTCGGGATACGCGCTGGTGAACGAGAAGACGATCGGACAGTTCACGACGTTGACGATGTAGTTCACGGTCTTCGGCGCGCGCCAGATCTCGTCGTTCCTGTCGGAATAGATCGAGATGAACACATCGCAGCCCGTAACCTTGATCGAATGCTCGCGCCTGAATTGCTCGATGGTCATGACCAAATCAGGGTTGTCGAGCAGGATTGACCCGACGTTCCGGCCGGTCTGGTGATGGCGTCCAAACTCCGTGAAAGACGCCGAGCCGTTTACTTTTCGGGTGTGCAGTTCGTCGGTCACAGCAATACCCCGCACTTCTCGCAAAGGCGGCGCGGTCCGCCTCGTGACGACAGGTCACTCGACCCGCAAACCGGGCACGCCGTTGGACGCTCTTCCTCCCAGAACCACAGATAACTCGTCGGCAGGTAGGCCGCGAGCGCTTGCCGCGCAAGCATGCCGAGCCGATTGACGTCACTGTCCTTGCTGAGCAGCTCTGCTTCAGCCCACGCGTCGTACGAACCCGAATCCAGCCACAGACGGTAGATCGAGCGATAGACATCGTTCCAGCGTGCTACGGCCTCCGTGGTTCGCTCATCGAATCCGATTCGCTCGGGCGCAACTTCGCCATTGCACGTCAGGCAATACAGCGGATTGTCCCCGAGCTTGTGCGCGAGATAGGCCGCATTGAGTTCCGCACAGCTACAGCATTCATCGGCCGGCGTCGGCGGAAGCGGCTTCAACTTGAAATAGGGATCACTCATGGTAGTCATCGGTCAGTTCCGTCTGCCCGTTCCTGGGAATGCGCCGCAGCATGCCCCAAAACAGGGTGACCACGAAAGAATCGAGGCACGTCAGCCGACGCGAGCCTGTGGATGCCCTTCCGACGAGTTGACTGCGGGCGCCGTCAGGAGTCTTGTTTGCATCGGGTGCTTGGTACGCAAGAACAGAACCGGAGAACCGTACATGGAAACCATCTCAGTGGCCGCCATGGTCGTCGTTGCGGCCTTTGCCATCGAACGAGTGAGCACGGCGCTATTCTTTCTGCTTTCCTTCGTGCCGCAATGGAACGAGGCCATGCCCGATCCGGGCACCGAGCCGGACCCGACGCTGCAGGCAGACTTGCGCAGACGCATGCAACTGGCCGCGGCGCTCGTCACGGGTGCGCTCGCTCTGCTCGTCGTGTGGTGGTTCGACATTCGCATTCTGCACGAGTTGCACGTGCCGAAAGCGCCGGACACGCTCGATCGGCTCTTCAGCGCCGTCGTGCTCATGGGTGGGTCGGCCCAGATCGGAGAGTTGCTGAAAGGCTCCAAGAGCCCGGTACTCCCGGCGAAGCCGCCGGAGCCGATCCGAGTCACCGGTACGCTGATCCTGGAAGACCCGGCTAGCGCTCGTCTCAGGAAGTAGGCAACGCCATGGGTCAGCTCGAGTTCTCGATCGCGGGCTCCCTGGCTCGCGAGCGCACGCAGCGCGACGACCCGGCGCGAGCCGCCAAGGCGCTCATCATCACTGCGATAGCTGCCTTGTTCCTGCTGCCGCGGACGCAGGTTGAGACTGGCGGCCTGGTTGCGTCGACAACCGGCGTCGACTTCGGAACGATTTCCGCAGGCGGGAGTCAAGAGCGATTGATCACCGTCAGCGCGAGGGGCGCCAGTCCGGGCGCCGCGACGACGACCGTCAGCGGTGATCGCTTTACGTTGGTCGAGAGTGATTGCGCAGAGTTGACGAAGGATGCGAGTTGCAGCGTCCGCGTACGCTTCTCGCCGTCTGAAGCATCCACGACTTACGAGGGCAGCGTGGATGTCCGCAGCGAGAACGCAGGCTCAGTGACGGTTGCCTTGCGTGGCGCCACTGACGGTCGAGGTTCCACGGTCGCTGGCCCCCCGGTCGTTGACCCCGCGGTCGTTCGTCCTCCGGTAGTTTCTGCGTCTCCGGGCGAGTTCGATTTCAAGGCCGTGGACGTGGATAAGATGAGCGAGCACCAGATCAAAATCAGCGCCACGGGCGACGCACCGGCGGGACGCATCAAGGCGACCGTAACAGGCGGTGCCTTTGCACTCGATGACGCCGGCTGCCGCGAGGACCTGGCCCAGAACCACAGCTGCACCGTCACAGTCACCTTCACACCGTCGGAGGCGGTGTCGTATAGAGGCCAATTGTCGATCCACAGCGCACACGCCAACGCAGTCAACGTTGCTCTGCGCGGAACGGGAAGAGCTGCCGGACCCGTGAAGGTGTCGATCCTGCCGAAGCCGGGCCCGTTCAGCCCACAACCGGTGGGGACTACGAGCGGCCAGTTCCAACTGACAGTCACGAATCGATCCTCGCGAAAGATTGTCCTCGCGTACGGCGACGAGACCGGCAGCGGTCCCTTCCGGATCACGGGCCTTTGCTCGGGCACGACGCTGGACCGACAACAGTCCTGCACCGAGACCGCCACGTTCGCACCCATGAGTACCGGCGACTTCGTCGGCTCGAGAGACATACTCGTCGATGGCATCGTCGTGGACTCTTACCAGCTCACTGGACGCGGCGTTGCTGCCGAGCTCAGCGTGCCCGACCAAGTGGTCTTCGAGGGCGAGACCACGTCGCGAGAGGTAACGATCACGAACAGAGGATCGGCCGATCTGATCATCTCGAGAACCAACATCGAGGTGTCGCGCAACAGCACTTTCCAGAGGCCGCCGACGGCCTGCATTTCACACATCCCGCCAGGCGCCACATGCAGCGTGCCGGTGACGATCAGAGGAGGCATGAGACAAGCCGTACAGCAAGGATCTCTGTCGATCATCGGCAACGATGCAGGCAGTCCGCACCAGGTCGCGCTGCGCGCCGAGATATACGCTCCGGAGCTTGCCGCCGATTTCAGCAGCATCGTGTTCGAGACCCCGCGAAGCCCGATTGCAATCCATATCGTCAATCGGGGCAACGCACCGACCGGGCGAATTTCGTCCTTCGTTACCAACAATGCTTTTGCGATCGTGCAGAACGGCTGTGTTGCTGGAATCGGCGCGGGCGACAGCTGCGATATCGCTGTGCGATTCTCAGGGCAAGGCAACGGGACCATCACCGGTGTCTTGACCCTCAGCGCCGCCAATGGACCCGCATTGTCGATCTCGCTGCAAGGCCAGGGCTTGACGCCTGCACCTGCACCGGCGCCTGCGCCCGAGCCCGCGCCTGTCAGATGAACTGCTCCAGGTTCGCGCCGTAGTTCTTGCGATAGCCGGCGAGCGTCGTGCCGCTATCCGGCATGTTCGTGTAGAAGCCGCGCGTGAGCGGTTGCGATGAACTCACGTTCAGGAGCGCAAAGAGAGCCAAGAAAGCCGGGCGAGCGAACATTCCACCGATGGTCTGACGACTGGAAAAACGTCAGGAGCTGTCGACGAGGCGATCGGCGTCTTCGGCCACGAGCGCCTGCACGACGGCGGAACACTGCTGCGGATTGTCGTTGATGATTTGCACGGAAAGCTTTGGCAACACCTGTTGACGCAACTGCTGCAGCAACTCGCACTCTCGATCGGAGCGCATGTCAGAGAGCGAGATGGTCTTCCATGCGGCGGGGAACAGCGGCAGATCGGTAGCGGACGGCAGATGCTGACTTCGCAATCGCGCGACCAGGACATCCTTGCTGTTGAAGCTGGTGAGACGCCGCAGGTTCTCGTCGCTTGCTTCGATGGGTACGGTGAGCACGATTTCTGCCGCCACTACGTGCGACAGCTCGCCGCAGTAGAAACGGATGACTTGCACGCGGGCCCCGAGCTCCAGCAGGACCCGCTCGACCTTGCGCTGCAGGGTGCGGCACATGAACGGCGTGCCACGGGCGTAATACTCGAATCGGACAACCTGGGAGTGCCATACCGCGGCAACCGGCGCCTGCGCGTTGGTCGCGCTCGCTGCGGTCATGGCCGTTGTGATCAGAACGGCGAGCAACGCCACCGCGCGCACAACTCGATCGCTCGTCGTCGCCATGGACAGTCACCCGCCGCAGGCGTCAGCTATTTCTGCCGACGATGACCCAAGGACGCACGGACGTGCACTTTGTTACGCGGGGTTGCAAACGAATGCGCCAGATCGCAACCTGAGCGACCAGACCGACACCCTGCGGAGATGAAATGAAAGGTTTTCGACTCTCGATCGCGAGCGTTCTGTTGATGCTTGGTTTGACCTTGAGCTCGTGCGCTGAGATGTCGCAGGTTCTGCAATCCGGTGCAGCAGGCGCCGGTCAACCTGACGACGGTGCTCTGACGCGTGCGGTGAAGGAATCGCTGGAACTGGGCAGCACCCGCGCAGCGGATCTGCTGTCAAAGGTCGGCGGCTATCAGAACAGTGCGAGGTATCGCATCAAATTGCCCGAGGCAGTGCAGCCGCTGGCATCGCGGCTGCGACAGTTCGGCTTGGGCGGGCAAGTCGATCGAATCGAAGCACTCATGAACCAAGGCGCCGAGCATGCGGCAGTCGAGGCGAAAGCGGTCTTCATCAGTGCTGTGCGAAGCATGACGGTGACGGA
>DATEKT010000224.1:0-2851 GCA_035277305.1 Steroidobacteraceae bacterium | reverse complement strand
CCCGCTCGTTGCCACTCGAGGCAGGCGATGAACTCACCAGGCACGGCCAGCAGGTCACCGAGGATGTGCGCGTACGTCTGACCGGGCGCGTCCTTCATGGAAAGGACCTTCACCTGCTGTGAGCCGACCATCAGGTGATCCCGGTGACACTCGACTGGCGAGTCGGCCACGAAGTAATCCAAATACGTTTCAGGGGTCGTCGGCGGCACGGCGGACAAGACCTGGTCGTCGTAGTTCACCAGCTGCCGGAAGAACCGGAACGCGTCGGAGCGCGAGAGCCGGGTCAAGCCGAAGTCGGCGAGTTGAGATTCGAACGCGTCGGCCAGGTGCACCAGCCTGTCGATGGCATCATCGAGCTCGCCTTCCAGCATCTTTAGCGTGTGATGCGTGGACAGCCAACGGCGGAGCGCTTCGCGAGGCTCCTGCCAGATGCCATGCAGACGTGTGCTCACCCGGCCCTGGGTAGATGTTTCACGTAGCAGAACGACGTACTGCGCGAGCTGGTAGAGCTCGTGCCGGCGTTCGTTCAGATACGATGTGCGGCGACATAGCGCTTCTTGGGCGACCGGCTCCGCGCAGACGGGCGCGACGAATGAATCGGCTGTTCGCTTGACCAGGTATTGATACAGCCGGCATCGCTCGTCCAACTGCCGGAGAGCGGCCTCCATGCGGTGAGTCAGGGATCGCCGTTGCGCCTGCGTCAGACCATCCACATCCACGCCGCGTAGCTCGTACACAAGGCCGACGTGACCGCCCTTCGTCATGAACGTTTCGCCACGAACGAAGCCCCACAACGGGAGCAGTGCGTTGACGCCGCCTGCGTCGATGTAGTCACGGAGGATTCGTGCGATCCTCACCACCGCCGAACCTCCACGTCGAATCGTTCGTGTTTCCCTGGGTCGTAACGGCGTCGGCTGCCGGACGACGCGATGACAATCCGCAGCATGTCCGGATCACGGTTTGTCGCCCACAGCGCGAAGCCGTACAGGCCGACGAACACCAGCACCCCAGACCAGAATGAGTAGAAGAGGTTGAAGGTCGCACCGCCCATCAGAAGGGAGAGGAAGAACAGACGGCGATCGACACCGCAGACTGTCAGCGGTCGATGCAGCGCCTTGTGCACCGGGCGGTAGATCGGCTGTTCAGACATGAGGCACTCCGAGCCATTCGGTCGATCAAAACAACCAGACCAGGAACTGCGCAGCGAACAATGCCAGGCCGCCGCCGAAGACGATTCCCGCAAGCTGTCGCTTCGCGCCCATCTCGCCGAACATGAAAGTCAGGCCGCCCACAACGATCGCGACGAGAGCGAGAGACCGGGCCAGAGGGCCGGTGAAGGTGCGCTCCAAGTTCCCGGCGGCGCGCTCCCACGGCGACTGGGCGAACAGAATTTGAGGAAGCAGCAGGAGGACCGCTGTAAGGATGAGCTGTGCGCTGCGACGCCATCCGACGATCGAGCGGCCCGATGACCGCGCACTTCGTGAGCCATCACGCTGCATGTGTCACCTTCCCATTGACAAGCACCGATCGTCCGGAGAATATTCACGACAGCGAGTGCATCAGGACACGCCAGCTTGATGCCGCCCTACTGAACGTCCACTGAATCGTCGGTGCGCGATTGCGCGTTCTAATCGGATAGAACGCCGGTCCGGACCGAAACCTGACAGCGCTGTTCTCCTCTTTCCGGCGGCCCCGACACTGGCGTCGCTCCCCCTGACGGCGGATTCACACCCGTCGCGTTCGATGGAGGAGATGGTATGGAGAGCCTGCGAAAGCTCGGGCTGCTCGACGCCGAAGGCAAGCCGGTCGAGGACCGCGTAAGCAGAATCCTCAACGCCCTTCTGCCGCGATTCCGCAGGCGCTTTCCCGCGCTCCGGGACGACGTGGAGGTAACGGAGGTCTTCGAGGAGGCCGCTCGCCGGATCGCAAAACGCGAACGAGCCTCCGGACCGATCGAGAAGTTGGGAGGCTACGCCTGGAAGGCGTTAGAGAGCATTGGGGTGTCGCTGCAGCGGCGCAGCTCGATGCAAGTACGGTTCAACAGCATCGAACCACGAACCGGCGAGGACGTTGTCTCGCGGCTGCGCGCGTGGGATGGCTCTGTCGAGGAGATCGAGCGTGGCATCTTGTTGCGCGAGCTCGAGGCGCAAATGACACCGGAAGAGGCGTGGATCTTCGACCAGAAGGCGCTCGGCTTCTCAAGCGAGGAGATCGCGAGGCTTCGGGGCAGCTCGGTCAACTCGGTCGACAAGGCCATGAGTCGCCTGAAGCAGAAAATCCACGCGTTAATCGGCGTGAAGGAGTAGAAAATAGCGCAAAGCACAGGTCGTCAACGGCACCGCATCCGACTATCGTCAACGTGACGACACACACTGAGACAGCCGAATGACGCACGACGGTCAGCGCCCTGACCCTTTGCGATTCCAGATTGAAAACGAGATGGACCTGCTCCTCGGGCGCGCGCACCCGAACCCGACGCGCGAGGGGTGTCCACCGCGTGAGTTGCTCGTGTCGCTCTCACGACGCGAACTGCCGATCGGCGATCCCGCTTACGACCACCTTTCGAAGTGTTCGCCGTGCTACCAGGAAGTCCGTGCTCTCCAGCAAGCGGACGCTGCGGCACTGACCGCGGCGGCAAGGCGCCGCCGGCTGATGTTCGCGGCTGCGGCTGCGGTGGTAGTGCTCGGGATCGCGGGGTCCTTGCTCGCACTCAGGCAGAATCGCGGGCCTGCGATCTCGACACCCACTGCGCCCCAGGTCGCGAGTCTCGACTTGCGTCCCCTAGCGGTAACGCGCTCCGAGGACGCGAAGGGCGCAAAGCCGTTGGAAGTCCCTCGCAGCCGGTTGAATG
>DATEKT010000223.1:0-11541 GCA_035277305.1 Steroidobacteraceae bacterium | reverse complement strand
GACCTTCAGCTGGAACACATACGTCAGGATCTGCGCGACGGCCACATACAACGTCGCTGGGATCTCATCTCCGATATCCACGTTCCGGAACAGCACGCGCGCGAGCGGCGGGGCCTCGAAGATCGGCACCTTGTGCTCGCCGGCGATCTCTCTGATCTTTGCCGCGATCTCATCCGCGCCCTTCGCGACCACGATCGGCGCGCGATTACGCTTCTCGTCGTACTTGAGCGCGACGGCGAAGTGCGTCGGGTTGGTGACGACGACGTCGGCCTTCGGCACGTCATGCATCATGCGCTGGCGCGCCATCTGCTGTTGCAACGAGCGGATGCGGCCCTTCACCTCGGGCGAGCCTTCGCTTTCCTTGTATTCCTCGCGGATTTCTTCGCGGCTCATGCGCATCTGCTTGGCGTACTGCCAGAGCTGATACGGCACGTCGATGCCCGCGATGATCAGCAGGCCAGCGGAAATCAGCAGCAGCGCTTTGCCGCTGATCTGCGCGGCGTGACCGATCGCCTGTTGCGAAGGCTCGCGGCCGAGACCCATCAGGGTCGGGGCATCCGTCCACAGCACGATCGCTGCGATGATCGCGACGACGCCAAACTTCGCCATCGCCTTGGTGAGCTCGATCAGGCTGCGCAGCGCGAACATGCGCTTGACGCCTTCGATCGGGTTCATGCGGCTGAACTGCGGCGCCATCGCCTGGCCGGAGAAACTCCAACCGCCCAGCGCCAGCGGCGCAATGATCGCGGCCAGCGTGATCGCGCCGAGCACCGGCGCAGACATCCACAAACCATCGGCAGCTGCAGTGCCGAGCGCCTCGACCATATGCGTCGCATCGGTCGCCTCGTCACGCGATAGCGACAGGCTCCGACGCATCATCTCGGCCATCTGCCCGGTGATCTGGCCGCCCAGCAAATACAAGGCCGCGCCGCCGACGAGCGTCACCGCCGCCGTGCTGAGATCGCGCGACCGCGGAATCTGGCCTTTCTTGCGCGCCTCCTCGAGGCGCTTGGGAGTTGCCTGTTCTGTTTTCTCTTGTGCGTCGTTCTCTGCCACGGCCTAGCCTCCGCCCTGCAGAGCGCGCACGAAATCGAATGCGGATTCCAGCAGGTCGACGAAGCTGGCCTGCACTGTCGGCAGGCCCGCGTACACGATGAGGAGACCCGCGATCAGCGTCACCGGGAAGCCGACCGCGAACAGATTCAGCGTCGGCGCCGCGCGGCTCATCACGCCGAACGCAAGGTTCACGACCAGCAGTGCGGTCATACCGGGCAGCGCGACGGTGAGCGCGCCGCCGAACAGCTTAGATCCCCACGACACGATGTTCCAGAGTGCCTGGCCGTCGAGACCGCTCATGCCGACCGGCAGAGTCTTGAAGCCGTTCGCGAGCAGTTCGATCAGCACCAGGTGACCGTTCAGTGCGAGGAACGTCAGCGTGACCATCAGCATGTAGAGCGTGCCGAGGACAGGCGTGCTGGCACCGCGCTGCGGGTCGACGTTGAAGGCGAAGCCGAGGCCCATGGTGTTCGAGAGCAGCTGACCGCCCATCGCGAGGGCATCAAAGATCAGCTGCAGCGCAAAGCCAGTCGCGACGCCGATGAGGATCTGATGAATTGCAACGATGCCGCCCTGAAGCGAGAAGACTGTGATTTCCGGCGGCGGAACGAGCGGCGCGACGATGAGCGTCATCGCGCCGGCGAGGAACAAGCGAACGCGCGGCGGCACGAACTGAGCGCCGAAGACCGGCGCAGTCATGAAGCAGGCGCCGATGCGAATGAAAGGCCAGATGTAGGCGGCGAGCCAGAGCTCGAGTTGGCCCGTGGTGATGTTGATCAAAGATCACCCGATCAGGCCGGGGATGCTCTCGAAAAGCTCGCGGGTGTAGCCGACGATCGTCTTCAGCATCCACGGACCGGCGACGACCAGCGTGCCGGCCATGCCGACCAGCTTCGGGATGAACGACAGCGTCATCTCGTTGATCTGCGTCGCGGCCTGGAACACGCCGACGAGCAGACCGATGATCAGAGCCGCGAGCAGCAGCGGCGCGGACAACAGGATCGTAATCTCCAGCGCGCGCTGGCCGATCGTCATCACCGTCTCGGGCGTCATGTGTAGAAGCTCGCAGCGAGCGTGCCCATCACCAGGCCCCACCCGTCGACCAGTACGAACAGCATCAACTTGAACGGCAGCGAGATCAGCACCGGCGAGAGCATCATCATGCCCATCGACATCAGCGCGCTCGCGACCACCAGGTCGATGATCACGAACGGAATGAAGATCAGGAAGCCGATCTGGAACGCCGACTTCAGCTCGCTGGTCGCGAACGCCGGCACCAGGATGCGCATCGGCACGTCTTCGGGCTTGTCGAAGCCCTTGCCGCCGGAGATGCGCACGAACGTGGCAATGTCGCTCTCGCGCGTCTGATCGAGCATGAAGCGCTTGAGCGGCTCGGAGCCGCGCTGCAGCGCCGTCGTCGCGTCGATCTGCTCGTTCATGTACGGCTGCACCGCTTCGGCGTTGATCTTGTCGACGACCGGACCCATCACGAACAGCGTGAGGAACAGCGAAAGACCGATCAGCACCTGGTTCGGCGGCGCCTGGCCCGCGCCGAGCGCCTGACGCAGGATCGCGAGCACGATCACGATGCGCGTGAACGCCGTCATCATGAGCACGATGCCCGGCAACAGCGTCACCGCTGTCATCAGGATCAGGATCTGCAGCGTCAGCGAATACTGCTGACCGCCGCCCGGTGCGGTCGAAACGGTCACTGCGGGAATGCCAGCGGCCTCCGCGATGAAGGGGAACAACATGATCAGCGCGAACAGTGCGCCTCGAATGATCGATCGGCGCGTCATAACCCGAGGCTCCGTTTCAGAATCGACTTGAAGTCCGGTCGCGGCGAAGGTGAGGACGAGGGAGAGAGCTCGTCTGCACCCCCGCCGCGCTGGGCATCGTCCGTACGCACGGGCTCGGCGAGCACGTGCAAAGTGTTTACGCGTCCGGGTGCAACGCCGACCAGCAGCTGCTGCGCCCCGACTTGAATCAGCACTGCGCGCTCTTTGGTGCCGAGCGCGACGTCCGCGACGATCTGGATTGCGCCAGCGCCGGGACGACCGAAGTTGCGAAGGCGGCGCACGAGCCACGCCGATGCGAAGACGGCGCCGAGTACGAGGATGAGAGAGAGCGTGACCTGTGCGAGAGAGCCGGCGGCGCTGGTCGTGACGGTCTTGGCGGCGTCAGGAGACGCGAATGGGGCCTCGGCGGCAATAGCAAACAGGGAGTGTTGGGCTAAAGCCCAACCCACACAGAGAGCCCAGCGATTCGACAGTCGGCTCATCGAAGTTTCTTGATGCGCTCGGCCGGCGAGATCACGTCGGTGAGACGGATGCCGAACTTCTCGTTGACCACGACCACTTCGCCGTGCGCGACCAGCGTGCCGTTGACGAACACGTCGAGCGGCTCGCCCGCGGCGCGATCGAGCTCGACGACCGAGCCCTGGTTCAGCTGCAGGAGGTTGCGGATCGGGATGCGGGTGCGGCCGACTTCCATCGACAGCGTGACCGGCACGTCGAGGATCACCTCGAGGTTGACGTCGCGCGCGCCACCTTCGGCGCCGCCGCCGTCCTGGAGGTCGTTGAACTCGGCCTTCGCCGCTTGTTCGTTAGCTTTGCTCATAGGGAGAACTTCACTTACGGCCCAGCATCAGGGCATCGGGAGATTTGGCTTTGGGGCGGGCGACACGCTCTTCGATCTGCACGGCCTGCTGGCCGTGCGACACGCCGAACGTGCCGCGGAACACGGGAACGTCTTCGGCCAGCACCGTGGCGCGGCCGCTGAAATCGCACGGCAGGATGTCGCCGGGCTGCAGGTTCATGAGTTGCTGCATCGTGATCTTGCCGCGGCCGAGCACGGTGCCCAGCTCCACTTCGGCGTCTTCGATCTCTTCGCGCAGCGCGGAGCCCCAGCGCTCGTCGTGCTCGGCGCGATCGCTGGCGACACCGGCGTGCAACAGCTCTTTGAGCGGCTCGACCATGGAATACGGCATCGTGATGTGCACTTCACCGCCGCCGCCGTCGAGCTCGATGCGGAAGCCCGTCACCACGACGACTTCCGTCGGGCTCACGATGTTCGCGAAGTGCGGATTCACTTCGGAGCTGAGGTATTCGATGTCCAGGCGCGCGACGTGCGACCAGGCCTCTTTGAGGTCCGAGAACACGTGCTTGAGGATCATGTGGATGATGCGGTTCTCGGTCGCCGTGAAATCGCGGCCTTCGATCTTGGTGAAGCGGCCGTTGCCGCCGAAGAAGTTGTCGACCGCCGCGAACACGAGCTTCGGATCGAGCACGATCAGGCCCGTGCCCCGCAGCGGCAGGATCTTCACCATGTTCATGTTCGTTGGCATCTGCAGCGACTGCACGTACTCCGCGAACTTCACCATCTCGATCGGCAACACGGTGATTTCCGGCGTCCGGCGCAGCATCGAGAAGAGGCTGGTGCGGAACAGGCGCGCGAAGCGATCGTTGATCATCTCCAGCGTCGGCATGCGGCCGCGCACGATGCGCACCTGGTTCGCGAAGTCGAACGAACGCACTTCGCCGGGCGCGGCAGCGGGCGCCTCGGTCGAAACCGCGCCCTTGTCGACGCCGTGCAGCAGCGCGTCGATTTCGTCCTGATTGAGTACGTCGTTCGCCATGGCTTACTGCATCACGAAGCTGGTGAAGTAGATGTCCTCGACCTTCTTCGACTCGCCGCCCTCTTCGTCCACGACCTTGGCGATGATCTCCAGCGCCTTCTTGCGCAGCTCTTCCTTGCCTTCCATCGTCGAAATCGTGTCGTAGGTCTGCGAGCCGAGCAGCAACAGCATGTTGTTGCGGATCTTCGGCTCGTTCTGCTTGATCAGCTCTTCGGTGTGCGCGTCGCGCGTCATCGCTTCCATGCTCACCTGGAGGAAGCGCATCACGCCTTTCGCGTCGAAGTTGACGACGAAGGGAGGCTCGTACTTGACGTAGAGCGCGGGGAGCTTCGGCTCGGCGGCTTTACCCTTTTTGTCCTTCTTGCCTTTCTTGTCCTTGGACTTCGCGGATTTCTCATCCTTGGCGTCGGCTTCGTGCTCTTCGCCGCTGTCGGCAGTCGCTTCTTCGTCGGCCGCGCTCTTGTGCATGAAGAACCACGCACCCGCGCCGCCTCCGCCGAGGACGAGCACGGCAGCAGCAATGATGATGATCAGCTTGCTCTTGCCGCCCTTGGCAGCAGGAGCCTTCTTCTCGCCTTCTTTCGCGTCGCCTTCGGGGGCGGCGTCTTTGGCATCCGACATCGACTGATCCTCGCTGATGAACTTCGCGTGTGAGGAGGTGCAAGGTGAATGCCAGAGGGGTTAGCTAACTTGTAAGTGATTAAGAGGGAAAGGGAAAGGGGAAAAAGGAGAGTGTGAAATGGAACACACGTGACGGAAAGTTGGCGGAGTCAGTGTGATGGAGGTCTCGGTGGGAACCATCGCCCCCTCCCCGCACACGCGCATGTGCGGGGAGGACATCATCTGGCGTCACTGCGGCAAATCGTAAACTGCAACGCTGCCCTCAAACTTTGGATGACCGTTCGGACCATTGGGACAGCCGGCAACGACGAGCCTGCCGGCTATTGCCAGCGTTGCGTCCGTGGAACCGCGGCATTCCGGCCGAACGGCGTCGCGCAACCTTGCCGTTGCGACCCAGCCAGTGTTCCGCAGCTCGAAGACAAGCGCGTCCGCGACCAGAACATCCGGCGAAGCCTCGGCAGCGACTGCACGCGTAGCGTCGATCGAGGTCGGGTTGCGGAGACCAAAGGCTGGCTCCCGCGGATTGATCAACTGGCTGCCGGCGCTCCACACGGCGCCGTTGCGAACGAACTGCTCCATGCGCGTAGGCTGACCCTCGAACTGCGGCTGCGGAAGAAGGATGCGATCGCCGCTGAATGCATAGGTCGGATTCACCAGGATGTTCAGTTCAGCCTGTTCGCTCCACAGTCCACCTGCGCGAGCAAATACATGGACCTTCTGTCCTCCTGCCGCAGCAGACGTGAGAGTATCGCCGCTCGCGATGGGGGAAAAGCCCAGCAGCCAGCCCATGACCACATTGGGATCGCTGCTCGTCAACGTGGTGTTGAATGCATACGTGCCTGCTCCGGTCCGGTCGTAGATGTGCACGCCGCCGCGGAAGTCGTCGAAGCCGAGGTCGCCGATTGCGAGATAGTCCGCGCCCAGCGCGATCATGTTGAACTGGGTAGAAAAATCGGAGCCAGTGATCGTTTGCGTCTGCGTCCACTGTCCTTGCGTGCGCAGGAAGATGAAGACCGCGTTCTCTCCTGCGTCTGTTCCTCCCACAGCCGCGACGTCTCCGCGCATTGCACCTGAAAGACCCGTCGCTCCCTGCGCCGGAGCCAGCGCAGCATCGAACACCCACTTCTTGCCCGCCACATTCCTCACATATGTATAAGCTGCCGGTCCCTGCGAGACAGTGACCAGAATGGTCTGTCCGTCAGTCGCAACGTACTCGCCGAATCGCCCCTCCTGCGTCGGCTGCGGCGCGTTGTTCGGCGGCATTGGCAACCGCTGCGCAGGGCGCAGCGCAACGACTTGCGACTGAGCGATCGGAATCAGCAACAGCGCACCGACACCGATCAGCAACCTGGAGAAGCGTGCATTGCGGTGTGACATGACCGACCTCCTTGCTTTCTTGTTGACGCCACAATCAGCCGCTCGATCGAGCGCACCGTCGAGGCTACCGCGCCGCAAGCAGGTTGTATGTCGGGTCGCCGTGTAGTCCACTCAGCGAAACGGATGCAGACGGCCGAGGCTTTCGCTTTTGAATCCGGCACAGGCAGCGGCTTGTGCGGTTGCCTGCCCTCCCGAATCGTCCTATACAGGAAGCATCCAACAGATGGCCGTCCACCATGGATCGCGCTCACCCATCCGCGCTTGGAACCGCCGTAGCTGTCATTGCACTCGGCTTCTCAATCTGCGTCTCTGCAGCAGCCGACCCGACCTCCGACATCGATGCGCTGGTCGCCCAGGGCGACGCCTCGTTGCAAGCGGCGCAGTACGCTTCAGCCGAGACTGCATATAAAGGAGCGCTGCAACTCGCGGCACAACACGGCGATCGCGATACTGCGCAACTGATCGCACCGCTGACCGGCCTGGGCACGACGTTCGCCATCACCGGTCATCACGAGGACGCGATTCCGCTCCTGCAGCGAGCGGTCGCGATCACACGCGCGCAGTTTGGAATGTTCGACCTTCGTCAGCAGGGCGCGCTGAAGACGCTCGCTGGCAGCCTCACGGTGCTCAATCGCCAGCCGGAGGCGCAGGACGTCATGATCTACCGCGTGCGCGTCGCGGAGAAAACGTATGGCGAAGGCAACCCGAGGGTCATTCCGTTGCTGTGCGATCTCGGCAACTGGTTCGCGGACATCGGCAAGACGCCCGAAGCGCGCATGACTTTTCAAACGGCGCTCAACATCGTCGGCACGACGGACTCGCTGGAAGCGCCGATCATCGTCGAGCCGCTTCGCGGAATCGCGCGGGCCTACATGGTCAGGCCGAGCTACCCGGATGAGTGGCGGAGAGATCCGTATCCAGCGCTCGGCTGCAGCATGCCACGCGCAGTAACGCCTCCCGAATGTATCAACGCCCGCATGGACGCGACCGGCAGACTGTTCGTCGAGCCGCGAACGCTCAATCAGGAAGGTGAAGAAGCACTGAAGCGGGCGTTGAAGATCGTGGAGTCGAACCCGGACTCGACAGCGCAGACACGGATCGAGACGCTGCTGCAGATGGGCGACTGGTATCAGATCAAGAAGTCGCCGCGCGAGGCGCTCGCTTACTACGAGCGCGCTTCGCAACTCATTCGCACGACGCCGCGTTTGCCGGACTCCGCCGCCACTGCACTGAACGTTCCGTTGCGGGTCTACTATCCGACCCCGACTATCGTCGCCAACGTACCCACCATGGTGGCAGCTGTAGACACCCAGTCTTACTACGTGCAGACGGAATTCACGGTAGCCGCGGATGGAAGCGTCAGCGATGCTCGCATCGTCAGCCACGATGCGCGCGATCGATACGCGCGCGAGATTCTCGATGCAGTTCGCGATTCGCGCTTCCGGCCCAAATTCGTCGATGGCCAGGCGGTCGCCGCGACCGGGATCACGTATCGTGAAGTCTTCTGGACGGGCAAGCCGCGCGAATGATCGGTCAGTGACCCCGATGCGCCGGAAGCGTCAGCTTCCACCTGATCGCAGCCCCTCGCAGCACGAACCCGATCCCAAACGCCAGCACTGCCGGCCACGGCGCCGCTATCTCGATCCGCGTCAGCACCACGAACGTCACTGACGCGACCAAGGCTGCTGTCACATAAATCTCATGCCGCATCATGATCGACGGCACGCCCGCGGTGATATCTCGAATCACGCCGCCGATGCATGCGGTCGCCACTCCAGCTGCAGCCGCGGGCACTGGCGATATTCCGAACGCTAACGCCTTGCTCGCCCCATACACTGCGTAGGCGGCCAATCCAGCTGCATCCAACCACTCGAGTGCGCGCTCTGGCCACCAACGCAGCGGAATCGCCCACGCCGCGATGGCTACGCTCACGCAGAGAATGATGGGCGTCGGCTGATGCATCCAGAAGACCGGAGCGCCTATCAAAAGGTCGCGCAACGTGCCGCCGCCAGTGGCGGTAATCAACGCGAAAAAGCACGCCGCTATGAAGTCCAGGCGTTTGCGCGCAGCGAGCAATGCGCCCGATGCCGCGAAGACCGACAGTCCGGCGATGTCGAGCCAGGGAAGAAGCGAGTCGAAATCCAGATGCATGCGATGTGGGTCGGGTGTACCTTGCTGTCCAAATGATAAGCCAATCATCGAGCACTCTGATCGCCCTGCTCGTCTTGCTCCTTGCACCTGTGGCAGTTGCCCAAGCCGCATCAGCCGACAATCTGAAAATCGTTCTGCTCGGCACCGGTGTGGGGCCACCGGTGAACCTGCAGCAATTCGGAGCAAGCACGTTGGTCGAGGCCGGGAGCGTGCGGTTGCTGTTCGATTGCGGCCGCGGCACCACGATCCGTCTGGCCCAGGCTGGAATCCCGACCGGCTCGATCCACCGCGTGTTTCTGACGCATCTGCATTCCGATCATGTGGTTCAGCTTCCGGACCTGCTGCTGACGGGTTGGGTCGGCGGCGGGCGCAGTGTCCCGCTCGAAGTGTGGGGGCCGCAGGGAACGCGCGAGATGATGGATCATCTTCAGCAGGCGTTCGCTTTCGACATTCGCATGCGTCGCGACGTGGACGAGAAAGCGTCCGCAGATGGCATCAAGGTGCTGAGCCACGATGTCGAGCAAGGCATCGTCTTCGATCAAGGCGGGGTCAAGGTCACCGCGTTTCTGGTCGATCACAGCCCCGTCAAACCCGCGTTCGGCTATCGAGTCGACTATCGAGGCCACTCCGCCGTGCTGTCGGGAGATACCCGCGTGTCCGAGAACCTGGTTCGGTTTGCGCAAGGAACCGACGTTCTGGTTCACGAAGTGCTGGATGCGGATACGGTGCGCGGCTGGTTTCCCAACAATCCCGCAGCGGCGGCCGCCATCCTCGCGAAGCACACTACGCCCGAAGAGGCGGGCGCAGTATTTGCGCGCGTCAAGCCGGGCCTGGCCGTTTACTCGCACGCCCCGAATGCGCAGAGAGTGATCACTCAAACGCGCAAAACCTATTCGGGTCCGCTGCAGGGCGCGGAAGACCTGCTCACGATCGAGATCGGCGAGAAGATCGACGTTCGCAATCGCGATGAGGAAGTCCGGCGCCAGGTACTCGCGACCGACGATCGCCGGACCGACGCATTGCGCCGTGGCGATAGCAAGCCGCTCTATCAGATCTACGCGGACGACTACACGCTCGTGACTCCATCCACTGGAATCATTCGCTCGAAGACCGAACAGATCCAGGATCTCGATTCGGGGCGAGTGCACTACGAGAAAATCGAAGTGCTGGAACGGACCGTCCGGGTCTACGGCGACGTGGCAATCGTCGTGGCCCACGAGAAGTACAGCATCCTGCAGGCTGGTGAGCAGGTTGGCGGAGACATCCGCTTTACCAGGACGTACAAGCAGTTCGGTCCGGACTGGCGTGTCATCGCGACTCACGGCACCTTCGTCAGATAGCGCCAGCACTGCCCTGCTAACCGATCGCCTCGTGCTGCGTCCAAGGTGGCATGAAGCTGCTGCTCGCGTGTTGCATCCTTGCTCTGCCGCTGCCGGACCTTCCGGCACCCGCTTTTGACAACGGACCGACGATTTCGCAGGCCGATCTCGTAGCCGATTTCGACGGCTGGCTCGCGGGCATGCGCGCCCTCAATCCTGACCTTTCGATCCGCGTCGACATGCAGGCTCTCGAGCGCGAATCCGCACGCATCCGCGCCAACCTGCGCGAGCCGATGAGCCGCCGCGAAGGATGGCTGCAATTCGCCCTGCTCAATCCGTACCTCGGCGACGCGCATGCCGGAATTCAGATGCCTGGCTACCGCGCTGCGTTGGACGCGCACCTCGAGGCCGGCGGCCATGTCGTACCTGTCGAAGTGCGTTTCGCGCAGGATGGTTCTTTGCGTGTCTTCACCGTCGCGCCAGGAATCGATGGAGTAAACCCCGGCGATCGACTGCTCTCGATCAACGGCCACAGCACAGACGAGCTGCTCTCCGCGATGCTCTCCCGATCCATCGGTGAAACGCCCGCCTTCAGGCGAGCGTTCGTCGTGCGCCGGTTCGCCATGTTCTATTGGTATCTCTATGGCGACACCGGCCAATACGATCTGGTGGTACAGCCAGCGGCCGACGCTCGTCCACGACGCGTTCGCGCCGTGGGCGCGACGACGTTGCCCGAGGCACTGCGGGCGCAGCGCGCGGCGGCTGACATGTTCGACTGGAGCATCCTGCCCGGCGACATTGGTTATCTGCGAGTGGACGGTTTCGACGCAGACCAGAAGGATGCTCTGGCCGGCATCACGCAAACGGCGTTTGCGGCATTCAAGGCGCGCACTGTTCGCGCCGTGATCATCGACGTTCGCGAGAACGGCGGCGGTGACGACCCTCTCTGGCAACAGGAGCTGGTGAATCACTTCACCACCAAGCCGTACGCGCAGCTCTCGCACTACGTAGTTCGCATCAACCAGGACAATGCGGACCCGGGAGACGTGATCGGTTCAGTCCAGAGCTCCGACTACAGCAAGCGGTTCACTCCGCCGCCCGTCGATCCAGTTCGCTACGACGGCCCGGTCTATATCCTCGCGGGGCCATACAGCTATTCAGCGACCATCCAGTTCCTGGTCGCTGCGCAGGACTTCGGTCTGGCGAAGATCGCGGGCGAAGAAACGGCTGCGTTCTCCTGTCAGACCGGGAAAGTGAAGGCCATCGTCATGCCCAGGACCGGCCTCGCCGCGTTCACTCCGACCATCGCCTTCACGCGTCCGTCCGGCGCGGGCTGCACGCGCGGCGTCCTGCCGGACGTGTCCATCGCCATCGATGAGG
>DATEKT010000222.1:0-78465 GCA_035277305.1 Steroidobacteraceae bacterium | reverse complement strand
TTCGGGCGACCGGCGGCGGATGTGCTCGAACAGGTTCTGAATTCCTAGGAGCATTCGTGCGCATGCACCAGCTTCTGGCAGGCCTCGCGTTCGCTGTTGTATCGACAGCATTCGCCAACCCACCGCAGCTCGTTGCCGCTGCCCGCCAGCAAACGCGCAGTGCAGTTGTCTACGATGGCTCGTACACGCGCATCGCTTACCCGATGGGAGATGTGCCGGCGACCCGCGGCGTATGCACGGACGTTGTGATACGAGCGTACCGGGCGATCGGCATCGATCTGCAGGTGCTCGTGCACGAGGACATGAGCACGAACTTCCGGCTCTACCCCCGGCAGTGGGGACTAAGCGAGCCGGATGCGAACATCGACCATCGGCGCGTCCCCAATCTGCAGAAGTTTCTGGAGCGGGCGGAGGCGAAGGTCGGAGGTGCAGACTCTGCGGCTGTCTACCAGGCTGGCGACCTGGTCACCTGGATGTTGCCCGGCAATCTGCCGCACATCGGCATCGTGTCCGATCGGTTCGCAGTAAACACGGACCGGCCCCTCGTCATTCACAATATCGGCGCCGGGCCGGTCGAAGAGGACATGCTCTTCGCCTACCCGATCACCGGGCACTACAGGTATCGAGTGAAGTAGCGGCCGATCACTGGGTTCCGTTCGCCAGCTGCGCGACCCACGCCGTGACCGCTGCGTCGCTCATCACGCCGCCCGGCCAACGAATCGCAGGCTCGTACCATTCGTTGTTCGCTCGGACACGGTTGCGGTAAACCTTCAGCGAATACGACAGCACTGCGAGCCCGCTGGGCAGGATCGCTTCGGTGTTGTCGATGTAAACCGCATCTGCGGAAGTCGGCAGCCCGATATGCGTGACGTTCGGCAACCGGCGCACGACATCGGTGAAGTCGAGACACGCGCTCGCGCACGCGCCATCTGTCAGCAGGAACACTCGTCCGGTCACCAGGCTCTTGGGAGCCGGCCCCGTCTGTCCCTTGGGCGTTTCCGGAACACGCACCAGCGACTGGCCTTTTTTCTGTGCCGCTACGACTGCATCGCGTGCCTGTCGCCACGATTGCGCCGCTTCGGTCAACCCATCGCGCTGGTTGCGTTCGATGGTCTCATTCAGATGAGCGATGTTGTCGGGCGATACTCGCCAGTCAACCGTCCAGTCGAAACTGTTGACGACGCGCATGACCGAGGGCTCGCCCCACAACGCCGACGCAACCCGCTCAGCCCAGGCGCTGTTGCCGCCGCCGTTGCCGCGCACATCGAACACGACGGTGGACGATCGCAGCTCAGCCGCGCGTGCCGTCATCTCAGTGATGAGCGCATTGATGCCCGCCGCCGAGTCGCCAAAGTAGTTGAAGCTGGGGAGCGAGACGAACCAGATGCCCTGTCTTTGCTGGAGCCCCAGCGCGGGAGCGGGTGGCACCATGCTCTGCAGGTGGCGTGTGATCGTCTCGCGGCGAACGTTCGACCAGTGCAGGTCGATGCTCTTCGTCGCATCGTCGACCTTGAAGGAGCAGCTCGTCATTCGCCCCGCAGTATCGGTCGTTTCGAACTGGAAGAGCCTCGGCAGGCTGTCCCAGCGCTCGTGCGGAATGTCGGCGTTCCAGTAGTAAGGGTCGAGGCGAGCCTTCATCAGCTGGTCTGTGGTTGTGCCGTCGCAGCCGAGGAGCTCCGCGCGCAGCGGCACGTTGCTGTCTTCAGCGGCGGCCAGGACGCGAATCGTGCCGTCGGCATCGCGACCCACCAGGAATCCAGGCCACGACACGCGTTCGGAGGCCAGCAGGAATCGAGCACCGATGTGACCGTCACGAAAGCCGTTCGCGTATCGGCGCAGTGCGCGCATGTAATCGCTGTATCCGCGGGCGCTGGCTGCCTGGGAGCTCGCGACCTTGAAACCCTCATCGAGCCAGCGGCGATAGCGGTCGTTCTGTGGATCGACCGGGCCCGGGTGATTGGCGGCGAGGGTGTCGTGGATGGCCTGCAGGTCTCGCTGCGTCAGCAGCACCCAGGGTTCCGGGGCAGGATCGGCTGCGCACGCTTGCGTTGCGATAACCGCCAGCAAGCAAGCCAATCCCGGTGCAGATAGCGTGCGCATGTCTTTGCCTTTTCTTGTCGAGCCATCCCTTTGACGACCGATTGTGCCCGAGGGTTTAAGCGCTGCAACACTTAGCTATTGCGCTAAGCGATGCTGTCTGCAATAGTTAGCCATATGGCACACTATTCACAGCTGGACGGCATCTTCCAGGCCCTGGCAGATCCGACGCGGCGCGCGGTGCTGCAGCGCCTGAGCAAGGGGCCGGCCAGCATCACCGAGCTGGCCGAGCCGTTCGACATGGCCCTGCCATCCTTCATGAAGCACATTCGTCTCCTCGAAGACAGCGGCTGGATTCTCACCCGCAAGGAGGGACGCGTGCGCACGTGCGGCATCGACAAGAAATCGCTTGCCGCCGCCGAGGGGTGGTTGTCCGCTCAGCGCGCTCTGTGGGAGGCGCGGACCAATCGTCTCGAGCAATTCGTCGCGAGCGCACGCAAGAAGGAGAAATCGTCGTGATCCCGGCATTCGACCCGACCCGCGACCTGCAGATCTCGCGCTACATCCGCGCTCCGCGCAGCGCCGTCTGGCGCGCGTGGACCGACCCCAGGAGCTTCGAGCAATGGTGGGTGCCGGCGCCGGCGAAGTGCCGGGTGCAGGAAATGCAGCTGCGCGCGGGCGGCGCGTTCGTCACGCGAATCAGCGAGCACGGCGGCGACTTCGTGCCGCATCTGAATGCGTGCTTTCTCGCGGTCGAGGATTCGCGGCGGATCGTCTTCACGAATGCGCTCGTGGCCGGATGGCGGCCCGCAGAGCAGCCATTCATGACTGCGATCGTCACGCTCGAAGATCATGAGCAAGGCACGCGTTATGCGGCGCACGTGATGCACAGGTCCAGCAGCGATCGCGACATGCACGAAGAAATGGGCTTCTTCGACGGCTGGGGGACGGTGATCGGCCAGCTGGCGCAGCAGGTGGAACGGCCTACCTGACCTTGCGGACTTTGCAGCAGGGTTGCACCGGTCAGACGCGCGAGCCGGCGAAATGCGCCATCTGAGCGCCGACTTCGTAGAACGCTTCTCTGGCGAATCGCAGGCTGGCTGGCGCCAGCGGCGTCGCGGGCAGCGCAAGGTCGTCGAGCGCGATCTCGCCCAATGCAAGGCGCGCCAGGTCCCGACCCATCACCGTGCCCGGACCGATGCCGCGACCGTTGTAGCCGCTGATCGAAAACACGCCCCGGTCATGGACGTGCAGGCGCGGCAGCGCATCGCTCGTCATGCCGATCATGCCGAACCATTCGTGCTCGAGCGCGATGTCGCCGAGTTGCGGAAACAGACGCGCCAGCTCTCGCCGGATCCAGGATCGGTGGATGCCCGCGCCGCCGCGGCGCAAGGCCCCGACGCTGCCGAAGAGCAGCCGGTTCGCACGATCGAAGCGGAACGACGAAAGAATCTGCTTCGTGTCCCACGCGCCCTGTCCCTCGGGAAGGATCGAACGGCGAACGCTGGCGCTCACCGGCGCAGTCGCCATCTGGAAGTAGGGCAGCTTGACCTGCTCGCGCTCGATGGCTGCGGCCACAGCTGTTGAATAAACGTCGCCGGTCAGGAGCACGCAATCGGCTGTCACGCTGCCCTGCGCGGTCGCGATTCGCCATCGACCCGTAGCTTCTTCGCGGCGCAACGCTGCGGAGCCGGTGAATATGGAGGCGCCCAACTCGATCGCGGCCCTGGCCAAGCCGCGCACGTACGCGAGTGGCTGGATCGTTCCCGCGCGCCGGTCGAGGAGGGCGCCGGCGTAGCAAGTAGTTCCCACCAGGCGCGCGGTCTCTCCCGCATCGAGCAAGCTCACATCCGCGCCGCGTGCCTGCCATTGGCGCGCCCGCTCCGTGATCTCCTGAAGACCGCTGCGACCGGCTGCACAGTGCAGAGTCCCGCTCCGCGTCGCATCGCATTCGATCGCGAACCGATCGATCAGATCGAACACCACCGACGGTGCATTGCCGAGCTGCGTGAGCAGGCGCTCGCCATGCTTTGGCCCGAGCACGCGCGGCAACTCATCCGGCATGACCCACATGCCGGCATTGACCAGTCCGACGTTGCGTCCCGATCCACCGAAACCTATCTCCTGCTGCTCGAGGACGATTGCGCGCGCGCCGCGCTGGGCTAGATGCAGCGCTGCCGAGCAACCGGTGAATCCGGCGCCGACGATGACCACGTCGGCGTCGAGGTCGCGATCGAGCGTTGAAGTGGCGGGTGCGGGAGGCGCTGTTGCTGCCCACAGACCGTGCGAGCGCGCGTCAGGGTTCATCGTTTGTTATCTTAACGTCACCATGCCAGTTGCAGCGAACGTTCTCGGCGCGATCGGCAATACGCCGCTCGTCCAGCTCAGGAGAGTGGCGCCACCCGGCTGCGCGCGCGTGCTCGTCAAGCTCGAAGGCGGGAATCCGACGGGCAACATGAAAGACCGGATGGCGAAAGCGGCGATCGAAGCGGCCGAGGCGGACGGGCGGTTGCGGCCTGGCAGCACGGTCGTGGAGTACACGGGAGGCTCCACCGGCGCCTCGCTGGCGCTCGTATGCGCAGCGAAGCAGTATCCGATCAAGATCGTGACGTCGGACGCTTTCAGCGAGGAGAAGACGCGCACCACTGCTGCCCTGGGCGCGCAGATCGTTCTCATCCCCAGCGACAACCGGCGCATCACTGCCGAGCTGTTCCAGGCGATGATCGCAGCGGCGCGCAAGCTCAGCGCCGAACCCGGGCACTGGTGGTTCGACCAGCTCAACAATCCCGACGCTGCGCCCGGCTACGCCTCCATGGCGGAAGAAATCTGGCAACAGTCGAACGGGCGCGTCGATGCGTTCGTGCAGGCCGTCGGCTCGGGGCATTCGCTCAACGGCGTGGCGAAGGTCCTGCGTGGACACAATCGGAACCTGCATGTCGTGGCCGCCGAGCCCGGCGAATCGCCGGTGCTGTCGGGTGGCGCGAGAGGTGCGCACAGGATCGAAGGGATCGGGCTGGGATTCTTGCCGCCTCAATGGCGCGCGGAGGACGTCGACGAGGTGCAGGCGGCGACGACGGAAGAGGCAATGAGCATGTGCCGCCGGCTCGCGCGCGAGGAAGGCATCTTCGCCGGAACCTCGTCAGGACTGAATGTAATCGCCGCACTGCGCGTCGCAGAGAGGCTCGGGCCGGACGCCACCGTAGCGACGATCATGATCGACTCCGGGCTCAGGTACATGAGCACGGATTTGTATCGATAGCACCGACGTCCCGAAAGACCACTTCACCTTTGCGGCGCGCATCGCCGAGAATCGCGCGATAACAAGCCGACGCGGACGGGAGTTGTCATGCGCGAGGCAGTGTTCGCAGCGCGTCTTGCACTCTTCTGGGCGCTTTTCTGGCCACTGGCTGTCCTGGGGCAGCCGGTGGCTTCGACGACTCAGCCGATTTTTGCCGCCGGCGAAGAGGTGAGCGTCACCTACAAGGGATTGCCAGGGCAGCCGCAGGATGCGATCGCGATTGCGCTACCCGGTAGTCCACTCGCCAGCGTCGTCGAGCAACGCAGCTCCAACTCCGCAGCTGCGGGAACGCTTGCCTTCGGCAATCTTCCTCCGGGCACGTACGTGGTTCGCGCTGTGCAGGGTTCGTCGTTGCTCGCGGAATCGAAGCCGTTTCAGGTCAGCGCAGGCGCAACGGGCTGGTGGCCGGAAGCACAGTCCGCGGCCTCTCACGATGCAAGCTTCGTCTGGCCGGATACCGGTGCAGCGACATACAACCTTGTGCTGAGACACCCCCCTGTCGCCGAAGGGTGTGGCACTGCGTTTCCGACTCCGCCGGCCGGTTGCGACACGCCCGCCTATTCGACGGCGCTGGCACGAGCCGCCGTCTGCCTGGGTAATGGTTACTGCCGCTTGCGACCCGGCATGTCCGGGTATCCGACGCTCGAAGCTCGCGCGTACCGATGGACGGTCACCATCCCGGGTTGGACGTGGCGCGTGTTCTACGCATTGCCGCGACCTCCGACGTGGGCGACTGCGAACTGGACTGGCACGACGCTCGAGCTGTCATGGGGCGGCGTCAGCGGCGCGACTTCGTATCTGGCCGATATCGGCAACGTGTTCACCAAGGACTACACCGAGGACTATGTCTGCGCGACCTTGGTGTGCGCCGGGACGAGCAACGTTTCTCACATCCCGTTCGGCACGATTTTCGTCGCCTTGCGGAGCTGCGGAACGCATGGCAAGTGCTCGAAGCTGGCCGCGCGGACCGAAGCTTATCGCGTCGGGCCCGCGCCGGTCGCGGCGCCGCTGATCGTATCGCCGGAGGAAAACTCGACCATAGCGGGCGGTGTCACGCTCGTATGGCTCGACCAGGCGAACATCGAGCGCTGGAACATTCGTATCGAGAAGAACACCGGCGGTCCGCTGATGGAGACCGTGAGCGAGACCGCGCCGTGGCGCACCGAGGTCAAGTGCCTGCTCGACGTTTGCACGCGACCCATCGTGCTCAATGCGGGTGAATATCTGCTCACGATGACCGCATACAGTGGCGGTGTGTGGGGCCCCTCGCACACGATCGCGTTCAATGTGGACGCCAGCAGTCTCAAGCCGACGCCGCTGAGTCCCCTCGCGAATCGCACGACGGGCATCTATCCGCTGTTCGCCTGGAAGCGCGTTGCCGGCGTGAGCGACTACGTCGTGACGATCGCGAGCGCGACGACGACCCTCGAGCGATCGGTCGCGTGTGTGAAAGACCTCTGTGCTTACGATCTGCACGCCGTCAATGCGCCGCTCGCTCCGGGCGCGTATAGCTGGACCGTGCGAATCGATGTTCCCGACCTGCCGGCTTCCGAGCCGCAGGCGTTCGCGACCTCATACTCCTACGCACCGCCCGCGCCGGAGATCACGATGCCGCAGCAACTCGCAACGGCTGCAGCGGTTACCCCAATCGTGTTTCTCGCAGACGTGCAGGCGCCGAGCTTCACTGCTCACGTCAATCATCCGGCTGGCTATAGCCAGACGAGCGAGCTGTTTCATCGTCATGCGTCCAACTGCGAGCTCGTTCGTGTCGGGGGTGAGCTGCAGCTGAGTTGTGTGCAGACACTGCCGACCTATTGCGACACCTCGAAGCTCAGCATCAAAACCTACACGTACACGGACTCGAGCGGCGGGCGCTCTTCGCTGAGCCAGAGCGCCGCGAGAGACGTCAAGCGTTCGTGCACGGAGACGAGTCCCGGCGGCATGCAGGCCATCTACCGCATCTTTGCGCAGAACACGCAGTTCCTGCCGATCGATCTGCAACACGTCTACAACATGACGACGTTCACCCGGGCCGGCCGGCTGGCGCAGTACATGATCGACAACCAGTTCGAGGTCGTCGCGCTCAGCGAGATGTTCAACGGCGAAGCGCAGGACGTGCTCGGGCGCAGCTTCGCGTCGATCTACGACTTCGGCGTCATGATCAATCGCATCGATACGGCGGGCGATCCCTTCTTCTGGTTCCGCGAAGGCAGCCCGTACGAAGCGGTGTCGGGACTCGCCCTCTACAGCAAGTTCCAGCCGGTGAAGCTGCCCGAGACCTGGGACAGCAATTCGCAGTGCACGAGCGAAAAGTTCAACCAGGTGAGCGAAACCTATGCGCTCGGCACCACCCGCCCGACGCCGCTCAACGACTACCTCTGGTTCAATCAGTACTGCGAAGCCGAAGGCATGGATGCGATGTCGGCGAAAGGCTTCGCGGCGATCCGCCTCGAGAATTTCGTGACCGGCATTCCGCTCGTCGTCGGCTGGTCGCACACGCAGGCCATGACGGATCAGGGTCTGATCACCGAGCTCGGCCTGCCGCTGCCGCACGATTACAGCTACAAGGACAGTCACTGGGCGCGCGACGAGCAATTCAAGGAAGCGCGCGATTCGATGGACTACATCATGGGCAAGCAGCCGTCCCAGTTCGATGCGTTCATCTTCGGCGACTGGAACCTGCCGCAGCCGAAGTCGGTGGGCCGTGCGCCGGCCTGGGACGGCACGACGCAGACGAACGGCGGCGTGGACCTGAACTTGCCGGCGGACGTGAACGACCCGCTCGCCCTGTACGACCGCAATTGCGCCACGACCTGCGACGATCCGAAGAATCCCAGCTTCGCCTCGCTCGTCGGCGATGAGTACGATCCGACGCCGGACGACTGGGTTCGCCAGAATCTCTACAGTCAGTACTGGTCGGCATTCGACCCGCGCAACACGTCGCGCTACTTCTCGCAGTTCTACGATCTGTGGCTGGAGCAACCGGCCGGCGACTGGGGTCTGACCTTCGACCGCATGCGAGCGTCGGCGCGCTGCGATGAACGTGGCGAGCCGTGTCACGGTCACGATCCGCGAGGATACGATCGCGGCCAGCGCTACGACCTGATCCAGGCGCGCCTGCATGCGAGTGTGATGCCGAACCTGCGCAACACGGGCTCGTACACGAGCGGCACGCCGTTCAACGGCAAGCAGTCGTGCGTGCAGCACACGCGAATCGCCAAGGATTTCCAGCTCTCCGATCACCTGGGCACGATCGTCGAGGTCGGCCCCGGCGCACCGTTCTGCAGCCCGATGCTCGCAAAAGCGGCGGCGCAAGCGCGTATCGAAGGTGCGCCGCCGGGTTACGCAGCGCCGAACGGCGACAACGCGTTCAACAAGTATCTCGGCGTGCATCTCGGCAACTTCGCTCATGGCGGCGCCAACGAGTGGCTGTACATCAGCGAAGGCGGCGGCTACGACTTCATCCACGAAGGCGGTCAGAAGGTACGGATCGAGGCGTACCAGCCCGACGATCTGTCGACTCTCATGAACGTTGCCGACTCGACCCAGTCAGCGACTGCAATCGTCAGCAGCGGTGCGTGCAATCGCGAGATCAACGATCACAGTATCGAGCAGAACGGCTACATCGCTCGCGAGTGCGCGCAGCCGAACACGCGCGTGACCTACAAGAGCCCGGGACCGTTCTACGCTCGCATCTATGCAGTGAACCTCGATGGCTCGCGCTGCCTGACGTGCACGGGGACTTACCGGGTTCGGGTGCGGGCCCGCAGCTGCAAGGTGGTCTACGAGGCAGTGCCGACGTTCCCCGGTCTCGTCAATCCCAAGACCGATGGCTGGTATGGGCCAGGACAACGGACCTGCTGGTTCACCACCGAGCTGCGCGAGCCCTCGCAAGCCACCGACTTCCAGACGTTCGTGCTGGGCGATCTGCTGGCTGCCAATGCGGGCCGCTGCGCGGGCTCGGAGGGAGGCGGGGAGTGCTCCGATCGGTACGAAGCGCGCGTCTATCGCAAGGAAGTGGTCGATCTCAACATTGCGCCGCACGAGCGGCCGCCGAACGAATACCTGATCAACGGACCGTTCGCTCACGACGCGAGCACGCGCGGCAGCGACATCCTCGTCGGCGGCGAGTGGGACGTGCCCGGCGTCGCGAGAAAAAATGGCGAGCAGCGCGGCGACTACCGGGCGCAGTATCTGTGGCTGATCGAGCGCTCGGACGCATCGCGCAAGCACGAGGTCGTGATGCCCTGGTGGTCGAACCTGAAGTCGGTGACCTACTCGACGGTCACGGCGATCGAAATCGACGACGACGACAAGGTGATTCCGATCTGCGTGCCGTTCCTCGGCTGCGCCTTCATCAAGGATCCGTTCCAGAGCGAGGACGAGGTGATCCTGCAGCTGAATGCGAATGCCGCGTCGCTGTTCGACACGACGCGCGACATGGAGAAGAACGGCGTCTACGAGTTCCCGAACACCTGGCCCGGCGCCAAATCGCAGAACGAACCGGGCGTGTACGTCATCGGCGGCGACGGGCCGCAACGCGGCTACACGGTGAACTTCACGGCCTCGGCCGCATTGCGCGGCGACGAGGAGGACGATGACTCCCACGACGACGCGCTGATCGCCGACCACCTCATGGTCGGCATCCCGACCCCCGGCGGCGGCCTGGACAAGCAGACGCACGAGATCACTTACTTCAGGATCGGCGAGCCCGACGCCCGGCAGATTCCTTTCGCGTGGGACTTCACCGATTCCGGCTGGGACGCGCCCCTCTTCGGCGACAGCTTCCCGATCGCCGGCTACAACGTCCAATACCGCGTCATCGGCCGCATCCTCCGCGACTAACCATCCTTTCTTTTCTTCCTTGGCGATCTTGGCGATCTTGGCGAGAGATATTCTTGTCTCTTACTTCTTTTCCGCAAACCAGACCGGAAACTGCGCATCCGTGGCAGACGCCGGCGCCGTTGCGGCGAAGATCGAGATTAAGAATACTCTCGCCAAGATCGCCAAGATCGCCAAGATCGGCAAGATCGCCAAGGAAGAATTGGGAGAGGATTTTTCAGGGAGTTTCGGGATAGGAGCGGGGGAAGACGACGCGGAAGGTGGTGCCCTGGCCGGGCGCGGATTGGAGCTCGATGCTGGCGTCGAGCAACTCGCACAGGCGTTTCACGATCGATAGGCCGATGCCTTCGCCGCGCGGCACACGGGCGCGCGGAGAAGATTCGGACGTGAGCGTTGGAGGCGGCTCGGCGGTCAGTGGCGCAAGCTCCGTCGTGTCCGTGGCTTCCTCGGCTTCGTGCGCGGCCTCGGTCGCGTCCTGGAGCATCTTCTTGATCGGTGTCGCCGCCGACCTGAAGCCGGGTCCGGTGTCCTGCACGCACAGCGCCCATTGGTTGGCGTCGGCTTCCTCGCCGGCTTCCCAGGTCACGCAGATGCCGCCCGACTGCGTCACCTTCAGTGCGTTGAGAACGAGGTTTTGCAGAATGCGCTGTACTTTGGTGGCGTCGCCTTCCACGGGCAACTCCGGCGGTCCCTCGCACTTCAGGAACAGGCTGCGCTCGGCAGCCAGCGGGCGTGCGGTTTCGCAGTACTCCTTGATGACGCGTGCGACGTCGAACGACTTGATGTTGCGCCGCTCGTGTCCGGCTTCCAGCCGCGCCTGGTCGAGCAGGTCGCTCAGCAGCTTGCTGAGCGATGTGCTCGCGACCGACAGGACAGCCGACACTTCGCTGCGCTTGGAATCGGTCACGCCTTCGCGGTTCAGAACCGCCGATGCGCTGGCGATCGCGTGAGCACTGCCGCGCAGATCGTGAGCGGCTTGCCGCCAGCTCTCCGCGCGTTCGAGCTCCAGCGCCCGCAGATCGCCGAGTGCGATCTCCAGATCGTAGAGGCGGCTGGCCGCCTCGCTCTGCTGGAGCTGCGCGTAGCGCGCAGCGCTTGCGCACACGCCTTCGCTCGCGAGTCGCGCCAGTTCCCGGCGCGCGATCGCGGACGCCTCCGATCCGACCTCGAGGTACTGCTTCGCGTAGCGCTCGACTTCCGCTAGCAGGGACATGTGCAGGTGACCCCACTCGCGCATCGTTTCCAGCAGGTCATAGCCTTGTTGCCAGCGGTGGGTGCCGTGTTCCGCGGCCCATTCTTTCTGCTCCGCGCGCGCGTCGGCTTTCTCTTCCGGGTTCTGCGCGCGCAGCCGGCTTTCGAGTGCGTCGAGCACGTCGGGAATGTGATCGACGAACTGGGTCCTCGTACTCTTGGCGGAGGAGCTCAGGTCCGGGTCGAGGTCGATGGCGAGGCGCCACGCCGAGAGGATCGCCTCGCGGCGGCGCGCAAGGTGATTGGCGAGGGCAACCAATTGCCCACGCACGTCGATGGAATCGTTCACCGTAGCTCCCCAGCTCCAGCAGCACCCGCTGCTGCGGAGTGTGCATGACTTTGCGCGGAATTCCAGTGCCCTGCAGCAGAGTGTAGGCTGGCGACCCGTCCGGCTGTGAGGAATACGATGTCAACCCATCGCGTCAGGTTCGACTTCACCGTTCACTTCACCAACGGCGGCAGCCTGTCCGCGCAGGACTTTCGGCTCGACATCCCGGGCTCCGACATCTCGGACGAGCAGCTCGCCGCGTACCTGATCACCGACATGCGGCTGCTCATGGCGGGACGCGTCGACATTTCGAACAAGCAGATCATCCAGGAGCCGCACAAGCGCGGCGCGATCGACGTGCGCGGTCTTCCCGGCAGGACGATCGATCTCGCGGCAGGTGAGATGTCGGCGGCGGAATTGCTAGCATTGGCTGAAGCGGGCTCGCTGCGCGTCATCGCCAGGAACGGCGAGAGCTACGTGGTCTCGCGCCTCGTGAACTAATAAGAAGAGAGGAGCGGCATGAGGATTTACAACGTCACCGGTTGGGCACTGTTGCTGGCGCTGGCACTGGCCTGCATGTACTTCGCGCCGCCCCACATCGGTCCCTGGGCGGGACTCGCCATCGGTGCAGCCTACGCGGTGGTGTGCTGGGTCGTCGGCGGTGTTTACCTCTCCTGCGTGATCCACATGGGGATTGCGCACCGCGCGCTCGACTACAAGGACTGGTTCGTCAAGAGCCTCACGCTCGTGAACAACACCTTCGGGGTCTACGTGAACCCGGTCAGCTGGGTCAGCCGCCACCGGCTCCATCACAAGTTCTCCGATCATCCGGGCGATCCGAACAAGCTCGCGGCCGACGGCTTCTGGCGGACGCTGTACCTGTGCCTGATGCCGTACAAGTGCCAGGAGAACATGGCCGGCGACGAGATCTTCAAGTCGTGGGTGTTCCGGCTGGTGTCGAACCCGGTGTTCAGTGTGCTCGCGCAGCTGTTCAACTTCTGCCTGCTGTGGCTGATCGTGGACGATCTGCGCTTCGCGGCGGTGATCTGGATCGGGTTCCGCATCTTCGCGCTGTGGATCAACATGGTGCAGAACTACTGGACGCACGACCGGCGCTGGGGCTATCGGCGTTACCAGGACGAGCACGACAACGCCATGAACATCGGCGAATGGCTGCCGGTCACCGCAACCTTCAGTGCGTGCCTGCAGAACAATCACCATCACTCGCCGGGCTTCCTGCGCCTGAGTCACGAGAACACGGAATACGATCTCGGCTTCATCGCCGTGCGCGTGATGAAGTCGCTGGGCCTGGTGCGCGCGACGAGTAAGGGCGAAACCCTGCCGCGGGACATTCCGCTGAACAATGTCGGGTTCTAGGGCCGGCCTCTAGGCGCGCGCTTTCTTCCTGCGGGTGAACGGATACAAGGTCTGGCCCCAGAAGCCGGCCGGTATCGGCTCGTTGTTCAGTCCATAGGTCTGCGGCCAGCCTTCTTTCGGCAGGTAGTAGGTGCCGAAGAGCTTGTCGATCCACGGGAAGTGGATGCAGTAGTTCTTGTCGATGGCTTCTTTCTGCGACGTGTGATGCCAGTGATGAAACCGCGGCAGCACCAGCCACGGCTCCAGCCACTTGATCGTCGGGCCGAAGTTCGTGTGCGCCCAGGTGGCGTGGATCGTGACGAACAGCAGATACGCCGTGATGATGCTCTGGGAGAACAGGAAGAACATCGGGATGAGCATCAGGCCGCGGATGATCAGGTCGTCCACCAGATGCGCGCGCGAGCCGGCGATCCAGTCGAGCGCTTTCGACGAATGATGGATCGCGTGAAAGCGCCACAGCCACGGCACTTCGTGCAGCGCCCGATGAATCCAGTACTCGGCGACGTCCGCCACCAGCACCGCCAGCAGGAACTGCACCGGCCAGGGCAGGCTGCCCATCACTTGCTGCACGGCTTCGTTTCCGAGCACGTGCGTGAGCTGCGTCGCGGGCAACAGGATCAAGAAGGTCGTGATGCGGATCGGCAGATGCGTGGACAGGAAGTAGACAATGTCCAGCAGCCACTCGGGGCGGAAGACGCTCTGCTTCGGATAGGCCGGCCACAGCACTTCGATCGGCGAGAAGATCAGCGTCATCAGCAACAGGTCGAGCAGGAACCAGTCCAGGCCGATGGCCATGCCGTCATGGAGCGGTTCGTTGATCTCGACGCTGGCGCCGCCCAGCAGGGTCGCCACCAGCGCGGCCAGCATCCCGGTGAAAGCCAGCACTTTCTTCCTGCGCAGCATTGCAGAGACGACGCCGAGAACGATCGCTCCCACGATGACTGCCTGGATCAGCACGCGGATCGCGTTCATCGTGTAGTGCGGGCGCAGCTCCGGCGAGGACAGCAGCTGCGGGAAATGCAGAACCACGACCGCGCCGAGCGCGAGCAAGCCGAAGAACGCGGAGAGAACGCCACTCCACCAGCCGGTGCCGAAGCCGCTGGGCTCGTCGTCGCCGAAGAACTCGTTGATCTTCTGCTCGAGCATGGGCGCTCCTGCCTAGAGTAGGGGCTTGATCGGCAGCAACTGCCACATCCGCACTTTGCTGCGCTTGCCGAACGACGCGTGCGAATCCGGATCGTCCTTCGCTGCATCCCAGCTGTTGCCGGGCTGCATGTCGATTTCGATCGCCCGTTCCACAGCCTGCGCCAGCTGCGTGTGATGAATGATAGCGCCGGCTTCGGTGTTGAGGTTCGCGGAGCGCGGGTCGAAGTTGAACGTGCCGATGTACACGACGTTATGGTCGATGACCATGGTCTTGGCGTGCAGCGCCGAGATCGGCTTGGTCTTGTTCGCCGCTGCGAGCCGTGCGAGCACCGCGCGTTGTGCGGCTGGCTCCGGCTGGAACTCCGTGATCTCCAGGCCCAGTTTCAGCAAGCGCTTGCGTTGGCTGCGATAGCCGGAGAACGCCATCAGGTTGTCGGTCGAGGCGAGCGAGTTGGTGTTGATGCGTACTCGCACACCGCGCGCGACGGCGCGACGCAGGAGCTCGATCGCTGCGTCGGATGCCACGAGATAGGGCGACTGGATTGTCACCGACTCGCGCGCGGACTCGACCATGTGCGCCAGCGCTGCAGTCGTGAGTCCGCCGCCGCCGAGACTGAAAGTCCTGTCGTTCTTTCCGGGCACGTCGCTGATGAACTCGACGCTGCTCCAGACGGTCTGCGCGCTGAGGCGGGGAAATGTCTGCGGGATGGCCTCTATCGCGGCGCGAACTTCGGGCGCGAAGTTTTCCGATGCGGCGGCGTAGGTGTGCAGCCACCGGTAGATGTCCTGGACCTCCGCGTCGCCGACCGCGACGTGCTTCTGCATCAGTCCGAGGCCATCGTAGAGCTGCTCGACCGGCACGCTGAGCGGGCTCGCCCAGAACTGCTCGAAGCTGGTCGCAACGCTTCCGACCACCGTGCCGACCAGCAGCACGTCGCGGTCGCGGAAGTTGTACTCGTGGTCGTAATCGAAGTATTCGTCCGCCATGTTGCGACCGCCGGTGATCGCAGCCTTGCCATCGATCAGCAGCACTTTGTTGTGCATGCGCTGGTTGACGCCGCGGAAGTCGGTCGCGACATTCACGACGCGCTTCGGCAGCGGCGTGCCGACGGTCGACTTCGGGTTGTAGATGCGGATGTCGATGTTCGGGTGACGAGCCAGCGCGAGGAGCGAGCTGTCCGGCGCGTCGATCAGCAAGTCGTCGACGAGCACGCGCACCTTCACGCCGCGCTCCGCGGCTCTCAGCAGCGATTCGGCCGCCAGGATGCCGACGTTGTCGGTGCTCCAGATGAAGTACTGCACGTCGAGCGTGCGCTCGGCGTGGTCGCCGAGCCAGGCGCGGGCCATCAGAGCTTCGGCGCCGGTGTCGAGCACATAGCTGCCACTCTGGCCGGCATGCGCAGCGACCTGCTCGTCGAGGAAGCGCAGCGGATTCTCGGCGCCGGCGCCTGAACCGGCCGCAAGGAGAAAGCAGGCGCAGATCAGAGTTTTTGGTAGGCTGCCCACGTGCATTCACTGTAGTCCCTTTCCGAGCCAGCGGCATGACCAACGTCACAGAGCACTACGCCAGCCACCTGGCTCCGATCTATCTCTGGATGGCCGGCGGTGCGGAGGCTGCGCTTCAGGCGGGCGCCGCCGAGATCGAGCAGCTCGACCTGCGGCTCAAAGACGGCGCGATCGTCGTGGACCTGGGTGCGGGCTTTGGGATGCACGCGATTCCCGTTGCGCGCAAAGGCGCCCGGGTCATCGCGATCGATACATCGCCGGAGCTGCTGCGTACGCTTGAAAAGCTCGCGGGCGACTTGCCGGTTCAAGCAGTCGAGGCTGACCTGCTGGCATTTCAGAGCCACATCACGCAGGAGCCTGCGGCCATCCTGTGCATGGGAGACACGATCACTCATCTGCCTGACCGCGGCGCGGTCGACAGCCTCATCGAGAGAGCTGCCGTTGCGTTGCCGCCCGGCGGCGTGTTCGTCATTTCATTGCGCGATTACTCGGTGTCGCTGCGCGACGACCAGCGCTTCATCCCCGTCAGGAACGACGACGATCGCATCCTGATCTGCTTTCTGGAGTATGAGCCGGACACCGTCGTCGTGCACGACATCGTTCACGAACGTACGGAGGACGGGTGGCAGACTCGCGTGAGTCACTACCGCAAGCTGCGGTTGTCGCCGCAGGAGCTGATCGCAAGTCTCGAATCCAATGGGTTCAGCGTGCGGCGTGAAGCGGGAGTGAGAGGCATGGTTCGCCTCGTCGCGCACAGCAAGCGATAGAGACGCTACTCGGCGGGCCGGATCCGGATCAGCAGCCACAACGCAGCGCCGATCACCGCGAAGGCCGAGCCGCTCACCAGCGTCGCCAGCCAGCCGAGGTGATCGACCATCAATCCCACGACGGGGGCGAGGAAGCCGGCGGCATTGCCGCCCGTGTTCATGACGCCAGTTGCTGCTGAGGTGTGTGGGCCAGCGACATACGTCGACGCCGACCAGAACGCGCCTTCCGTGAATTGAGTGAAGCCGAAGCACAGGGACAGCAACGCGACGCCGACGTATGGGTTCGATGCGTAGACGCCGGCGACCAGCAAGACTGCAACGAGCATCAAGCCTGTCATCGCGGGCAGCCGGCAGCCCCAGGTCGCGCCGACACGTTTGCACAGCGCGTCGCACGTGAGTCCTCCAATCGCCGCGAGCGCCGCACCGGTCACGAACGGCAGCATGTACAGCCAGCCGCTTTCCAGCAGCGAAAAGCCGCGCGCCTTGACCAGATAGGTAAACAGCCACTGCGCGAACATGTAGAAGACATAGTTCATGCAGAAGTAGCTGGCAGCGAGCAACAGCACGTCGCGATGCACGAGCATGCGGCGCCACGCGCCTCGCTCTCGCTTTGCGGGCTCACTCGCAGCGCGATTGCCCTCGATCAGCTGCACTTCCGCTGCAGAGATGGCCGGATGCTGCGCGGGCCGGTCGCGGCCGTACCAGTACCACCACGCGGCGCTGAGCAGTCCGAAAGGCGCAAGGACGTAGAACGACTCGCGCCAGCCATACTTCACGATCAGCATCGTCACGATCGGACCGATCGCGGCCTGCCCGAGCACCAGGCCGACGCTCAGGACCGCGTTCGGAAACGCCCAGCGGCCTTCGGGAAACCAGTTGGCAAATGCGCCCGCGGTGATCGGAAACAGCGGAGCGTTCGTCGCACCGAGCAGCAGACGTGTGACGAACAGCGAGACCATCACACCCGCTGCCGACGCGGCCATGAGCACGGGCACGAAGCCAGTGAGAAACGTGAGCACGCCCCACGACAAGGCGATGTACGTCAACGAACGGCGCGGGCCGTAGACCTGGCCGAAGATCCCGCCCGGAATCTGCAGCAGCGCATAGCTGAAATTGAAGCTGCCGAGGATCCAGCCGAGCTCGGCGTTGGTGAAACTGAATTCTTCCTGGATGCTCGGAATCGCGATCGACAGGTTATTGCGCAGCAGGTAATTGACGAAGCTCAGCACGAACAGCACGCCCAGGATCCGGTAGCGCACCGGGACCGAGCGTGCGCCGCTCATGCGACGCGCCTCAGGTCGGACAGGATGCGATGCGCCGCGTTGAATCCCGGCGCGCCGGTTACACCGCCGCCCGGATGCGTGCCGGCACCGCACAGGTACAGCGCGCGAATCGGGGTTGCGTAGCGCGCGTACGCCGGCAGCGGCCGCATGAAAAACAACTGGTCGGGCCGCAAGTCGCCGTGAAAGATGTTGCCTTCGGTGATGCCGAAGGTGCTTTCGAGATCCGCGGGCGTGTAGAGACGACTTGCAACGAGTGATCGCTGCACGGCGGGGACATGCTCGGAGAGATGCGCGAGCAGTTGACGTCGCAGCGGTTCGCGCGCGGCTTCCCAACCTTCGGTCGGCTTGCCCGGAAGGTATTGAATGAAGCAGGTCATGACGTGCCGTCCCGGCGTCACCAGCGAAGGATCGAGCAGCGAGGGGACCAGGCAATCGACCCACAGACGCTCGTGCACTTTTCCCTGCCGTGCACTCTCGTAGCAACGTTGCGCGCCTTCCAACCACGGCACGAACGTGAACTGTGCATTACGCAGCGCGTCGGCGTCCGAATCGCCACCGATCAATCGAGGCTCTTCGGCCAGCACCAGGTTCAGCTTGCCGCAGGGACCGTCCATCTTGATACCGCGCACGTCCGCGCGGAACTGATCGTCCAGCTCGGCGGCCTCCACGAGATCGAGGAACGTGCGTTTCGGATCGGCGTTGGAGATCACGATGCCGGCATCGATCTGCGAACCGTCATCGAGCACGACACCCGTTGCGCGGCCAGACTGGATCGAGACTCGCTGCACCGGCGACGCAGTACGGATCTCCACACCTTTCGCGACACACGCCGCAGCCATCGCTTGCGTGATCGCGCCCATGCCGCCCATCACATGCCCGACGTATCCTTGCTTCGCCTCAGAGCCACCGCCGAGGAGGTGGAACAGCAATCCGAACAAAGTGCCGGGATCGTAAGGACCGCCGTGCTTGCCGTAGAGGCTGTTCGACAGCACCAGCGATTTCAGGTGCGGCGATTCGAGCGAGCGATCGAGAAACTCGCCGAGGCTGCCGGTGGCGAAGGCGATGAGATCCGAGATCTGACGACCTTTCATCCGCCGAAACTTCAAGCCGAAGCGCAGCAGCTCTCCCAGGCCCCCGAAGCCGCTGCGTTGCAGATCGGGCGGCGCCTGCATGAAGAGCGGCTCGAGATGGCGCGCCAGTTCGCTGAGATGAACGTCCAGCGACAGGAACCGCTCGCAGTCACGCGGCGCAAAGCGCATCAGCTGCTGTCGCATGCGCTCGCGATCGCTCCACCACGGCAGAACGACACCGTCCGGCATCACGGCCTGAACCGTGGGCTCGGCCGCGATCATCTTCAGTCCCTGTCGATCGAGCTGCAGGTCGCGGATGATCTCGGGCCGCAACATGCTGGCCATGTACGAGGCGGTGGAGACGCGACAACCCGGCGCGGCGTCGCGATCGATTTCCTCGGTGACGCAGCAGCCGCCGATGATCTCGCGTCGCTCCAGGACCAGCGTGCGCAGGCCCGCTCGTGCGAGATAGAACGCTGCCGTCAGTCCGTTGTGGCCTGCGCCGATGACGACTGCGTCGTAGCGGGTCGTCACAGGTCGCCGAGGTGCCGTTCGAGATAGCGGCGGATGTCCAGGCTCGGATCCTCCATCGGCGCGTAGAAGCCGCCGCGGAAACCGCGGGAAGTCATGCCGTCCTGCACGGATTCGCAGATCTGCCAGTCCTGGCGATTGACCACGTCCCAGAACTCGACCACGTCGGCCGGATCGAAGTGCGCCTGGGCGATCTCGTCGGGGTGGAACAGGAACTCGCACGCAATGCGCGTGTGATCCGGCGCCATCGGCCAGAGCGTGAACGCAGCAACGTGCTCCGCCGCGCAACTCAGCAGCAGGTTCGGATACGAGACTTCACCCTTGTGATGGGTCTTCTCCGTGTCCGACAGACCGGGGAAGGGCGCACGATTCGAGGAACCGCTGCGCGTGAAAGTCCAGGCGCCGTCGCGATGCGGAATGCCGTCGTCCCAGGTGAGCCCCGCGCCGCCACGCTCGCGGAAAGCCGGCACGAGTGCGCAGAGCTCCGGATGCACCGGCCCGCAGTGGTAGCACTCGTTGTAGTTCTCCATGAGCACTTTCCAGTTCGCGCGCACGTCGTAGATGAGCTGCGCGCCGCGACGCAGATCGTGCAGCGGATAGCGCGCGAGCTTGGTTCTCGGCACTTCGATCTGCTCGTGCAGCGTCTGCGCCGGCGTAGTCGCGAGGTTCACGAAGATGAATCCGCCCCAGGTGTCCAGGTGCACCGGCACCAGCGAGAAACCTTCCTTCGGGCACGTAGCGTCGAACTGCACGTAGCGAGCAGCTCGCAGCGAGCCGTCGAGGTTGTACGTCCACGCGTGATACGGGCACACGACGCCGCTCGCCATCGTGCACGATCGCGTTGCCGACGGCTGATCCGGATCCGGCAGAGGAGGCGTACGGACGAGCCGGCTGCCTCGATGACGGCAGACGTTGTAGAAGGCGCGCAGCGAAGCGTCCTCTTGTCGAACGATGAACACGCTTTCGCCGGCGACGTGCACGTGCAATGAGTCGCCGCGCGCCGGCACCTGCTCGGCGCGTCCCACGCAGAACCATTGCGCGTGGAACAGCCGCTCGCGCTCGAGCGCGAAGATGCTCTGGCTGCTATAGAAGTGCGGCGCGAGCGAGGGCTGGAGCTCGCGGGCCAGGACAGGTTGTTCGTTGGAGTTCACTGCGGCACCCGGTCAGATCGAGGGTCCTGGACGAATCGGCGAGCCGTCGAAGAAGCGCTGCAAGCGAAAAGCGCGCACTTCGTCGCGGTCGCCGCCGCCCCGGACCATGTCCGCAATGAGTTTACCGGCGCCGGGGCCAATGCCGAAGCCATGCCCGCTGAAACCGCTGGCGACCAGCAAACCCTCATGTCCGTCGACGCGCGAGATCACCGGAAGCACGTCGGGCGACGACTCGATCATGCCACCCCAGGTCTCGACGAAGGGCGCCGCGGCGATTTCCGGAAACCAGCGTTCCAAGGCGGCCCGAATCTGGCGCAGGAGCCGGCTTTCCGGCTCCGGGTGCAGCATCCGCTGGCGCTCGAAGGGCGAAACCTCGTCCATCGACCAGCTCGCGGGGATGCGCAGCGCTTCGAAGAACGGCGCGCCCAGGCGGACCCGGATCGAATGGTGGTCCTGAACGAAGGCCGGCCAGAACTTGAGGGCGTACCGCAGCGTGCTCGGAGTCAGCGAATGGAGGAAGGAGCCGCCGTGCGCGACCGAGTAGCCGCCGTCCGCCCGGCGGCGGATCGCGATGGCAGGACACCATGCTTCGCCGTCGAGGATTTCGCGAGTCGGCGCGGTGCGCGCGACCGTGCCGAGCACGGTCAGCTGCGGGAAGGTGATGCCGATCGACCGGCAGAAACTGCTCGTCCACGCGCCGCCGGCGCATACGACCGTCGAGGCCGCGACACGTCCGTGCTCGGTGACCACGCCTTGAACTCGGCCCGCGGCGCGATCGATGCCGCGAACTGCGCATTGACTGAAGATCTTCGCGCCGCGCCGCTGGGCGGCTCGAGCAATTGCTGGCGCCGCTCGACTCGGCTCGGCGCGCGCATCGCTCGCTGTATGCAGAGCGCCGCTCCAACGTCGATCGTCGGTGCGAAGGACAGTCGCGAGTTGCTGCGAGTCGAGCAATCGAGTGTCGAGGCCGTGCTCGCGAGCGACGCTGAGCCACCGCTCCAGCTCGGCGAGCTCCGCCTCGTCCTGCGCGAGATAGAGCGATCCACCTTGCTTGAAGCCAATGTCACCGAGCTCTTCCTGCAGTTCCAGCCACAGTCGCAGACTGCGCATCATCAGCGGAAGCTCGACGGGAGAGCGGCCCTGCTGCCGCACCCATCCCCAGTTCCTCCCCGATTGCTCGCCGGCGATGCGGCCCTTCTCGAAGAGCGCGACGCGCAAGCCTTCGCGTGCGAGGAAATATGCGGCTGAGCAGCCGACGATGCCGCCGCCGATGATTGCGACGTCCACGGCATGGGGCAGGGAATGAGCATCGCTCCACGCCCACTCGTCGGTGAGGCTCGGATCGACCTGTTGTTCGCCGGATTGCAGAATGTGTGGGCCTTCGCCGGACAGCGAACAGACCTCTTCTTTCCCCGCTTGAGAATATACCGCGTTCGGGGGCTTGCCGTAAGGCCCGGGCGAGGGTTCAGCATCGCCGCCCTTCTCATCGAGGGAGCCCTGCAATGCGAGTGTTGCTGACCACTTTCGGATCGCGCGGAGACGTCCAGCCTTTGCTCGCGCTTGGCGTCGCATTGCGAGCGCTGGGTGCAGACGCGCGCGTCTGCGCGCCCCCTGACGAGGAGTTCGTCAAGATGTTCGCCGCTGCCGGCGTGCCGTTGCTGCCTGCCTTCGCCTCGGTGCGCGGGTGGATAGCCGAGATGATCCCGAAGCGCGCGACGGTCTCGCTGCCGAAGCTTGCGGCGCAGGTCATGGCTGCTCAGTACCCGGCGATCAGTGCAGCAGCGGAGGGGTGCGATCTGATTGTGGCGACCGGGCTCTTCTCCTCGGTCGTCGCCGCGCGAGCCGTCGCGGAGAAACAAGGCATCCGCTACCTGCACGCGGCGTACTGCCCGATGTTTTTGCCTTCGCCGCATCAGCGGCCGATCGAGTATCCCGGCCATCCGCACCCGCCGGGCGTTACCGACAATAGCGTCCTGTGGGACCGGGACATCCAGGTGATGGACGATGTCTTCGGCGAGGGACTCAACGCTCTGCGCGTCTCGGTTGGTCTGCCAGCTATCTCGAACCTGCGCGATCACGCTCATGGCGAGCGGCCGTTGCTTGCAGCCGATCCGGTGCTCGCGCCGTGGCGACAGCCGGCGAAACTCGATGTCATGCAGACCGGCGCGTGGATCCTGCCGGATGAGCGGCCTCTGCCCGCCGACCTGTTGTCATTCCTCGATGCCGGTGCGCCGCCCGTCTACGTCGGTCTCGGCAGTCTGCCCGCGCCCAAGGAGTTTGCACGGACAGCGATCGATGTCGCGCGTGCGCAGGGTCGCCGCGTTGTGCTTTCGCGCGGCTGGGCCGAGCTCGCTCGGGTCGACGATAACGACGACTGCTTTGTCATCGGCGAGGTGAATCAGCAGGCCTTGTTCCCGAGAGTCGCCGCGGTCGTCCACCACGGCGGCGCCGGCACCACGACAGCCGCCGCTCGAGCGGGTGCTCCGCAGGTCATCGTCCCGCAACTCGGTGACCAGCCATATTGGGCCGGCAGAATCTGGGATCTGGGCATCGGCGCGGCACATGAGGGACCAGCGCCGACCGCCGAATCGCTGTCGACCGCGCTCGAAGCTGCACTGAATGCAGGGACCCGGGCGCGAGCGCTCGCGCTAGCCGAGACGATCGTCAGCGACGGCGCCATGCGGGCCGCGAGGCTTCTTCACAGCGGGCCTCGATCATGAAATGATCCGCGCGGTCGCGATGTGGCCGCAGCGAGGAATTGCACTTGAGCACGCAACTCCGCCTCCAGTTGAGCGTCATGATGTTCCTGGAGTTCTTCATCTGGGGCGGCTGGTTCGTCACGATGGGCAGCCACCTCGGGGCGATCGGCGCGAGCGGCGCGCAGATCGGCATGGCGTACTCGACCCAGTCGTGGGGCGCGATCGTCGCGCCGTTCGTCATCGGGCTGATCGCGGATCGCTACGTCAATGCCGAGCGCCTGCTCGCAGCGATTCACCTGGTCGGCGCGGTGCTGCTCTACCAGTTGTCGCACACGCAGGACTTCTCGCAGTTCTACTCGTACCTGCTCGGCTACATGATTCTCTACATGCCGACCCTGGCGCTGGTGAATTCCATTTCCTTCCGGGTGATGGACGACCCGAGCCGGCATTTCGCGAAGATCCGGCTGTGGGGCACGGTGGGCTGGATCGTCGCGGGCCTCGCGATCAGCTACGTGTTCGGTTGGGATGCGCAGCAGGCGCTGCAATCCGGAATGTTGCGGAACACGTTCCTGCTGGCCGCGGTCGCATCGCTCCTGCTCGGCCTTTTCAGCCTGACGTTGCCGCGCACGCCGCCGCGTGCCGCGAAAGGCGGACAGCAGACGCTCGGACAGATGCTCGGCTCCGACGCGCTGACGCTGCTGCGCGACCGGAATTTCCTGACCTTCTTTCTCTGCTCGGTGCTGATCTGCATTCCGCTCGCGTTCTATTACCAGTGCACGAACCTGTTCCTCACGCAGATCGGCGTCGAGAATGCGACGGGCAAGCAGACGCTCGGTCAGGCCTCCGAGGTGCTGTTCATGCTGGCGCTGCCGTTCTTCCTGCAGCGGCTCGGCATGAAAGTGACGTTGCTGATCGGCATGCTCGCGTGGACGGTGCGCTACTTCCTGTTCGCGTTCGGTGACGCGGGGGATCTCGTCGCGCTGCTCCTCATCGGCATCGCGTTGCACGGCGTGTGCTACGACTTCTTCTTCGTAGCCGGGCAGATCTACACGGACTCGCGTGCCGGCGAGCAGTACAAGAGCTCCGCGCAGGGATTGATCACGCTCGCGACCTACGGCGTCGGCATGCTCGCGGGCTTCTTCTTCGCCGGTCTCATCACCGACTGGTATGCCGCCGCGGGTGCGCAGGGCTGGCGCACGATCTGGCTCTATCCGGCAGTGTTCGCAGCGGTCGTGGCAACGATCTTTGCGCTCTCGTTCAAGAACGTCGTCATCAAGTACCAGAAGTAACGCTGCTGTCATCGATGAAGACGTCGACGTCGTCGTGCAGCGCCAGGAATGAGGCGGGCAGGGCGCTGGTGACCTTTCCGGCGAGTAAACCAGCGAAGGCACGCTCCTTGCCGCGTCCCGTGATCAGCAGCACGATTTTCCGTGCGTGCAGGATGTCGCCGATGCCGACAGTCATGCCGTGCGTCGGTTTGGGGTCGAGGTCCGCGAGCATGCCGTGCCGGCGCGTTTCATCGGTGAGCACGGCGACGTGGCAGCCAGTTTCCAGCGCCGGCGCCGGCTCATTCAGTCCGATGTGACCGTTGGCGCCGAGACCGAGAATGCAGACGTCGAGACTGCGCCGGTTCAACTCCGTTTGCACGCGCGCGCATTCCTGCGCCGGCTCGGCAGCGTCGGGGCCAAAGCCGAGGTAGCGATCGCTGCTGACTCGCAGGGGTCCGACGATCTTGTCGCGGATGTAATGCTCACAACTCGCAGGGTGATCGGGCGGCACCCCGAGCCATTCGTCCAGCTTGACGATGTGGATCGCATCGAACAGGCCCGGGTGGCTCTGCGCTGCGCGCACCAACTCCCGATACGTGCCTGTGGGCGAGTTCCCGGTCGCGGTGCAGAGCACAGCGTCGCTCTTGAGAGCTGCCACTTCGGTGATGCACTCCGCTGCGGTCCTGCTCATCTCCTCATAACCCACGCAATGGATGAGCTTCATCGCTTGCCTTTCCACAGCTCGAAGGGCCGATCGGCGCGAGCGCTCGAAGGCAGCTGTACCTTGCGTCCGGAGCCCGCGGACTCGTAGGCGGCGAAGATGATTTCCAGCACGGCCCTGCCGTCCTCGCCCGTCAGCAGCGGCTGCTCGTCATTCCTGACGCACGTGACGAAGTGCTGCAGCTCCTGCGGGAAGCCGTAGTTCCAGGTCTCTTCGTACATCACGAAGCTCCACCCCACGGTGCTGCCCGCTTTTTCGACCGCATAGTCCACGCCGCGCGCGCTATAGGTGCGGATCGAATTGCCGTGCAGGACGTCGGCGTAGGCCACGCCCTCGGTGCCGTGGATCTCGGCGGTGTCGTCCATGCCGCCGAGCTTGGTCCAGCTTTCCTCGGCGAGCCCGGTCACGCCGTTGGCGAACTCGAGAATGATGATTGCGTTGTCGTCGCCGCGCGTCTTGTCGGCGTGCACGCTCGTGGTCATCTGCGCGTAGACGGAGCGCACCGGATCGTTGCCGTTGAGCCAGCGAAAGAACTGGATTGCGTGACAGCCCATGTCCATCGTGACGCCGCCGCCCGAGCGCTCGACGTCCCAGAAATGCGCTGCGTGCGGCCCGTCGTGCTTCTCGCACTGCTTGAGCAGCACCGGCCGGCCGAGCGCGCCTTTGTCGAGCAACTGCTTCAATCTGACGTACTTCGGCGTGAAGCAGAGCTCCTCTGCGTACATGAGCTTGACCTTCGCCTGCGCGCAGGCCGCAATCATGCGATCCGCCTCCGCCAGGTTCAGACACAGCGGCTTTTCGACGACGATGTGCTTGCCTGCCGCGGCCGCGCGAACGGCGATGTCACAGTGCAGGAAGTTCGGCGCGCCGATGACGATCATGTCGATCTCATCCATCGCGAGCAGCGCGTCCAGGTCCGTGAAGTGATGCGGAATCGAGTGGCGCTCGGCGAACGTGCGCGCGTGGCCCTCGGTCGGCGACATGACGGCGAGCACCTCGGCATCTCTGACGCCCTTGAGCGCTTCGGCGTGGATGCTCGTGATGAACTGCGATCCGATCAGACCGATGCGGACGGGCTTGGCTTTCATCGTACTGAATCCTCTCGCAGCAGCTGACCTTCGATACCGCCGATCGCACCGAGGCTCGCGGTGGCGCATTTCATCCCCAGCGCGACGCAGTCTGCAAGCGTCGCGCCTTGCAGCCAGGCAAAGATGAATCCCGCGTCGAAGTTGTCGCCGGCGCCGGTGGTATCGACGATCCGCAGGTCTTCGAGGAGCGTTTTCGGAACCGCGAACGGCCGGCGCTCAGTGCCGCTGAATGCCACGGCACCTTGCGCGCCGCACTTGATCACCGTCAGGCCCGTGACGCCCGCGAGCGATCTGCCAGCTTCGTCGAGATCATCCTTGCCCGAGATCAGCAGCGCCTCGCCTTCGTTTGGCAAGAACACGTCGATGTAGGGCAGCAGTGCACGTACGGAGTCCCAATCGCCGAGTGGCGACCAGTTCGTGTCGAGCGAAACGCTGACACCGCGCTCCTTGAGAGCCGAGAGCACCGTCGGTCAGTGCGGTTGCAGCTCTTCGAGCAGGTAGTAGCCGGCGATGTGCAGATGTCGCGCTGCTGTGAGAACACCGGAACGTTGCACGGAGTCGACCGTGATCTCGTGCAGGCAACCTTTGTGCGTGAGCATGGCGCGATCGTCATGCGCGAGCAGCCCGAGCCCGACCGGGGTCTTCGAGCGCGAGGTCGTAGAGAGATACTGCGTGCTGATGCCGAGGGCCGCGATGCGCTCGCTCAAAAAGCGGCCGAGCAGATCTTCGCCGACGATTCCGTGGAGCGCGACGCGTCCGCCCAGACGTGTGAACTGCGAGGCGAAGATGGCAGCCGAGCCGCCCAGCTCGATCTGGTAGTCGTCGACGAACTGCTCGACCTGACCGTACACCGGGCGCACGTTGCCTCTGAACAGCATGTCCGCGCAGAGGTCGGCGACCACGGCCACGTCGAAGGAGTTGTCCGTTTGCATCTGCCCGCGACTATAGTACGGCAGGCCCTGCAAGGTTCATCTCATGCGCCGGGTGGTCGCGAAAATGAAGTGGATCCGCTGGCGGAAATCGTGGTCCGCAACTGGGGCGTGCTGATTGCAATCGTCGGGGGAATGCTGATCTACGGCGCGTTTCAACCCAACGTCCGCCGGCTGGTGCTGACGGTTGCCGGTGCGAGCAAGCTGGCCTTCATCGTGCTGATCCTGCTCTTCGGCATCTACCTCGCTGCCGCGGACGACGGCCCGGCCAGGAATCGGTCGTAGAGGAGCAGTGCCAGGGAGGTCGCGATCCCGATGCCGCAGATCACGATCCACATCTGCGCCGGCGAGTGCAGCACGTCGCCGAAGTAGCGAACGAGCCGTCCGCCGATCTGCCCGGCGATCAGGAAGCCGATCGCGATCGGCAGGAAGGCGTAGCCCATGAACACACCCTCCTGACCCTTCGGCGCGAGACGTGAGCAGTATTCATAGAAGCGCGATGCCTGCAGTGCCTCGCCGAGCGCCAGCACGAACAGCGTCACCGCGATGAACCATGAGCCGTTGCCGATCAGGAGAATCAGCCAGGAAGCGCTCGTGATTGCGATGCCGGTTGCCATGGTGGGCAGCGGACGCCACTTCCTCGTCAGGTACGCGACCAGCACGGTGGTGGTGATGACGCCGAAGCCTTCGATGGCGATGAGCGCGTCGATCGGTGAGTCCGGATCGACGTAGCCGCGGACATAAAGAGGCAGGGCGATGTACACCTGCCAGAACACGACGTAGAAGCCCGAGAAGATCAGCAGGAAGGCGACGAAGCGGAAGTTGCCGAGCACCACGATCATGTTGCGCAATGTCTGGGCGATGCTGGTCACCTCCGTGCCCGGCGGCCGCGTCGGCTCCTTGAAGGTGAAGATCGTCAGCAGCAGCATCGCGAGCGAGAAAGAACCGCTCATGATGAACACGGCCTCGGGACCGAGCGAAGTGCGCACGAAGCTCGCGAGCAGCGGCCCCAGCATACCGCCGACGTTCACGATCGTGTAGTAGATCGAGAAGCCGAGCGAGCGCACGTTCTCGGCGGACGCGCGCGCAGTGGTCCCGGCAACCACTGGCTTCACGAGTCCCGGGCCGAGCGCGGGCACGATCAGGATCACAATGACCAGCCAGTACATCGGCAGTGCGGCGCGCACCGGCGCCAGCCACTCGCCACCGATAGATGCGAACAGGAAGTAGCCCGCCGCCAGAATTCCGTACGCGGCGGCCAGCGTGCGCCGGAAGCCGAACCGGTCCGCGATCGCGCCGCCGAGGATCGGCAGGAACCAGACCACGAAGCCGAAGATGCCCTGGATCGAGCCGGTCTCGGCCTCGCTGAGCCCCAGGCGCTCGTGCAGGTAGATGGCCAGCACGGCCTGCAGGCCGTAGTAGGCAAGCCGCTCGAACAATTCCGTGAAGTTCGCAATCCAGAAGGACCGCTCGAAGCCGGTCCGGATCTCTTGCCATCGGTCGCCGAAGCTCACGAAGTCTCCTTGTTCTGTGCGCCGGGCGCTGCGCCCGTCCCAATTCTGGCAAACTGCACGCAGTTCTGCCTGCCCAAGAACAACCATGAAGTACCCGAACGTCCTTCGGCGCTACCTGGCCACTGCGCTCGATCTGTTTGCCTGGTGGTGTCTGATCTATGCGATGTCCGGCGTGCCGGCCATCACGGAGCACAGCACGCTGGCCTACTCGTTGTTCGTGGTGTCCTTACTGCTCTACGAGCCCTTGCTGACGACGTATGCGTGCACGCTGGGGCAGGCGATCATGAGAATTCGCGTGAGGACTCTGGAAACTCTGCAGCGCGTGAGCCTGGATCAGGCCTTCGGCCGGATGGTGGTCAAGTACCTGCTCGGCGTGATTTCGTTCCTGACCGTTCCTGCCCGCGCCGATCGCAGAGCGATCCATGATCTGGCGTCCAACACGATCGTGATCAGTGCATGATTCGCATCGAATTCGAGGCACCGACGAGCTCCGAGTGCGGCTGCTGCGGCAAGACGACCGTGCGGCTGACCCGGTTCGTGTATCGCGACGAGGATGCCTATGCTGTGTACTACGCCCAGTACACTCCGGATCACAGCGAAACGAGGTTGAGCGGGCTCATCAGTCTCGGTGACTGGGGCGAAGACTCCGAACCCGCAGGTCGCGTTGCCTTCCCATTTCAGATCTGGATGGACGAGAGCGACTTCAAAGTAGGATTGATGGATGCCGGGAACTCCCCGTGGAAAGATGTCACGTTCCTCGGGCGGATCCTGGATCGCAACGAAGCGCTGACGCACGCGTGGGTCGACGAGGTCTTTCACATCACCGATCACATGGTGACGGACGACGCGGAGATCACGGGCTATTTCGGCGCACGCGGCGGCGGCTGAAAAACAAGGTACGACTCATGAGAACTTCATTCCTGATCCTGATGGCAACGCTGCTGCTGAGCTCAGCGGGAGCCGCCGAGCCGGCGAGCCCGTCACCCGGAACCGACGCTACCGTGTCGGCGGTGGTGCCGTCGACTCGCCAGTTCGATTTCAAATCCGCGATCAACGGCCGCACGTATCGCGTGCAGGTTGCGACTCCGTTCGTACCGGCGCCGCAGGGCGGCTACGCGGCGCTCTATGTCCTGGACGGGGACGGATACTTCGGCACTTATTCCTTTGCCGCGCGCCTGCGCGCAATGATGGGCGAGGTGCAGCCGGCCATCGTCGTCGGCATCGGCTATCCGGAGTCCGAAGGCGACATGAAGGTCATGCTCGCGCGCCGGCAGTACGACCTGACGCCAACGAAGACCGTTGCCGAGGAAGCGGCGCGCGCCGGCATGGCGGCTGAGCTCGGCGGAGCGGACGATTTCCTGAAGGTCATCGAGCGCGAAGTGAAGCCGCGCGTCGCGGCGATGTTCCCCGTGGACCCGAATCGCAGCATGCTGTTCGGGCACTCGCTCGGCGGACTGTTCGCGCTGCACGTGCTGTTCACGCATCCGGAATCTTTCGACACCTATCTGGTGCTGAGTCCCTCGATCTGGTTCAACAATCGGGTGGTGCTCGGCAACGAGCCTGCGTTCGCAGCGGCAGTGAAGAGCGGCAAGGTCGCTCCACGCGTGTTCGTCGCAGTGGGAGGCGAGGAGGAGACAGTGCCGCCGGTGATTCCGCCGGGAATGACACGCGAGCAGGTCGAAAAGTCGATCGCGTCAGCGGCAATGGTCCACAACGCGAGAGATCTGGGCGAGCGTCTCAAAGCGCTGCAAGGCGCCGCGGGCTACACGGCGCGTGCACAGGTGTTCGAGGGTGAGACCCACATCAGCGTCGCGTGGGCGTCCGTCATCCCATTCCTGAATTTTGCTCTCGCCGCGCAGAAGTGAGCCGACCATGACGACTCTTCCCGACGATATCTTTACCGAGCCCGAGGCCTCGCCCGACACCCTGGCGAACCTGGGGCCGCTGCGTCGTCTCGCCGGCGTCTGGGAGTCGGACAAGGGCGTCGACATCAGTCCCAAGGCCGAAGGTCCCGAACGGCGCGTGTTCCGCGAGCGCATCGTGATGCAGCCGATCGATTCGCAGGCTAACGGCCCGCAGCTGCTCTACGGGCTGCGCTACCACATTCATATCAATACGGACGAGGAGGCGATCACCTTCCACGACCAGGTCGGCTACTGGCTGTGGGAACCGGCCACCGGCCTGATCATGCAAAGCATCGCGATCCCGCGCGGGCAGGTGGTGCTCGCCGGCGGAACGGCGAAGCCGGATGACACTCGCATCTGCGTCGAAGCGCGGCGCGGCGATACGCGCTTCGGCATCTGCTCGACGACGTTCCTCGAAGAGGCGTTTCGAACCGATTACTACCGCATCGATATCAACTTCAACGACGACGGCAGCTGGACGTATGTCACACGCACGGACCTGGCGGTGCGCGGCAAAACACCGGTGTTCGATCATCGGGACACGAACACGTTGCGGCGGGTGGCGCCGCCGACGCCGAATCCGCTCCTCGGTCTGTTGAAGTGACGAAGAACGCCGCACGCGAATGTGGACTTGTAAACTGACCGACTGTGACGGCGGCGTTCGCGTGGAGCTGGAGCGTGACTCAGCGCCCGCCCGCTACATCGATGTGATCGATGCCTGGCGCGACGATCCGCAGTTCTGCTCGTGGTTCAGCTCGGTGCTCGCCGACTCGTCGTTCGCTGCGTTTCGTTGGGAGACCCCGGCTGTCGATTCCTCGACTGCGACGCGACGCTTCGAGTTCGTACTCATCGATGCTCCGGGTCTCGCGTCGCGTCCCGATCCCGGCGCATTTGCAGACGCCTTCCGTCGCAACCCGGATGCGGAGGTCGTAGAGTTTGCGAATCTCGGCGGCGACGCAATCCTGATCGTGCCCCGTCCGCTCGCCCAACCGGCGGCCTACGGACATCTTGCCGCCTTCATTCGCAACGCACCCGACTCTCAGCGACGGGCGCTCTGGCGCGCGGTTGGAGACGCGATGCGCCGGCGGGTGGGTAGCAAGCCAGTGTGGCTGAGCACCGCCGGAGCCGGCGTTTCATGGCTCCACGTGCGACTCGACGATCGCCCGAAGTACTACCACTTCGCGCCGTTTCGTCATTCAAGTCCGGCGCCCTGCTGCCGCTAACCTGACGGAACGGTGCGGTCTCGCAGAGGTTCGCTCGATGCTGGTTGGGATGTGGATGACCAGGGATGTCGTGACGGTCCAGCCCTCCGACACGCTGGCGCACGCGGCGCAGCTCATGGGAGAGGGCAGGTTCAGGCATTTGCCGGTTGTTTCCGCAGTGGACCAGAGTCTCGTCGGCATCATTTCCGCGACGGACGTGGTGCACGCAGTGCCGCTCGGCATCAAGCCTTTCACCGCGGCGGGCTTCGAGTCGTTGTCGGGCTCTGCGAACCGGCCCGTGACGGTCGGCGAGATCATGACGCCAAACGTCCTGACGACGACTCCCGACGCGCCGATGGAACATGTCGCGGCAGTGATGCGGGAGCGCAAGATCGGCGCGTTGCCCGTGCTGCGTGCCGGCGACCTGGCCGGGCTGATCACCGAGTCGGATGTCTTTCGCGCCTTCGCCGATATATTTGCCGCGACCGGCGTCGGCGCCCGCATCACTTTCGACATCAGCAAAGGTGAGGACATCCTGCCGCTGGTCGCGGAGCTGGTGAGCCGGCACGGTCTGAAGGTCACGAGCATGATTTCGCTGCCGAGCGGCAACCGCCGCTATTGCGTGCTGCGCGTGAGCGGCGCAGCGATCGATCCGCTGCTCGAGGATCTATGGAAGTCGAAGCATCGGATCGAGAGTGTGATCCGCCAGGAAGATGACCAGGGCCTTCCACCTTCACCCTGAGGCGCAGTTCTTCGCAATGAACTCGGCATGGGTGGGCATCGCATCCACGCATGCTGAGATGACGCGCTGGGTGTCGGCCAGAAAGGCGCGCACCTGGTCGACGGAGCGCAGGTCGGCAAACGGGTGATAACCGTTCGCGTGAATGCGCTGCCCCTCCATCACCTGGACCCAGCTCAACTCGCCGAACAGCTCGTTGTCTTCGCGAAAGAAGCGGCCGTTGCTGCGATACAGATCGATCTTGTGCTGCAGCGTTGCCGGTATCTCCATCGTGCGGCAGTTCTGCCAGAACGGTGTGTCGTCGCGCTGCGTGGCCTTGTAGTGCAGGATGATGAAGTCACGCACGCGTTCGTATTCGATCTGCGTCTGCGTGTTGACCTCGTCGATGTCGGCCTGATCGAAGCCGCCGCGCGGGAATAGCGTCATCAGCCGCGAGACGGACGTCTGGATCAGGTGGATGTTGGTGGACTCGATCGGCTCGAAAAACCCGGCCGCCAGGCCCATGGCGACGACGTTGCGGTTCCAGACGCGCTTGCGCCGGCCCGGCTTGAACGGGATGTGCCGGGGTTCGGCCAGCGGCTCGCTGTCCAGGTTTCCCATCAGGATCGCAGTAGCGTCCTCCTGGCTCATGAAGCGGCTGGAGTAGACGTGACCATTGCCGATGCGATGCTGCAGCGGGATGCGCCACTGCCAGCCGGCGCCGTGCGCCGTGGCACGCGTCATCGGGATCAGAGGCTCCACTGAGCGGCTGGGGACTGCGACTGCGCGATCACAAGGTAACCAGTGCGACCAGTCTTCGTAGCCGGTGTGCAAGGTCTTCTCGATGAGGACCCCATGCATGCCCGAGCAGTCGACGAACAATGAGCCTTCGACGCGTCGGCCATTGCCCAGCACGACAGCGCTGATGAATCCATCCGGCTCGCGCTGCTGCACCTCGACGATCTTGCCTTCGATGCGCTCGACGCCGTTGCGCTCGGCCAGCTGGCGCAGGAATCGCGCGTACAGTCCGGCGTCGAAGTGATAGGCGTACGCAATTTCCTGCAGCGGCGAGCCTGCCATGTCCTGCCGCGGCCGCATGAACTTGGCGCGGCGCGGGGCCGCGGTGTTGATGGAGTAGTCGCCAAGGTCAGCAGCCACGCCTGCATGCTTGCCGCGCAGCCAGAAATGGTGGAACGGCAGTCCATCCAGGTCGGGCCCGAGCTTGCCGAAACCGTGGGTGTAGCGGTCGCCGATCGCGCTCCAGTTCACGAACTCGATGCCGAGCTTGAACGTGCCGCGCGTGGCGCGCAGGAACTCATCCTCGTCGATGCCGAGGATGCGATTGAAGGAGACGATGTGCGGGATCGTCGCCTCGCCGACGCCGACGATACCGATCTCGTCGGATTCGACGAGCCGGATCGAGCACGTGCGCTTGAAGTGGTTCGAAAGCGCGGCGGCCGTCATCCAACCTGCTGTGCCACCGCCAACTATGACGATGTCACGGATCAACGGCCCCGGCATTCTCGACTCCTGCAGGCGTCACCTCAGAACTTGTATGACGCACCTAGCAGCAGCACGCGACCATAGTTGTCATCAACCCAGGGCAGCAAGCCATCGGACTGGCCGAGGGAGCCCACGGTTTCCGGCGATTGCCGTGTGATCGCGCGCTCGTTGGTCAGGTTGTTTCCTTGCAGCAGCAGCGTCAGGCCTTCGAACATGCCCTCTTCGAAGGCGTAGCTGATCTGCGCGTCCATCTGACTCTCGGCATCGATGCGCGTGCTTCTCAATGTGCCCAGCAGCACGCTGCGCGTGGTGGCCGTAAATGACGAGCGGTGGTACCGGCTGACCCGAGCCGAGAAACCGCCCCGCTCGTAATACGCGCCGAAACTATTGACCGTGCTTGAGAAGCCGTCGAGGTTGATCTCGCTGCCGTTCTCGTCTTTCGGCAGGCTGTTCTTCGTATTCGCGGTGCTCGCGAATATGCCAAAGCCGTCCAGCATCTGCGTGAACACGCCGGCGTCCAGAGAGGCCGCCGCTTCGAGGCCGTAAACCTTGCCGCCGCTGCCGTTGTTCTGCGTGGTGAAGGTACCGATATTCGGATCGCAATCCGGCTGCGAGATGTCGCAACCGGGCACGAGGTCCGGGTTGTAGTTGGTGAATTCGCTGAAGTCGCGCTTCGTGGTGCGCTCGTAAATGAACGTGTCCAGCTTCTTCAGGAAGCCACCGAGGGCGACGTAGCTGCGCGAGCCGAAATATTTCTCGAGCGACAGGTCGACCGACTTGGCGCGCCACGGTTTGATCTCGGGATTGCCGCCGCCGTTGGCGCTCCAGGTTCCGAATCCGGGGTTGTTCAGGATCTCCGTGAGTGCGGGCTGGTCGGCGCCGGCGCGCATATCGTCCATGCGCGGCCGCGCCATGGTCTTGCCCAGACCGAAGCGCAGGATCAGGTCCTCTTGCAGATCGACCACCAGGTTGAGGCTCGGCAGCACGTCACTGTAGTCGGTACCCCCGTGCACTGGGAGGATGGCGCCGCCGCTCGGTCCGCCCGAGCCACCATCGTTCCAGGCGAAGCCGTCGGAGTTCTGCTCCGATTTGACGAACTGCACGCCCACGTTGCCACGCACCCGCATGTTGCCCAGCGGCGAGTCGATGTTGAGCTTCGTGAAAGCAGTCTTGACCTTCTCGTGCACCTTGAACTTGTTGGTCTGGGCCAACCACGGATCCTTCGGGGTAATGGTGTACAGATTCATGATGGCCGGCACGCTCCAGCTCAGCACTTGCTGGTGGATGCCTGCGACGTCGATCGTCACCGGACCGCGCAGCGCGTCCGACGGGATCGCCTGGAAGGGGACACCCGCGGTCGCCGCGTCGGTCAGCGTCAGCAGGAAAGCGTCGGACGAGACGTTCTTGTCACGCTGGTTGTAGGCGATGCCCGCATCGACGCTGCTGAACCAGCCCCAATTCAGCTCGCGATTGACCGAGAGCTGCGCGGACTTGATCTCGTCCTTGAACTTCGGCGTGCGCATCTCGGCCCAGTTCGGGTCATTCGTGAGCTGCACGATGTTCGGATCGGTCAGATCCTGCGGCGTGGACCACGACGTGTGATCGGGTTCGCCGGAGTTGGAGAAAGTCAGCGAGCTGAGCGCGTTCGCCTTGGCGACAGACTGGATGTAAGTCTCGTCACGATCGGCGCGCGAATAGCCCACGTCGAACGTGCCGGTCCACTGGTCCGTGAATTCCAGCGTGTTGCGCCAGCCGATCGAGCGGATCTTGTCGCCGCGGTCCCAGTTCTTGTCGTACACCAGGCTTTGCGAACCGCTCACCGTGCCACTGTCGATGATGGTGTTGCCGTCGACCACTTTGGTGCCGACGTTGCTGAACTGAGCACCGCCGCTCCACAGGCCGATGTCGCCCACCCAGTGGTGCCCGACGCGGTCCTGCTCGAACTTCGAGTAGTAGAGGTCGACGACGCTGCTGAAGCTTTCGTTCGGCCTGAACTCCACGACGGCCATCGCGCCATCTCGCGCTTGCTTGCTGGAGGTGGCGCTGGACTCGAAGCCCTGCTGGAACACTGCGCAGTCTCCGCCATGGCAATCCGGGTTGCTGCCATCCGCGGACGGTACGCCGGTGGCGCCGGCGCCCCACTGGCCGTTGTAATCGCCAAAAGCCCAGGCGCCGTACTTCTTCGCCTGGCCCGGCGAATCCAGGTGCGCATAGCCGAGTGCCAGACCGATCGTGTGATCGGCAAACTGATTCACGTACGAGGCGCTGAAGCGGCTGCCGCGGTCACCCTTGCCCGTCGACGACAGGCCGCCGTTGCCATTTTGCTCGGCGCGGGCACTCAGGCCGATTTGTCGTTGATTGAGACTGAGTGGCATCAGCGGGCGGATGTCGATGGTGCCCGACAAGCCCTGGCCGACAACTCCGGCGTCGACGGTTTTGTAAACGATGACCTGGTTCACCAACTCGGACGGGAACTGGTCGTATTCGGCGGAACGGCCTTCGCTCGAGCTCACCACCTGGCGCCCGTTGAGCAGCGCGCCGGCATAGTCCTCACCGAGACCGCGGATCGAAATTGCGGCGGGGCGGCCGTCAATGCGTTGCGCTGCAAGGCCCGGCAGGCGCGCGAGGGAGTCCGCGATGCTGGTGTCGGGGAGCTTGCCGATGTCTTCGGCGCTGACGACCTCGACGATGGAAGTGGAATCTCTCTTGGTGGCGATCGAAGTCTCGATCGAGTGGCGGATGCCGGTGACGATGACTTCTTCCAGGTTGCCGCCGGCTGGCGTGCTCTGCTGAGCATCGGCCGTGTTGAGCCATGCCAGCATGCCGGCGGCCGTGATTGCAAACGCGCCGCGCGCACGGGCTGCCCGCACGCCCCGCAGAACGAGAATGCTCGCCATGATGTCCCCCAATTTCGGTCTTGTTCGCTCGAGCCCCGGCGCATCATTGCGCCGGGAAGGTAGCGATGTCAATTTCGGGCCCGGTTGCCGTGACAATAACCTTTATTTCATAGGTTCAAATTGCATGACAACGATGGACTTTTCATTCGTCCCAGACGAACGTTCCGGCGGCTCCGGGCGGCAGCTTCAGGGTGGCCCAGCGGCCCCGGTACTGAACCTTCGTGGTAGTGGCCGCCCAGGAGGCGTTGGCCACCACCAGGACGATCTTGCGATCGGGCGTCCGGAACGCGACGTTGGGCAACACCTCGCTGCGCGGAACCACGGTGGCGCGATGCACCTCGGGCCGATCCTGGTCGGTCGTCATGAGTACGGCCATGTCGGAGGCGTCCGTTGAGTAAATACGCGTCGAGCCGGACGGCACGAATCGGGAGGCATGGGCGAGCGTGTAGTAAGCGAGATGACGGGTGACTTCGTCGCGCTCGATGGTGAGGGCGCCCTGGCACATCGTGCAGCCGCCATCGTCGGTATGCGGCTTGAGCTGCGCGTCTGCGGCCAGATTCCACAGCAGCAGGTTGCGGCTCCAGTTGCGCATCGCACTCACGACCAGACGCTGTACTTCGGTTGCGATATCGAGCGTCTTGCTTTCCGGGTGCTCGATGACCATTTGCTCCGTGAAGTAAACGTTCTTGTCCGGGCGAGCCATGTGGACGGTCGACAGCGTCTGCATGTCGCCGCCGTAGTGATGGAAGGCGGAGCCGTCGATGAACTTTGCCGCCGCCGGGTCGGCGAGGATCGCGAGCGGGTAGTCGGGACGGTCCAGATTGTGGTCGAACACGACGATCTTCGTGGCGATGCCCGCCGCGGCGAACGCGGGGCCGAGGTGGCTCCTGATGAATTCCGCCTGTTGTTGCGGCGAGAACAGCATGCTCGGCGTGTTCTTGAAATTCAGCGGCTCGTTCTGGACCGTGATCGCATCGATCGCGACCCCGAGTTTTCGCATCTCCTGCACGTACTTGACGAAATATTGGGCATACGCGGCGTAGTACTCCGGCCGCAGCGAGCCGTCGCGCCATTTGCCGTTGGTTTTCATCCACGTCGGCGCGGACCACGGCGACGCCATGATTTTGAGCTTCGGCGCGATTTCCAGGATTTCCCTGAGCACCGGAATCACGTGATCGCGGTCGTGACCGAGACTGAAGCGCTGCAACTCGGGATCGACCTGTCCGTCCGGCAGATCGTTGTACGAATACACAAAACTGTTGAGATCCGAAGCGCCCAGCGTCAGCCGCAGGTAGCTGATGCCGATCTGCCCGGGCCCGTTGCCGAACAGCTCGCGCAGCAGCTGACGACGCGCCGGCGCACTCATGTTGTGTAGATGCTCGGCGCTGCCGCCGGTCAGCGAGAAGCCGAAGCCGTCCACCGGCTGAAACGCCTGGCGCTCATCGACGACGATGGGCACGTGCCAGTGGTCGGTCTGCTCGGCGAAGGCCGTGCACCCCGACTGGCGCGCGAGCAACTGCGAGCGATCGGGCGTGGTGATCCAGGATTCGATCTGCGATGCGGGGCAGTCGGCGTGAGCCTGGACTGCAGCGCATAGCAAGCTCCACAGCAGCAGACGCCATTTACCTTTCGATGTGTTCATGCGAGGCTTTCGTCGAGCCAGCCCGGGAATGCGAATGGAACGGCTCGAATAGCACAAAACATATGTCGAACGCCACGATCAGCGATGTTGCGCGCCACGCCCGTGTGTCGATCAAGACTGTCTCGCGCGTCATCAACAACGTAGCGACGGTCAAGGCGGACACGCGCGAAAAAGTGATGCGCGCGATTCGCAAGCTCGACTATCACCCGAATCCTTCGGCGCGCGGACTCGGCTCGAGCCGCTCGTACCTCGTCGGCCTGCTGTACGACATTTCCTGCGACTACTACGCGACGCGCGTGCTGGCCGGCGTTCTCGATGTTTGTCGCGCCGCTCATTACCAGGTGGTCATGCATCCGTGCGACTACCGCTCGGCTTCTCTGGATGAAGACATCCTGCGCAGCGTGCGCAAGTCGCGCGCGGATGGCGTGATCCTCACGCCGCCGCTGTCGGACATCGCCAGGGTGACGGCGATACTGGACGACAAGGCTGTCCCGTTCGTGCGCATCGCGCCGGCGGAGCACCGCGATTTTCATCGCAGCGTCTACACCAACGACCGCGAGAGCTGCGCCCGGATGACCGAGCAGCTCGCCGTGCTCGGACACAAGCGCATCGGTTTCATCGTCGGCAATCCCGATCACGCCGCAGTGGCCGATCGCTATCGCGGCTACCTCGACGGTTTGCAGGTCTGCGGACTGAAGCTCGACAAGAGCCTCGTCGTGCAGGGCTTCAATTCGTTCGACTCGGGCGTGCAATGCGCACGCAAGTTGCTGCTCGCGCGCGATGCGAAGCGGCCGACGGCAATCTTCGCAAGCAACGATGAAATGGCCGCAGCCGTGATCGCAGTCGCGCACGGCATGGGATTCTCGGTGCCGGAAGATCTTTCGGTCGCCGGCTTCGACGATATTCCGCTGGCCCAGCAAGTGTGGCCGGCGCTCACGACGATCAAGCAGCCGATCCAGGCGATGGCCGCGCAGGCCGCGCAGTTGCTGATCGCTCAGCTCAGCGGCGCGCCGAAGGACAACGCCGAGCATGTCCTCGAATCGACGCTGACGTTCCGCCAGTCGACCGGTCCCGCGCGCAATCGCGATTTCGCCGGCCGTGCACGCAGTCGTGCACAGCACGGGAAACAACCGGCCTTGCTCGCTGTCGACTGACTCGGTCAGCGCGCCCAGAAGGCATGGAGGCGCTGAATGGATACTCGCTGGATCGTTTTCTGCGCTGGCGCGCTGCTGTCCAGCACCGCTCTCGCCGATAGCGAGGTTCACTGCGAAGTCAGCAGCTCGAACTTCGCCTGGGGCGCTCACTATGCCGGAACAGTGATCGCAACAGATGGCACCGTCGCTCTGTTCGAGTATGCGTTCGACAAGCGCTCCGAGGAGCCGGAGCTCTTCGGCGATAGCTGGCTGTCGCCGACGCGAGCGGAGCTCGCCACCCGATTCAACCCGGGTCGTCGCGTGCTCGGAAACCTCTGCGCTGACCGCCGCGCATGGCTACGCGAGCAGCTCGCCGTTGTGCGCACCGCGGGGCTGTCCAAAGAAATCGACACGGGAACGCGCGATGCCGGGACTGCGAGAACCCACTGTTTCGTGTTGGAACCCGGTCACGATCGCGCCACAGTAGTGTTGTTGCAGCAGGACGGCGAGACGGAAAGGCACAGCCTGTCTCCAGCAGCACCGCAATTGGCCAACTGGCTGACCGCGGTCTCCGCAGAGGCGCGACGACGGGACGCGATACCCGCGAAAGACAGCAGTTGCATCGGAGATCTGCCGCCGCTGAACATGCCGCTCTATCGCGACGCTGTCGTGGAGGTCAGGCAACGCGCGATGGCGGAGTTGAAGGCCACGCCAGCACTGCATTGCCAGTTTGCGCAGAACACGCGTGCAGAGCTCGATGGCGAACAAGTCGGAAACTACGACTCCGCCCTGGGCCTGTCCGTCGTCTTCAGCGACCTGAATTCGACAACCAGTCTCGGCCGCGGCGAGAGCTTCGGCCAGATGTACCCCGTGCGGATCGGCACCAGCGTTGCCGGGCTGACGCTGACCAACGTGGACGCCGAGAAGAACCGAATCGAGGACGTCGTCACGATCGTGGCGTACCGCATCCGCGGACACGCACTCTATCCCGCGGTGAAGCACCAGATCTTTCTGCACGACTTGGGTGCGTTCGCTGTCCGCTACACTGGGGAGTGCGCAGCGCTGCCGAAATCTCCGTGAGGACCGGGCGCTGCGCGGAGCACTGTCGATGGCGCAAATGTATCTGATCAGGCATGGCGAGACGGAATGGAGTCGCAGCGGCAAACACACCGGCATCTCCGATATCCCGCTGACCGAGCACGGCCGCGAGCAGGCGCGGCGGCTGCGACTCGAATTGGCCACGAAGAATTTCGCACGTGTGCTGACAAGTCCGCTGCGACGCGCGCGCGAAACGTGTGAGCTGGCGGGGTTAGCGGCACGTGCCGAGATCGATCCGGACCTGATGGAATGGAACTACGGCGACTACGAAGGCCTGACGTCCGAACAGATTCACGCGCACTGTGCCAACTGGACGATCTTCGACGACGGCGGTGGAGCTGGCGGAGAAACTCCCGGGCAGGTGGGCGTGCGCGTCGATCGGGTGATCGAGAGAGTGCGTGCATCGAGCGGCGACGTAGCTCTGTTCGCTCACGGGCATGTCTTGAGAGTACTCGCAGCTCGATGGCTGGGAATGGAGCCGCGTGCCGGTGCGCACTTCCTGCTCGACACTGCGACGGTCAGTGTGCTCGATTCGTATGGCGGAGTTGCGGCGTTGAAGCGTTGGAACGTCGCACCGGCTGAGAGAGCGGGGTGAGCATGAAGAGGGGAGTCATCGGCACGGCAATCGTGGCGATCGCACCGCGCGAGGATCGAGACCGGCGAATTGTCCCGCGAAGAGGATATCGATCGACGCCTGATCATCGGCCTGCTCGAATCGACGATCCACACGGCGGAGGCGCGCCGCGTGTGGGAGAACACCGCGACGCAGCTTTGGGCGCCTGCACTGTTGCAGGCGCCACTTCGGATTCCGTCTTCTCGCCCTACGGCGTCGGCGTTGCGCTCAGCGCCGCATCGGCCTGAATCACACCCGATCCCACTGCGTCGCATGCAGTGCCGCCGCAGTCAGTGTCCCACGTGATCGTCGCGGGATGATCGTTGTCGAAGATCGCGCGCGAACCCGCTGCGCTGAGCGGCAGCGCCGTCGACTTCAGGATCGTCTCCACCTGCGCCTGCGTCAGGTTCGGATTCTTCTGCATGATCAGCGCGGCAAGTGCGGACGTATGCGGTGTCGCCATCGACGTGCCGCCGACGTAATAGAAGTTACCGACGTTGTTGTGCAGATCGCCTTTGCCATTCGACCACCACGGCAGGTGCTGGAAGCCCGGCGTGCCCGGGAACGGTCCGCGCACCCACGAGCCCGGCGCGAGCACGTCGAGCTGCTGCCCCGGCAGCGCGCGGCTGCTGAAGTCAGACACATAAATATCCGACGCCACCGTCGGATCGCCCACTTCTGCGGTGCCAGGCAGCATGGGCGGCACGTGATCGCCGTCCTTCAACCACCACATGCGATAGCGCGTCGCGTGGTCGAGCGGATTCAGCCACTCGCCGGTCCAGCCGATCGAACCGGCGGAAATCACCGGCGCATAGGCACCGGGGAAATGCATGCCCGTTTCACCCTCGTTGCCCGCAGCGGCGACGATGATGACGCCGTTGGCGATCGCGTAGTCGATCGCTGCTTTCTCGACGTCGGCGAGCGCGTCGCCGCCGAGGCTCATGTTGATCACCATCGGGCTGTAGCCGGCGCGCTTGAGATCGGTTGCATAGCGGATGCCGGCCGCGACCATCGAATCGGTGCCGAAGGTAGCCTTCGACGAAGGCTGAGGATTGTCAGGACATTGCGGCGTGGCGGGGATCTGGTAATCGGCCAGCACGCGCACCGGAATGACGGTCACGTCCGGCGCAATGCCGCGCACCTGGATCGCCGGCAGCGGGAAGCCGCCGATCGCGTCGAAGTTGGAGTAGTAGTTGTAGCCGAGAATCGTGCTCGCAACGTGCGTGCCGTGCGTCGAGCCGGTCGAGCCGACCCACGTCGACTGCGAGAGCGTGCCCGTCTCGACGCCGAGCTTGCAGGGATCCTCCTTCGAGACCCGGAACGAGATCGGCTGATCGAAACCCGTGCCGAGTTTCGTGTCGACGCGATCGGCCGGGAAATAGTCCTTCCAGTTCGGCACCAGCCCGGTGTCGAGCACGGCGACGTACACGCCATGACCGGTCTGCGGCACGGCGTCGACGTTGATGAGATCCGAATCCCAGGTGTGATAGCCGCCTTCGGTCGTCGTCAGCGACTTGAATGGATTGCCCGCCATTGCTGCCGAGCACACAGCGAAGCTGATTGCTGCAGTGAGGGCCAATGAACTCGATTTCTTCGACATGCTGATCCCCGTTGTTTGAGAGTGTGAGCGCGTCGTCGCAGCTGTCGCGCGAACGAACGCGATGCTGCAATGCTATCGCCGAGTGCGGGGACGTTTGGATACCACCTAGGAGGTACAACCGTTCGGTTGCCGGCGAAGCGACGACACTCCATACTTATGACCAATAAGGTGTGAGACATGCTCTCCAGGCTATTGCTGACAGCATTGGCTGCGTTGGGACTTTCGTCGCTCGCCCGCGCGGCCGACGAACCCGTTGCGCTCGACATCCTGCGCTCAGGCGCGTTCGTCATGAACGGCATCGTCTATGAAACCCGCGCTGAGCTCGCCGCAGCCGTGCGCGAGCTCAAGCCCAAGGCCATCCGGATCCGGCCCGCAGTCGATGCGAACTACGACCGGGTCGCTGAAGCGCTGCGAGCGCTGCAGGACTCGGGTGTCCCGATCGACATCGGATTCCGCGGCAACATGAAGGAAGAGTAGGCGCGCGTTCCTACTTCACCTTCTGACACGTCACCGTGTTCGACGCCAGCTGCACCGGGCCGCCGGTCGCATCCTGTCCGAACAGTTCGAACTTGACCGATGACGGCTGGATGCTGATCTGCTCTACGGGCAGCACTCCGCTGCCGTTCGCGCCGCCACTCTGCAAGCTGGTGAAAACGCTGTTCGTGAGCGTCAGCTTCAGGTACGTGAACGGACGCTCGCCGGCCTTGCGCGCCACCAGCAGGATCTGGGGAACGAACGTGCCGAGGATCGTCGCGGCCGTCATCGGACCGCTGGACGAATCCATCTGCTTCACGAAGTGCAGATCCTGGCACGCGTTGCGGACGAACCCGAGCGAATAGGAGGCGATCTCGATGTAGTCCTGGAATCCGATGATCTCGGAAGTGCCGGCGATTCCATCGATGTGGATCAGGTAGTCGCTTGCCGCCTGTGCGGAGCCGACGCTCAGTGTCGCCAGCGCCGCGGCGAGGACGAGAGAGGTTCGCTTGATCATCAGGGTGCTCCTCTGTGTGGTGGAAACCGATCGTGCGTTCACTACTCCGCCTTGCCTGCTATGAAACTGCCGGGAAGACCGAGGATGCCGACGCCCGGGTGGAAGCCGGCGGGACCGGCGCGGACGACGCCGACGTTGTATTCGTTGACGCCGGCCTGAACCATGATGACGCCAGTGTTGTTCAACAATTCCATGCGGCCGTTGCCGGCTTTGGTCGCATACAGAGAGCCCACGGGCTGGCCTGACGCATTCAGAACCTGCAACATGCCGCCGCCGCCGTCCGGGTTCACAAACATCGCTGCTCGCTGGTTGCCTTGGGTGTCACCGACCGTCACGACGCCGTCGCCAGGACCACCCGATGCCTGCCCGATGCCCGCAAGCGGCTTCAGGTTAGCGTCGTAGATGCGCAGACCGTAGCGTCCCTGGTCGTTGCGGCCGAGATTGATGCGATTCACTCCCTTGTCGCTGACGAACACGTTGCCCAATTTGCCGACGGCGCCGATGGTCGCGACCAGCTGCTTCTCCTTGGTCGACACGCCCATGAAATATCCACCGTTCTCCGACATGACAACTCGTGCTGCCGTTGCGCCGGTGGCGTTGTAGAACCAGACGTAGCCGTCCTCCACCATGAAAGTGCGGTATCCGGCCTCGTTGACGACTTCGAACGGCGCGTACACCCTGCTGCCGAGCAAGCGGCCGCGGGCAGCGCGCTCTTCCAGGTCCTTCACGCGCTGCTCGAGCTCGCGCAGCTTGCGATCGTCCGGACAAGTCTGCGCACTCGCGTCGGTCCATCCAGCGAAGACGAGCAGCAGCGCGAAGACACCAAGGAATCGAACGCTCATTGCTGTGCCTCGGGCAGGCATGCCGGCTTTTCGCCGCTTGCGCAGCCCACGAAATAACTTCCCGCCACGCCCGTCCTCGGCACGTACGGCACTCCGAGAATCGGACCGGTGAGCACGATGCCGTACCGCCCGCCGTTGTTTCCCATCTTCACCGCCGATTGACCGCCCGCCATCACGACGTGGAGGAAGCCTCCGCCGATCGTCGCCTCTGCGAACGCCATGCTTCCGGGGCCCGCGTCCTTGGTCAGCGAGACCATCGGGCGCGAGTCGCTCACAGCGATGGATCCCTGGGTAACGCCGGCCACAGTGCCCACGACTACTGCACCGCTGCCGGCGCGCGATTCGCCGAGGCCGGCGATCAAGCCGTTGCCTCCTGGAAAGCGCAGCCCGAACGGACCTGCATCGGTGCCGAGCTCCGTGCGTGTAAGGCCGGAATCCCCGATGCGCACCCCTGCGCGCGCACCGGACGCTCCTATGGATGCCTCCGCGCCAGAGGTGGAACGTCCGGTAAAAAAGCCTCCCGTTTCCGTCGTGCCGATCGCCGCGACAGCGACTCCTGCTTCGTTGAAGAAGCGCGCGCCGCCAGGTCCGACGCGGAAGATCGTCTTCTGCGTCTTCTGGCTCACGACTTCGAAGTACGAAGTGTTTTCGAGATTGCGAATGCGCTGCTCGAGGTCTGCCAGCGCGGAGCCGCTCAATCGCGACGTGCCCGATCCGTCGCCGGAGGCGTTCGCCGAACCGATCAGCCATGGATCGCGGAACTCATCTGCCGATGATCGACCGCAAGTTGCGCAGGGTTGCGGCGTGCCTGTGTCTGCAGGTGCATTGCCTCCGCGCGGGCTGGTGCCTCGCTTGACCTTGCTACAGTGCTCTGCGACTTCTCGAGGCAAGCGCGGGTCGCTGAGATCGACCTCGTCGCAGTTGATGGCCTTCGGATCCGTGACCGGAACGCTCTGGGCGCTCAGCGCAACGCAGGCAACGCCTGAGGTCGCGATTGCCGCTGTGCCGATCATCGCAAGGAGCTGCAGAGGGGAAGTCATGGTGTCAGCGCAGCTTCGCGACGAGTGCCTTCGCGAGCGCGATCAACTGAGCTTTCGACGCTTGCGTCGTCTCGCCGGGCTTCAGGTTCTTCTGCAACGACACCACGTGCGAGCCGCTCTTCGCATAGAGCTCGGCGAACAGTCCCTTGTTGTCGCGGATGTAAGCTTCATCGCCGAGGCCGGCGATGCGCTCGACCGTGGCGTTCTTCGATGCGTCTATCCAGCGCTGCCACTGCTGCGGCGAAGAGGACATGACCTGCACGCGAATCGACGGATACTCGCAGCCCGAGCCGTTTGCGAACTGATCTTCTTCTTCCTGAGGAAAGATGCTTTCCATCTGATCCGACCAGGGCATGAGCTGCCTGACCTCCGCCCGGGTGAGCACCGAGCACGCGTGCATCGCTGGATCGTTTGCCGCAGTCGCCTGCTGAGACAACGCGCACAGCGCAAGCAGCATGCCGAATGTGAAACGCATCATTCGTAGCCCTTGGGTAGCGTGAACCGGAAGTTCGCGGGTTCCAGCTTCGGGTTCGCCTGCGGATCGAGATTGATCGTGAGCCGCAGGTAAGCGCCGGCCGGATAACCTTGCGGCGTGTCTTCGAACACCTTCCGCACGAGCAGGCTCTGCTCATCGAGCCACACGGTCACTTGCCGAACATTGGTCTTGCGACCCGTCGGATAGAACTGCGCGGCGGTGCCGACGATCTTGTGGCAGCGGTGGCCGTTGACGGATTCTAGTCCGGCATGAGCCGCTTCCCTGATTTGCCGGATCGTGCCCGGCAGGTCCGACTTGGAGAAGAGGAGCGAGGGAACCAGCACCGATGTGCCCGCGGTATAGGCGCTTGCGTTCGACAGCTCGCCCGGTTGATTGCCCGTTCGCCCGATCGTGTTATGCGAGCGCATCTGCTGATTGAAGGACTGCAACTCGCCTTCGATCATCCACAGGACCACGTGCTGCGTGCTCGCATCCATCGTGAGCCCGGCGCTCTGGCTGGTCACGCCCTGAAAGTCGAAGCGGAAATTCAGCGGCCGCGAGAAATACGTCTGGAATTTCCAGCGATCCACCAGGCCGGGGCCTTCGCGCACCGCTGTGCCACTATCGGTGTAGGTCGGAAGGCTGGAATAGACGGCCATGCTGCGCTGGAGCAGGTCCATGCCGTCGTCGGCCGCGCTGGCGACGCCGGTCGCTGCCAGCAATGCACCGACGAGAACGATTCCGGCGAGCGTTGAACGGTTGCCCATTGCCGAGAGAAACGACGACACGCCGCGAAAACGATCAAAATCCCTTTCCTGTGCGGGGCATTTGCGCCACGATCCGGAAAACGAATAAACGACGGATCGGCGCTTGACCGATCAATGATATGAGCGATCCGACGCCACCGCGGGAATTGACGCAGCTGCTCGCCGCCTGGGGCCGCGGCGATCACCAGGCGCTCGAGCAGCTGACCGCATTGGTCTATGGCGAGTTGCGCCGCCTGGCGCACCACCACATGGGCGGTCAGGCGCCCGGACACATGCTGCAAACGACGGCGCTGGTGAACGAGGCATACATGCGCCTCGCCAGCCAGGAGAAGCCTGATTTCAACAACCGGGCGCATTTCCTCGCCGTCGCCGCCAAGGCAATGCGGCAGATCCTCGTGGATCACGCCAAGGCGTCGCACCGCAAGAAGCGCGGATCCGGCGCGGGCGCCGTGGAGCTGGAAGAAGCTGCGCTCGTGCTTCCCGAGCCGACCCGCGAGATCGTCGATCTGAACGAAGCGCTCGAGAAGCTCGCGCAACTCGATGCGCGCAAGGCGCAGGTCGTAGAGCTCAAGTACTTCGGCGGACTCGAATACGATGAGATTGCGAGCCATCTGAACGTCTCCATCGTGACCGTGCAGCGCGACTGGACGTTCTCGAAAGCATGGCTGCACTCGGAACTGCAAAGTTCCGGCGTGTGAGCGGAGCACGGTGTCCACGCTCGCAGTCATCGAAGGCATCTTCCACGCCGCGCTCGCGCTGCCGCCCGAGCAAGTGGACGAATTCCTCGAGCTCAGCTGCGCCGGCGACGCGAGCCTGCGACAGCAGGTCGAGCTGTTGCTGCAATCCCATCGACAGGCGGACCGCTTCATCGAGGAGCCGCTGGTCAGGCCGCACGACAGCGCGCCCGAGCCCGACGACAGCGATCGTCTGATCGGTCAGCTCGTCGGCCAGTATCGAATCCTGCAGCGACTCGGCGGCGGCGGCATGGGTGTCGTCTATCTCGCGCAACGCGCGGATCAGCAGTACGAGAAGCGCGTAGCGATCAAGCTCATCAAGCGCGGCATGGATACCGATTCGGTTCTGCGGCACTTCCATATGGAACGACAGATCCTCGCGACCTTCGATCATCCCAACATCGCCCACCTGCTGGACGGCGGCGCGACAGAGGATGGGCGGCCGTACTTCGTCATGGAATACGTGCAAGGTGTGCCTGTCGATGTGTATTGCGACGCGAAGAAGCTCTCGATCACCGAACGCTTGCAGCTGTTCCGTCAGATCTGCGGCGCCGTGACCTATGCGCATCGCCATGCGGTCATCCATCGCGACCTGAAACCCTCGAACATCCTGGTCGACAGCGACGGCGTGCCGAAGCTGCTCGACTTCGGCATCGCCAAGGTGCTGCAGCCGGGCGAGTACCGCGAATCGGTCCTCACCATGCTCGGGTTGCGCATGATGACGCCGGACTACGCGAGTCCCGAGCAGGTGCGCGGCGAAGCACTGACGACTGCTTCGGACGTGTACTCGCTGGGCGTCGTCCTGTACAAGCTGCTGACGGGCAGTCAACCCTACGATCTGCCGCGCACCTCGCACGACATCTCACGCGCCATCACCGAGACCGAACCGCGCAGACCGAGTGCGGTCGCCGGCAGTGCCGAGCGCTGGGCGCGCGGCTTGCGCGGCGATCTCGACAACATCGTGCTGATGGCGCTGCGCAAGGAGCCGGAGCGCCGCTATCAGTCCGTCGAGCGATTCTCGGACGATATCCGCCGTCACCTCGAAAGTCTGCCCGTGCTCGCGCGCCAGGATGCTTTCGGGTATCGCGCCCTGAAATTCGTGCAGAGGAACAAGGCAGCGACTGCCGCCGCAGCGCTGGTTGCGCTGAGCCTGCTCGGCGGTATCGTCGCCACCTCGTGGCAGGCGCAGAAGGCGAAGGAGCAGGAAGCGATTGCGAAGGCGCAGAAGGCTCGCGCCGAGCAACGCTTCAGCGACGTGCGCCGCCTGGCGCACTCCGTGCTGTTCGAATATTACGACGCGATCGAGAATCTGCCCGGCTCGACGGCGGCCCGGGAGATGCTGGTCAAGAACGCAATCACGTATCTCGACAGCCTGGCCGGCGAGGCGAGCGACGACAAAGCCCTGCAGCTCGAGCTGGCCGCCGCGTACGACAGGGTCGGCGACGTCCACGGCAGAGTGTTCTCCGCGGCCTCTCTGGGCGATCGGGCCGGAGCGCTGAACAACTACATGAAGGCGTCGCGGATCCGCGAAGCGATCGTCGCGTCCGATCCTCACGATGAGCGGGCACGGACGGAGCTGGCCGGCAGCTACATCACGATCGGCAGCCAGCTTCAGGAGACCAATGAATTGCCGCGCGGCGTGCAGTACGTGCGCAAGGGCATCGCCGAGTACGTGAAAGCGCTGGCAGAGAATCCCGCCGACATGCAGATCCGCAACGAGCTCGCCAGGGCGTACAACAATCTCGGCCTGGCGCTGGAAGAAACCGGCGATGCAGCGGGCTCGATGCAGAATCATCGCGAAGCCCTGCAGCTGCGCGAGGCGCTGGTGGCAGCAGAGCCCGCCAATGGGAAATACCAGCGCAACCTTGCAGTGTCCTACATCAATCTCGGACGGGCGCAAGTACTGACCGGCGCGCTGCACGAAGGGTTGGCCAGCAACCAGGGGGCGATGACTCTCTGCACTGCACTGCTTGCGAACGACGCGCGCAACGCCGACTACCGCCGTCTGCTCTCCAATACATATCAGAATGACGGCGAGTATCGCGACTTCCTCGGCGACTCGGCCGGCGCACTGGCAAGCTTCCGCAAGAAACTCGCGCTCGATGCGCAATCGATGGCGGACGATCCGCTCAATGCAGCAGCGCGCGAAGATTTCGGCTATGCGAACGCGAGAATCGGCGACTTGCTGGCGGAGAGCGGCGCGAACGCGCAGGCGCTGCCGTACCGGGCGAAGGCGCTGGCTCTGTTCGAAAGGATGGCGGCGGACTCGCCGGAGAGCGTGATCATGCGTTACCGCACAGCCATCCTGCGCGCCGGTGTCGGTGAAGTGCAGGCGAAGCTGGGCCGCAGGGACATTGCTCTGCGCCACTCCGCCCAGGCGGTCGCCGAGCTGGACGCAGCTCCAGCCGACCCGGCCGTGGCGTGGCAGGGAGCTCTGAGCGCGCAGGCGCTCATGCTGGTTGGTCACACTTACGCCGCGCTCGACGACCGGGGAATGGCTTGCAAGTCCTACGGCCGCAGTTTTGCGCTGTGGCAAGGCCTGGAGAAGCGGGGCATCCTCACCGCCGATGTCTTCCGCTACCGGGACGAAGTCGCTCGCCAGATGACCACATGCCCTTCCGGGCACTGAGTGATCGGTTTGCGTCCGTGCTGTCGTTCTAGGAGGCATGCAAGCGAAATACGTGGTTCGTGCCGTCCTGCTGGCAGCCTCGGCTGCTGCGCCGATCGCACAAGGTGATCCCGCCCCGCGCATCCCGCTCTGCGATGGAATGACGCTGGTCACAGCGGTGAACGGCGGCTCGGGAGACTACGAGTCGATCAAGACCATCAAGTCCGTCTCTGCTACCGAAGCGCGCATCAGCTACAGCGCGGAGAAGATGGACTACGGCGATCTGTTCTCCACCGACCCGCCGCGTCTTCGCAGCTACGTCAGCAAGCGCATCCAGCGGCTCGAGGACATCAAGACCTCGCGGCAGTACCTGCAACAGTTCGATACGATCATCCCGGAAGACGTTCCCGGCATGACCTCGCTCGGCACGTCCTCGCTCGTGCTGTCGGAGCTCAAGAACCAGGGTCACGCTGACTTCAGCTTCGCGACGTTCTGGGGTTTCGTCGTGCCGCCGTCGCTGAATCGGGACGATCCCACCAGCGTGTACCGCACTCAGCTGGCCGGACAGGCGAAAGTCGTCTCCTCGACGCCGGAACAGATATCGGTGCTGGTGAATGGCGTACCGACCTCGCTGCCGGCCATTCACGTAGGCGGCAACTTCATCGGCTATGTCTCGGAGTTCTGGTTTCTCGACCAGCCCGACAATCCGCTCACGCTCAGGTACCGGATCGGCGTCAACGAGATCAAGCCGAAGACCCCCGAAGAGCGCAAGGACTGCGAGTCGCAGACCAGGATGATCGGCTATGTGCCGCAGCACTGCCTCAAGCTCGATGGGGGCGACCAGTCGAACCTCGACCTGGTGAAAATAAACTTCACGTGCGCGGTGGCGCCGCCGCCCGGCGGGCAGGGCGGAGGTGCGGGCGCAGGCGCCGGCGCCGGCATGCCCAGCGGTGTAGCGAAGCTCGAAGAGTCGCTGATCAAGGAAGGCCGCGCCGAGATTCCGGACATCTTCTTCCGCTCCGGCAGCAACGAGATTCGGGAGGAGTCGGAGAGCTCGTTGCTGATCATCGCCGAGGTGCTCAAGCGTCATCCCGACTGGAAGCTGAGCGTCGAAGGTCACACCGACAGTCTTCTCGCCGACGACTTCAACCAGAAGCTGTCCGAGCGCCGTGCAGCGGCTGTCAAGCAAGCGCTCGTCACTCGTCACGGTATCGTCGCCACGCGACTGACGACGCAAGGGTTCGGCGAATCGAAGCCGCGTGCCGCGAACGACACGCTGGCGGGGCGTGCGCGCAATCGTCGCGTAGAACTGGTGCGTGTGCCGTAACCATGCTGTACCGAACGCAACTCCACGCTGCTGCAAGTTCCGCGACGGTGCTGGCTCGCGTGCAAGCCGTGACCGAGCCCAAGCCCGATGCGGCCATCCGGTTCAAGTCGGCGTTCAGAACGCATGCGCGCCCGGGCGAAAAACCGTTCGTCGGCCGCATCGAGGGTTCCTCGTTCAAGCTCCTGCGAACCATCTACTATCGGAACTCCTTCCGGCCGCAGATCCGCGGCGCGGTGAGCGAAGCGCCCGGCGGTGCGCGCGTCGACCTCACGATGTCGATGTCTCCGCTCGTCGTGATCTTCCTGCTCGTCTGGCTGGCGATGGCGAGCGGAATTGCCAGCATCGCCTTGCCTGAAATTCTTCCGTCCGCCGGGCCGTGGAGCGTGTTGATCGCGCTGGCAGCCGGCATTGCGATCCTTTCACTCGCCCTCGCGTCGTTCTACTTCGAAGTCCGCAAGGCGCGTCGCCTGCTGCAGGAGGCCATTCGCGCATGACCGCTTTCACGACAAGCTACGGCAATGGCGTGAAGCTCGTGCTGATCATCGGCGCTGCGTTCGCGCTCATCATCGCGTTCGTGATCCTGCTGGGGATCGTGCTGCTGCCTCTGCTCGTTGCCGCAGGTCTCTGGTGCTTCCGCAAAGGGATCATCGGCCTGCGCGATGCGCTCGCCGTCGCCAACACGCCCACCGCGAAAGTGAGCAGTGCAGCTATGGGTCTCGTCGAGCTCGAGGGTCGCGCAGTGACTGAGCGGCCGTCGCCGGCCGTCGTAACCGGCGTGCCCTGCGTGTGGTGGAACATGCAAGTGGAAGTCTGGCAGAGGCGCACTTCGGGACGGCACCGCGGCAGCAGTTGGGTCCAGGTCATGGCGCGCAGCGGCGGGCAGGTCGACACGCTGTGGATCGAGGACGACACCGGTCGCATGCCCGTGTGGTTGCGCGGTGCCGACCTGCTGCTGAGCGAAGACGTGTGGGAGAAGGGCAAGAACGAGTTGCCGCCCGGCGGACTGCAGCTCCTCGCCGGCACACCCTTCGCGTGGGACGGCAGCAAACGCGTGCGCGTGCGTGAGCAACGCATGGCTGCGAACGGCCAGGTCTATGTACTCGGAACGCTCGACGAGGCGCACCGAATGAAGGCTCCGCGCCGCATCGAGTGGCGCAAGAATCTGATCGATTTCACGCCGGCGCTTCTGCGCGGTCCGATGCTCGTGGCGATCAGCTATCTCGAGCTGCTGGGAGGCGTGAGCAGCAGCAAGCAACAGGACGTGCAACCACCGAACCTCGATGCGAGTGCCGTCGTCGTATGGAAGGGGAGCGCGGGAAAGCCGTTGATCGTTTCCAATGAACGCGAGACCGCTGCCGCCTCGCAACTGCGCAAGCGCTCGCTCTGGTACATCGGCATCGGCATCGCGATCCTGTGCTGGATCCTCTACGAACTGACCAAAACCTCCTGAGGGCAAGACTTCATGACGATCGTTGCGTTTGCGCTGGTCATGATCGCGGTGGCGCTCGTCGCCTACGCCATCTCGATCTACAACGGGCTCGTGGGCGTCAAGCACCAGGTCGATCAGGCCTGGTCGAACATCGACGTGCTGCTGAAGCAGCGGCATGACGAGCTGCCGAAGCTGATCGATGTGGTGCGCGGGCACGCCGGTTACGAGCGTGAGCTGCTCGAGAAAATCACCGCGCTGCGCGCGAGGACCGGCAAGGGCGGTCCGGAGGCGGAACGGCTCGCGGATGAGGACGAGCTGTCACGCGGCATCGGTCGATTGCTCGCGACCGCCGAAGCGTACCCGGATCTCAAGGCCAGCGCTTCCTACGTCGAGCTGCAGCGTCGCATCAGCGGCCTCGAGGAACAGATCGCGCATCGACGCGAGTACTACAACGCAGCGGTGAATCTCAACAATGTGCGCATGGAGCAGTTCCCCGATGCACTGCTCATCCGGCGCGCGGGCCTCGTTGCACGGCCGCTGTTTGCAGCGGTGGAGAACGAGCGGATCGACGTGAATGTCGGAGCGCTGCTGTCGCGTTGATGCGCTCGTGCCGGAGTCACTCATGAATCGTCTCTATCTTGCTTTCGTGGCCTGCGGTGTGTTTGCCGCACTTGCCGTTCCATCTGCCGCAGGCGCCGAGGCGGGCGCTTCACAAGGCGTGCGAATCGGCCTCGTGAAACCGAAAGTTCAGATGGGGAGCGGCGACAGCGCACAGGCGAGCGAAACCATTCGCGGAATGTTGTCCGAGTACCTGAGCGGGCCTACCCTGCAGGTTACCCTGCTCGAGGCGCGTCTGCCGGAGCAGTTCGAGGAAGAGGCGCGTCGAGCCGGCTGCGACTACATCCTTTCGACCGAGGTCGTCCATCGCCGCAGCGCCGGCGGTGGGGGAGTGCTCGGCAGGGCATTGGGTAACTTCGGCGGCTATGTGCCCGCCAAGGATGCGGTGACGTCGCTGGTGTTGAGCGGCGCGGTGCGTACAGCTGCAGATGTTGCGACTTCAGTCAAAGCGAAGGACGAGATGCAGCTCGAATTTCTGTTGCGGCAACCGGGTGCCGCGACGCCGGTGCTCACGAAGACGGTGAAAGGTCGCGCCCGATCGGACGGTGAGGATATCCTGACACCGCTGGTCGAAGGCGCCGCAGCCGAGATCGGCGGAGCCGTTTCGCAACACTGATTGCCGGACGCTGGACTGGAGGTCGCGATGATCCGTTTTCGATCCGTGCTGCTGCTGATGCTCGTGCTTGCCGGCAGCTTCGCATTTGCGGCTGACGACCAGGCGGCCGTGGCGAAAGTCGTCGCCGAGCATCTCAAGGTCGATCCGGCGGCGCTCGATCTCGATGCGCCGTTGAGCGAGATCGGGAACGGCGCCGATGCGCTCGACGTGGTCGAGATCCTGATGGCCATCGACGAGAAGTTGCACGTCGACATCTCGGACAAGCATATCGAAGCTGTCGTTGGACCGAACGAAACGGACGATCTGCCAGCGAAGGTTACCGTGAGGAAGCTGGCGAAGATGCTTGCGCTTGCGCGGCAGAAGTAAGCGATGACTTCTGGATGAAGCTTTCCGCCCGGTCGAATTTCGACGACTGGATGGAGAACAGGTCCAGCACTGTGTCGAAGACTGCAGGCTGCCCATACTCGGCGCGCTCGAGCACCGCAACAGGCACCGACGCTTTCACGATGAGCGGAATCTGCGCTTGCTCGGCCGGCAAGGCCATGCCGGGCGGCATGCCATGAAACATCACGCCGTCCTCCATCAGCGATTCGCCGTGATCGGAGAGATAGATGAACACGTACGGCACGCCGGACTGATCGAGCGCTTGCAGCGCCTGTCCCACGACATGATCGACGTACGCAATCGTGTTGTCGTAAGAGTTGTATAGCTGATCGAGCGTGCACTTCGTCGTCACGTCGGCGTCGGTGCACATCGGTTTGAACTGCTGAAACTCCGGCGGGTACCGGTCGCTGTAGAGCGGGCCATGACTCCCGCCGCCGAGATGCAGGACGACGAAGCGGTACCCGGAAGCATAGCTGGCCAGGTTTTTTTGCAGCAGCGGGATGACGTCTTCGTCGTAGCACTTGCCGCCGTGGCCGCAGTTCGTTACCGCCGTCTCGCCCGGGATCGCGCAGTTGTCGTAGAGCGTGTAGTTCACGTAACAGGATGTCGGGACCCCTGCCTTGGAGACGACAGCCGTGAGCTTCACACCGTCCTTCTCCAGAATCTTCGGCAACGCATAGAGCGTTGAAGCTCGCGTCGCGACGCCGTTCAGCAGATGCAGATCCGGCGTCTTCGCCAGAACGGGATTCGTATTCCTGCGGGTGTAACCGTAGAGGCTGAAGTTCTTTTTTCGCGAGCTCTCGCCGACAGCGAGAACCACCACGAGGTTGCCCGGCGAGGACACGCTCGCGTCGAACTCGACCGCCTGTTCGCTGCGCTTCAGATACGGCTTGACGGATTTGGCAGCTGCATTGAGCGAACCCTGGATGACGTTCAGGGGCACGAGCGAGTAGAGGATGTACTTGTTCGAGACATTGCCCGCTCGCAGGATCGCGTTGTACTCGAGGAACAGACAACCCAGAGCGAGACCGAAGGCGACCACGAACAGCGTCAGCGAGCCGAGCAGATAGCTGGCCGAAGCGCGAAACGTGATTTCAGTGCGCCAGATGACCAGTACGGGGACGACGATCAGGAACACAACGTACGGGATCATCTGCCACGACAGGAGCTGTCCGACTTCCGTGACGTCCGTGTGCACGGTGTTCTGGATCATCGAGCTGTCGATGGCGACGCCGTACTTCGCAATGAAATAAGTGACTGCGCAGCTGAGGACCGTCAGCAGGATCGCGAGCGGTTTGATCGTCCAGCGATGCGCCACGAGGGCGAAGAAGGCGATGAACAGGCACAGCCCGGCGACCAGGTAGGCGGTCAGCGCCGAGTAGTCGTACCCGTCGCCTTGCCGGAACCACATCGACAGCCTGCCGAAGTTGACCGTGTTGCAGACGACGTAGAGCAGGATCGAGAAGCCGATCACAAACCGGACATGACTGGTCTTCAATCTCAGGCACGGATTCAACAACGAAAGCTCTCCCGGCGTTCGCCGCGACTATAGCGTCAATCGTGCATCGTGGACTCGGTCCGGGTGAGGCGGTCTCGAGCGCGGTTAGGGGTTTCCCGGATTCGTGCGCGTCGCGCGATTGATCGCCAATTGCCCCGCCGTCCAACGGCGAATGTCACGCCGCCGCACCCCATGCGTTATCTGAGACTCGCGCGCAGCCAGGCAATTCTTGCCTGCTTCGCGGTGGCTTCACTGCTGCTCACGCTGTTCCCACGCCTCGACATCAACGTCTCGCGACTCTTCTTCGACAACGGCTTCTACCTGCAGCAGCGCTGGTGGACGACGCTCGCGCACGAGAGCATGGGCTACTTTCTGGGTATCTCACTGGCCGCAGTCATCGGGCTGTACGTCTGGAACAAGCTGGCGAAGTGCACCCTGTGCGGAGTCGATGGCAAGCGAGTCGTGTATGTATTTCTCGTGCTGATCGTGGGCGCCGGCCTGATCGTGAACGTCGTGCTGAAGGACAACTTCGGGCGCGCGCGGCCACGAGACATCGCGGAGTTCGGCGGAGCGCAGGTCTACACGCCGCCGTTCGTCGCCAGCCACGCATGTGCAAAGAACTGTTCGTTTTCGTCGGGCGAAGCGGCGGGCGGCTTCTTTGCCATTGCCGTGGCGTGGGCTTTGGGCAGACGCCGCGCGTTGGTGGCGGCAGGCGTAGGCGTCGGCGCCTTCGTGTCGTTCTGTCGCGTTGCCAGCGGCGCGCATTTTTTCTCGGATACCGTCGTCTCTTTCTTCGTGATGCTGCTGGTCGCAGACATCTTCTATTACTACCTGCTATCGGCAGAGCGCGAGAAAGTGGCAGAACGAGCGGCGGGAATCGTTGCCGACGTCCAGCCCGCAACGACGGTCGAGCCCTGACGATCAGCGCGGGAGCTGCGGTTCGATGAGCTTTCGCATGACGGCATAGCCCTTGCTGTTCGGGTGCACGCCGTCGTTGCCCAGGTCCGCCCTGAGCTCTCCGGCGGGGCCGGCCAGCGCCGAGTGGTAATCAATGAAGCGGAGCTTCTTTTGCTTCGCATAGTCGCGCAGCCATGCGTTCATTTCAGCGATGCGCGGCAGCGGCTCGATCTGCTGGCGCCATGGGAATGTCGCCGCCGGCGGAATGCTTCCCAGGATCACATCGATGCCGTTCGCTTGCGCGATCTCGACCATCGACATGATGTTGTTGCGGTAGTCCGCCAGCGATGAAGGGCCGGTATTGCCGGCTATGTCGTTCGTGCCAGCGAGCACGTGCACGACCTGCGGATGGAGGGCGACGACGTCGGCCCGAAACCGCACGAGCATCTGCGGAGTCGTCTGGCCGCCGATGCCACGGTTCACCACGCCGCGCTCGAACAGCGCAGGATCCGCACCCACCCAACCCTCGGTGATCGAATCGCCGATGAACACGATTCGCGTCGGCGTCGATGAGGCGAGCACTTCCGCGTTCGCTGCGCGGTATTTGCAGAGACCTGGCCAGTCCTGAGCCGGGGAGGGAGCCGGACACGGTTGGTCGCTGATACCTGTCAGCGGTTCGGCGGCCCGCGCCGCGACGAACAGGCTCGCCAGCGCTGCGGTGAATGCTAGGATCGGCCTCAAGTGGCTCATGCCGCACCAATAACACACACGACGTCGATGAGAAAGAATGAGGACTGCATGAGCTTCTGCAAAACATTCGTCGCGACGCTGCTCGCTTCCCTGATCGTCGCGACGGCTGCGGCTGCCGCCGACGACACCTACGACGTCGTCATCGTGAACGGCCATGTGATGGACCCGCAGTCCGGTCTCGATGCCGTCAGGAACGTCGGTTTGCGCGCAGGGCGCATCGCGACGATTTCAGCCGAGCCGATTCAAGGCCGCCGCACCATCGACGCCAAGGGTCTGGTCGTCGCCCCCGGCTTCATCGATCTGCACGAGCATGGCCAGAAACCGGAGAACTACCAGTTCCAGGCGCACGATGGCGTGACCACTTCTCTGGAGCTCGAAGCCGGCACCGGCGACGTCGCCAGTTGGTATGCGGAGCGCGAAGGCAAGTCGCTCATCAACTTCGGCGTGAGCATCGGCCACATCGCGACGCGCATGAAGGTGATGAAGGATCCGGGCAGCTGGCTGCCCACCGGCGATGCGGCACATCGCGCGGCCACGGACGCCGAGCTCGCGCAGATCGATGAACGGATCGAAACCGGCTTGAAGCAGGGCGCGCTGGCCGTTGGCATGGGCATCAACTACACCGCGGCGGCGACGCAAGCCGAGGTGCTCGATGTCTTTAAAGTTGCCTCGCGGTACGGCGCTCCAGTGCACGTCCACTTGCGATACGCGGGAGATCAACCTCCGCAGAACGCGCAGGCGGCACTCGAAGAAGTGCTGACGGCTTCGAGCGAGAGCAAAGCTCCCTTGCACGTCGTGCATGTGTCCAGCATGGGTTTGCGCGATACGCCGAAGCTGCTCGCAATGATTCGTGCAGCGAAGGCGCAGGGCACCGATGTCACTACGGAATGTTATCCGTACGTGGCTGGCAGCACGGGACTCGAGAGCGCGTTGTTCGATCCCGGTTGGCAGGAGCGCATGCGAATCGGCTATGGCGATCTGCAATGGGTGAAAACCGGTGAGCGCCTGACCGCGGAAACTTTCGAGCGCTACCGCAAAGAGGGCGGGCAGGTGGTGATCTTCATGATCCCCGAGAACATCGTGCGACTCGCCGTCGCGGACCCGATCGTGATGATCGCGAGCGACGGCATGCCCGCCGCGGGCGCCAGCGTTCACCCGCGAGGGCAGGGCACCTTCTCGCGCGTGCTCGGCAAGTACGTCAGAGAGGAAAAGGCGCTGGATCTGATGACGGCGTTGCGCAAGATGACCCTGATGCCGGCCCAGCGCCTGGAGCAGCGCGCGCCGGTGTTCAAGAAGAAAGGTCGCATCGAAGTGGGCGCGGATGCGGATATCACGATCTTCGACGCCAATCGAGTCATCGACGCCGCGACGTTCGAGAAGCCGTTGCAGTACTCGGAGGGAATCCGCTTCGTGCTGGTCAACGGTGTGGCGGTGGTCAGCGACGGGAAACTCACGGAAGGGGTGTTTCCCGGTCGCGCAGCGCGGGCGCGACTCGTGCAGTAAGCGGCTCGCTAAGAACAAGAGGATTTCGGTATGACTGACGTCCGTGTGGGTCGTCCCGGCGGCATCACCGTGCTGAGCCTGATCCTGGGGTGGCTCGCGTTCGGGGGATTGGCGAATGCGGTGATCTGGAACCTTCCCCGGGTTCAGGCGATGTTCGCGCAGTTTAAGCCGCCACGGGTGGTCCCGAGCGGTGTGCTGTTTACAGCCGTCATGCTGGCTTACGGACTCGCAGCGGGCGCGGCGAGCGTTGCACTCTGGCGGATGCATCGGCTCGCGGCACGAGCGTACGCGCTTTGGTGTTTCACTGTGATGCTCAGTGGGCTCTATCTTGTCTGGTGCGGCTTCGAGCCGAACGTTACTGCAGGGTTGCTGTTCGCGTTCGGCGGAGCGGGTTTCGTTGCTCTCGCGCTGCCGTACATCGCGGCGAGAACCTGAGACAGGGTCGTCTGGCGCGTAGGAAGATTGGCAGATCGGCTCCGGGAGGGCCCGCTCACTGCGCGGCAGCTGCTGCCGTATCTCATTGCCGCGATGGCTACGTGCACTTTGACGTTCGTATTCACCGACTGGTCCAGGCCGTGGGATCGCGACGAATTCGAGACCGCCATCGATTCACTCACCACGCTGGCCAACGGTCTGATCAGTGCCATTGGCATCTACTGGAGCTATCGGGCGAATGGCGGTGCCGATGGCGTCCAGTTCGCGGAACGGATCGTCGCGATCGGCTTCGTCGTCTTCGTGCGCTTTGTGGTCTTCTCAGTACTCGCGGCGATCCTGTGGATCTACGCGGCGGTGTACTTCAAGTTCTCCTTCAGGCCGTCGTTGCAGGACCTGGACTTCGTATCGCTGGCGCTCGTGACGCTCTTCTGGGTCCGGGTCCGCAGCCATGTCGCCTCGGTGGCACAGCCGGGAACGTAGTATTCTTGCCGCTTTCCACGGCGAGACCCTGACTGACATGAAGCCCCCTGCAGCCGAGACGGCAGAAAAGCCCGTCCATTTCATTCGCAAGATCGTCGCTGACGATGTCGCCGCCGGTCATGCGACCGTGCGCACGCGCTTTCCGCCCGAGCCCAACGGCTATCTGCACATCGGTCACGCCAAATCGATCTGCCTGAATTTTTCCGTGGCGCAGGAGTTCGGCGGCACCTGCAACCTGCGCTTCGACGATACCAATCCTGAAAAAGAGGAAGACGAGTTCATCGAGGCGATCCAGCGGGATGTGCGCTGGCTCGGCTTCGAGTGGCAGGGGGCGCCGCGCTTTGCCTCCGGTTATTTCGACCAGCTCCATGAATGGGCAGTGCATCTGATCAAGCACGGCAAGGCATACGTTTGCCATCTCTCGCCCGAGGAGACGCGCGCCTACCGCGGCACGTTGACGGAGCCGGGCAGGGACAGCCCGTATCGCAATCGAACGGTCGACGAGAACCTGGCGCTGTTCGAGCAGATGCGTCGCGGCGAGCTGCCCGAGGGTACGTGCGTGTTGCGTGCGAAGATCGACATGGCGGCACCCAACATGAACATGCGCGATCCCACGATGTATCGCATCCGGCACGCGCATCATCACCAGACCGGCGACAAGTGGAAGATCTACCCGACGTACGACTTTGCGCATGGGCAGTCCGACGCCATCGAAGGCATCACTCATTCTCTCTGCACGCTCGAGTTCGAAGATCACCGTCCTCTGTACGAGTGGTACCTCAGTAATCTGCCGGTCCCTGCGGTGCCGCGACAGTACGAGTTCGCGCGCCTCAATCTCAACTACACGGTAGTGAGCAAGCGCAAGCTGAAGCAGCTGGTCGAGGAGAAACACGTGTCGGGTTGGGACGATCCGCGGATGCCGACGCTCTCGGGCTTGCGTCGCCGCGGCTATACGCCGGCATCGATACGAGCCTTCTGCGACCTCGTCGGCGTGACGCGCAGCGAAGGCGTCATCGACGTAGGCATGCTGGAGTTCGCGATCCGCGATGACCTCGACAAGCAGGCGCCGCGCGCAATGTGCGTGCTGGCGCCGCTGAAAGTAACGATCACGAATTTCGATGCGAACGCACTCGAGCACTTCACCGCGCAGCTGCATCCGCAGAAGCCGGAGATGGGAACGCGCGAGCTGCCTTTCACCCGCGAGCTGTATATCGATCGCAACGACTTCCGTGAAACGGCGGAGAAAGATTTCAAGCGGCTGGTGCTCGGTCAGGAAGTGCGGCTGCGCAACGCGTACGTGATTCGCGCGAACGAGGTCATTCGCGACGCCGCCGGCCAGATCGTCGAGCTCAAGTGCACCTACGATCCGGACACGCGCGGCAAGAATCCGAGCGACGGCCGCAAGGTGAAGGGCGTCATCCACTGGGTTTCGGCGGCGCACAGCCTGGACGTCGAGGTGCGCTTGTACGATCGCCTGTTCTCGGTCGAATTTCCGGAAGCGGACAAGTCGAAGACGTTTCTCGACTTCATCAATCCGCAGTCGCTGACGATTCTCAAGGGGTGCAAAGCGGAGCCGTCGCTGGCGGCTGCGACCTCCGACACCCGCTACCAGTTCGAACGTGAAGGTTACTTCTGCGCCGACAGCGCCGAGTCGCAGCCGGGCGGGCTCGTGTTCAATCGTACGATCGGTCTGCGGGATTCGTTCGGCAAGTAAACCTCGCGAGTCCGCTTGTGTCCGCGCGTTGACGGTCCGCGCGCGACGCTTCGCCAAGAATGCTCCGCACTGTTCAAGCGCGGAGAAACTCGCATGTCGTCGGACTCGTTCAGCAGCGCAGCGCTGCGGCTGCTCCCTGGAATCCTTGCTGCCCTGATTGTTGCCGCAGGTGCGGCGATTGCCGCTCCTTCTGCAAAGCCGGTGCGCGCCGTATTACCTATGGAGCACGACGCCTGGCACCGTGGCCCGCCGGGATTCCCGGGCGGCAGCATGTTCGCGGTCGTATCCGGAGATCCGGTGCAGGCGGGTCCTTTCATGATCCGGGTCGAGCTGCCGGGAGGCTACAGTCTGCCGCCTTATCGGCGTCCGCGCGACGAGTCCATCGTCGTGCTCGCGGGTGCAATCCAGGTCGGTGCGCGCACGCTGCCAGCGGGATCGTTCGTCCGACTGCCGGCCAACGAGTGGAGCTCCCTGAGCACGCAGACCGGCGCGACGCTGCAGATCTTCGGCGACGGACCGTTCGAGCTGAGCGCCGCAGGCCGGTAGTTGTAGGAACCTGACCGTCGCTCCCGGCGTTATTTGGCCACGCATTGCCCAAGGAGCTACGTATGCGTGTGAAAGTTTTCTGCGCTCTGGCGGCCGCAGCGTTCGCGCTGACCGCCTGCAGCAAGTCTGAAACGCCGGCCGAGGTGCAGCGCGACGTGGCGAAAGCCCAGGCTGAAGGCGCGCGCGACGTCGCGGATGCTCGCGCGGATGCGAAGGAAGCAAGCGCCGACGCGGACAAGAAGGTTGCCGATGCAATCGCCGATCACGACGACGATAACGTTGCCGACGCGGCGCACGACGCGAATGAAGCGGCAGACAAGGGCAAGGCGAAGATCATGCTCGCGCAGGCAGAAGCAGATCACAAAGTCGCCGTCGCGAAGTGCGATGCTCTGTCGGGCGCGCCGCAGAAGGAATGCAGGGACGACGCCGACAAAACGTTGGACCAGGCCAAGCAAGCTGCGAAAGCGAGCGACTGAGGAGACAGTATCGTGATGCCAATACTCACCCGAGCATTGCTCGTAGCAGCAGTAACGAGTTGCGCAGCGTTGGCAGGCTGCGCGTCATCCAGCGATGAGCGGGCACCTGCGGCTCGTCAGCCAGCGGGTCAGCAAACGGCCGGCGAGGTCGTCGACGACGGTGTCGTGACCGCGAAGGTCAAGGCAAAGCTGGTCGACGATCCGGTCACCAAGGCTTATCAGATCAACGTGGAGACATTCAAAGGCACGGTGAATCTGAGCGGCTCCGTCGATTCGGCGGAGGCTCGCACTCGCGCAACGGAGTTGGCCAAACAGGTGGGCGGCGTGAAGGACGTCAAGAATTCGCTGCAGGTACGCACGGACGGCTAGTTCACGGACGGCTGGTTTGCACAGCCAGGGATTGGCCTAGAATGCTGCTCGAAGCTCTGCAACGGGTGCGCATATGGCCAACAAACCCGGGTTCTACCTTAGCCTGAGCAGGAACCACCCGCAGTACATCGCGGCGGTGGAAGCACTGGGACAGGCGGTGCGCGAAAGCGGACCTCTCGATGCGAAATCGTTGCAGCTCGTGCAACTGGCCGCCGCTGCCGCGATCCGCTCGGAAGGGGCGGTGCACAGTCATGCGCGACGCGCTCTCGAAGAAGGAGCCACGCAGGACGAAATCCGCCACGCAGTGATTTCACTGACCAGCACGATCGGCTTTCCGAACGTTACCGCCTCGCTCAGCTGGTGCGAGGATGTGTTCAAGGCAGCGAAGCCAAAGTCAGCTCGATGAACAAGGGCGTCGCCTCGGGCACTGCATTGCTGCTCGCGCTGCTGTGCTGCTGCGCGACGGCTCAAGAGACGATCGACTCCCGTCAACTCAATTTCCAGCTTCTCGCCGCGGCGCGTGCGGGCGATGCGGCCGCGGTCGAAGGCCTGGTGCATGCCGGGGCGTCGGTCAGGACGCGCAATCGTTTCGGTGCCACGCCCTTACTGGAAGCGGCTCGCGGCGGGCACACCGCCGTCGTTCGCGCGCTGCTCGCCGCGAACGCGGACATCAACCAGGCGAATCTCGAACAAGACACTCCGCTGCTGGAAACAGCGCGCAACGGCCACGTGGAGACGGCCAGGGTGTTGATCGAAGGCGGTGCCGATGTGAATCGCGTGGACATGCAATTGCTCTCGCCGCTCATGCATGCCGTGTATGGCGGGCACACTCAGGTGGTGAGCCTCTTGCTCGAGAATGGCGCGAAGGTGGATCTCCTCGACCGCACCGGCAAGTCCGCACTGATCTACGCGGCGGGCGCCGGCAACCTGGAGATTCTCACGCTCATTCTGGATCGCAAGGTCGATCCCAATCGGAGGTTCGAGAACGAGCTGACCGCACTCATGTGGGCGGCCGGCTACGGTCACGCGGATGTCATCGCAGCACTGCTCGCACGCGGCGCGCGTGTGGACTTGCGGGACAATCGGGGCATGACCGCGCTCATGATGGCAAGCGAGCAGGGACATCTTGCTGCCGTCCGCAAGTTGCTCGAATCCGGAGCCGACAAGGCGCTCAAGGATCGCAGCGGAAAGACTGCACGCGATCACGCGACGGCGGGTGGCCATGCGGAGGTCGCCGCAGTCCTGTAGGCCTACTGGATCTCCGTGCCCTGCGAGCTCTGGTACACGCTGAGCGAGGCCAGATGATCCGCGAGGGCGGCGATGTCCTGATCGCTGAAGGTGCCGAACAGGTCAACCATGGCCGGTGCGTTGGTCCGCACCTTGTTCTTGAAATCGAGCATCGTCTTATTCAGGTATTCGGGATGTTGTGCCGCCAGGCGCGGCACGGCGCTGTTGCCGCGAAAATCGCCCAGGTGGCAGCCGATGCACCCGGCGGATTCCTCGGCGCGCCGCGCGATCTGCACATTGGCATCCTCGGCGGCGTGGCCGATCGTCGGCCACTTCTGCTTCGAAAAGAACTGCGCGAGCAACTTCATCTGCTCGGGCTGCAGAGGCTGGACGAGCGGTCCCATGATGTCGCTCTTGCGTGCGCCGCTCTTGAAGTCCTTGAGCTGCAGGTACAGGTAGTAGTACTGCTGGCCCGCGAGGATCGGATTCTCGGGAATCTTCGACGCGCCGCCTTCTCCGTGGCAGGCAGCGCAAGTCTGCAGCGTCTCGCGGATCGCAGCGAATTCATCCTGCGCCGATGCGGGCGACGCCAGCAACAGCGTCGCCACCGCAAGTGCGATCCGCAGCCCCTTATTCTGATAACGCGAACGCAAGGATGCTGTTGCCACGCTTGGCGTCGATCTGCACGTTGCCGCCGGCGGCGACCACGATGTACTGCTTGCCGCCGATCGTATAGGAGGCGGGCGGAGCGTTGACACCCGCGCCGCACTGGAATTTCCACAGCTCACTGCCATTCGCGGAATCGTACGCCTTGAACCAGCCGTTGGCCTCACCGGTAAACACGACACCGCCTGCGGTCGCAAGAATTCCGCCGATCATCGGTTGCGGAGTCTTGACCTGCCAGCGAATCTTGCCGGTGTTGTAATCGACGGCCGTGACGTTACCGGACTGCTCCTCGCCGGGGATGACTTTGAACGCGCCGCCGAGCCACAGCTTGTTGCCGCCCGGATAGTCCGACTCTTCGACGTGATAGGTCATCGGCTGGTGCAGGTTGATGGCGTACGCCGTGTTCTGCGTCGGATCGATCGCCATCGGCGACCACTCGACGCCGCCGTTCGCTCCCGGCAGCATGCGCGCGCCTTCCTTCGTCGGTAGCACCCACCGTCCTTCCTGCGACACCATCGGGTCGGAGAAGCGGATCAAGCTGCAATCGTCCGCGCGATGCACGTAGACGTAGCCGGTTTTGCCGCCGTGGAGCAGCCCCTTCACCGGCTTGCCATTCTTGTCGTTGACGCGCGCGATGATCACCGGGCTGACCGCATCGAGATCCCAGACATCGTGCGCGATGTACTGGAAGTGGCACTTGTACTTGCCGGTCTGCAGGTCGACTGCGATGAGCGAGTTGGTGTAGAGGTTGTCGCCCGGCCGGATCGCGCCGTAGAGGTCCGGCGAGGGATTGCCGGCGACGAAGTACACGATGCCGGTCTCACGATCCACCGCCATGTTCTGCCACACGCCGCCGCCCAGTGTTTTGTACGGATCCCCGGCCTTCTTGAGCTGCGCTTTCTCGGCCTTGATGTCGCGCTTCATGTCGAGTCCGGTGGCGTCCTTGGTCGCCCACACGCCGACGGAGTTCTCCGGGATCGTGTTGAACGTCCACAGCAGTTGTCCGGAGTTGGCGTCGAACGCCTTCACGAACCCGCGGATTCCATATTCGCCGCCGTTGGTGCCGATCAGCACCTTGCCGTCGACGACGGTGGGCGCCATGGTTTCGCTGTAGCCCAGTTCCGGGTCTGCGATCTGCTGCTCCCACACCTGCTTGCCTGTCTTCGCGTCGAGCGCGACGAGCTTGGCATCGAGCGTGCCCATGTAGAGCTTGTCGCCGTAAGCGAATACGCCGCGATTGTTCGGGCCGCAACAGAAGGTCGTGATCGGACCCATGTTGTGCTTGAAGTGCCAGAGCTGCGCGCCGGTCTGGGCATCGAGCGCATACACATGATTGAACGAGGTGGTGACGTACATCACGCCGTTGGACACGATCGGCGTCGTTTCCATCGACTCGATGATCTCCGTCTGGAAGATCCAGGCGGGACGCAGCTTCTTCACGTTGGCGCGGGTGATCTGCGCGGCGGGGTAGTAGCGCGTCTGATCGTAGTTGCCGTTGGTGTGCAGAAAGTTCTGCGAGTCGCTCGCGGCCGCGTCGATCATTGCCTGGCTGACGGGCGCGGCGGGAGCTTCTGCCGCATCGACGCTCGTGGCGGCGAGCGACAACAGGCTGAGGCATGAAATGAGTGAACGTTTCATGGGATCACCCCTCTTGTCTTCGAACGTTCAGAGCTCGGACAGCAGCTCCTGCATCTTCGCGCGGTAGGCTTCTTCGCTGATCAGGTTCTTGTCCCGCAGTTCCTTGAGCGTTTTCAGGCGTTGCTCGAGGTTTGCGTCCGGCTTCGTCGGTGCGCGTGCTTCTGTCGCAGGTGCCGGCGCCGCTTGCACCACAGCCGCAGCGCCCGACGCGACAGCAGCGCTGTCGATCTCGACCCAGTCGTTGCGCACGCCACCGGCATCCGAATGGAGCTCGACGCCGGGACGCGCCGCGAGCGCCAGCTCTCGCTCAGCAGGCTTGCTGCGTGACCCTTCCTGACGCGGGGTGAAGTCTTCGGTGCGTTGACCATAGACGTTCCGCTTGCGATAGCCTGACTGCAACTCGCCAAAGATGACGTTGATTCTGCCGTCGTCATAGAACACGCGGCCCGCGTTGACGCCGGGGTCCTTCACCAGTCCGCCAGCGGCCCGCGGGTGGCTGCCGATCGTACTGAACGTCACGTCCTGGCGAGGCCCGGCCTTGGCCAATCCCGACGAGATTCGGGGAGCGAGGTCGCGGATCTCCGCGGCTGTGAACACCGGTCGCTGCGCTTCAGCGGGCGTATCTTCGTCGACGACGCGAGTTCGCAGCGCCGCGAGCGCGCTGCCGACTGCTTCGCTCGCGAGCTGGGCCGGATGATCGTTCGGCGGCGCTGCTGCATCATCCTGCGGCTCGATCTTCACCCACTGATCGTTCGCCGACCACAGCACGATGACATCGCGCGGCGCGTCCGCAGCGCAGTTGATCGCGGCAACGAGCGCCAGCGCACCGCTCGCCATGACAAGTCGGCGTCGACACGATCGACGACAGTTCTCCGTCATGATGTTCGCCTCAATAGAAAAGAATCGCACCGAATGCAATGGCCGTCTCTTTCGCTTCGGCTCCATTGTGCGCGGTGGATTTGGTCTGCGTGTACTCGGCGACCAGGTTGAGGAATGAAGTCAGCGGATGATAGACGCCGACCACGATCGACTCGTTCTTCGAGACCAGTCCCGAGGTGGGCAGATCGGCAGGGCCGCGATCGAGATTGCTCTCGCCGTAGCTGACGCCCAGCTTGGTGCCGATGCTGGGGAGCTTGTACGTGGCCTGCACATAGAAGCCGTCGGAGTCGCGCTTGTTTCCCCCCAGGTCCACGGCATCGAACAGAAAGCCGGTGGTGCCGATGCCTTCGCCCGTGTAGTAGTAAGCGACGCCCTCGAAGCCGGCGATACCGATCTTGGCGCCGACGTCATAGCCAGCGGCGGTCTCGCTGTCGAAGCCGCCGGCGCTCTTGATTTTCTGCCGGATGGCGCTCACCCAGACTTTGCCGTTCAGGTCCTTCGGATCGCCAAAGCTGTAGACGCCTTTGCCCTCCAGGCCGTAGGTGCTGCCTTCCTGATTGAATGCGCCGGCATTCAGGCTCTCGGTCGACAGATCGACGAGGCCCCAGGGATCGACGAGCGCTACGTTGAACTGGAATCCGCTGAACTTCGGCGAGGAGTACTGGATCTGGCCTTTCCAGTCGGCATACAGGTAACCCACGCCGATCCGACCCAGCGAAGTGTTGCCGCCGCCTCGCGTGAGGTCGGACACCGTGCCGACGCCGAGCAATGTCATGTCGGACAGGATCGCGTCCGAGCCGAACAGGCCGAGGTCGCGCCCGACCTTGACGCCGCCCCAGGTGCCGGACCACTCGAGATACACCTGGCGCAGGTTTTCCGAGTTGAGGCCGAGGCCGCCGTCGAGCGGGCTGCCGGTGATCGCGTTCTGATTCCCGCCATCGATGCCCGGCTGGAAACCGATCATCACGCCGTACTTGTTGTCGCCGTCGGTTTTCTCCGCGTGGAAGCCGAGCCACGAAGGCAGCAGGCCGGTGCGGATGTTGTTGGCGTTGTAGTCGCCTCCCGAGAGCGAGCCGCAGGCGAGGCCGCCGCCGATGATGGCGCCGCCCGCCGGGGATTCGCATTTCACATCGCTGGCGAATCCGTTGATGTTGCCGCTGAAGTCGATCTTCCATTCACCCACATCGATCGCGTCCAGCGCAGCCGCGCTTTGGGACGCCAGCAGCAGCGCCAATGCGCCGGTCGAAGCAACGAGCCTCGTATCAACTTTCATGGTGAGTTCTCCCTGCTAATCGAGGAGTCGCTGCGTCGCGTCGCAGCGAGCCAATCAGGTGCAACGACCATGCCAAGCGCGAGACGACGACCGGCGGGAGTACCATCAGCCCGATGAAGCACCTCTGGTGCCTTGCGTTGGCTGCGGCATTGGCGAGCGGCGTCACTTGTGCCGAGAGCCTCACGCGCGAGCAGATCCAGCAACGGCTCGCGAGTCCGCCCGCGGACTTCAGGAATCTGGAAGCGCCGGGCGCAGATCTCTCCGGGATCGACTTTGCCGCCGCCTCCCTGTTCGGCGCGAATCTCAAAGGCGCGAATCTGTCGAACAGCAACCTCTCGGGTTGCAACCTCAACGTCGCGATTCTGCGTGACGCCGTGCTGGTCAAGGCCGATCTGCGCGAGGCCAGGCTGTTCTCCAGCGTCGTAGCGAATGCGGACCTGAGCGGCGCCGACCTGCGCGGCGCGCAGATGATGGGCAACTTCGAGCGCGCCAGGCTCGAAGGCGCGAACCTCGAGCGCGTGCGCGGCGGGGCCGACATGCGCAATCAGCCGATGGGACTCGTTCGCCTGGTGCTGGCAGGTGCGCGCCTGAAGGGCGCTCGCTTGGGGCAGGCCGATCTTTCACGCGCCGATCTGAGCTTCGCGGATCTGCGCGACGCCGATCTGACCGGCGTCGACCTGACGAAGGCGAAGCTGGTCGGTGCGGACCTCACGGGCGCGACGCTGACCAACGCGAAGCTCGAGGGCGCGCAGATCGACCAGGCCATCTTCAAAGGCACGATCGGCGTGGATACGGTGCGTGGACTCGACACGGCCGAGGGCCGCGATACCGCAATCTTCGAGCGCTGAGTCCCCCGGCGCTACCACTTCACCCGCGCGCCCACCCAGGCGCCGCGCGGCGCACCGACTCCCAGAAAGCGTGGGTCGGAGAATTGCGGGAAAACCTCGCCGGGCTCGCCGAGCACGCCGAACGTTGCGTACTTCTCGTCGAATACGTTCTCGACGCGCGCGAACAGGATCACGCTGTCGGTGACGTTCCACGCGGCGCGCAGGTTCAGGATGGAATAGCCGTCGGTCCGGTCGAGCAGGTTGGCCTCGTCGCCGCGCAGATAGATGCCCGAGCGCATGACCACGTCGGCGCCCACCTCGAACCGCTCGCCGAACGAATAGTCGAGGCCGAGATTCGCCTGATGTTGCGGAATGCCCGGAATACTCGAACCGGCAGCGACGCGGAGCTTGTCGTCACCGGCAATCGCGGGCGAGTCGGGATCGGTCGCCAAGATCGGGTGATGCGGACTGTTGGAGATGAAGTCGTCATCGAACGTGGCATCGACATAGCTGTACTCGACGGACCAGCGCAGGCGCCGCAAGCGCTGCGACACGCTCACCTCGATGCCGCTGCGCAGCGTATCGCCGACATTGGCGAAGAAGCCGACGTTGGCCTGCGGTCCGCCAGTGGTCTGAAACAGGATGTCGTTGTGATTGCGCGTATGGAAGCCGCCGATGTGCCAGCGCAGATCCTCGTTGCTGTCGCTACGCAAGCCGATCTCCGCGCTTTTCGCCACGACCTGTTCCAGGGGCGGATCGGCGAGGAATGCATTGGGCAGGTTGCAGGGCGCATCCTCGCTGGCGCATGCGAGCTCCACAGGCGAGGGGGCGCGCGTCGACTCTCCGTAGCTGCCGTACGCAGTCACTGTTTGGGCGAGGCGGAAGGTGACGCCGACGGCGGGGTTGAAGCGGCTGTAATCATGTTTGCCGTCGAGCTGCGGGTTGGCGCCGCTGCGATCGGACAGCTCGATGCGGGTCTCGTCGTAGCGGCCGGAAACCGTCGCCGCGACACGTTCGGATACCTTCAGCGTATCGAGGAAATACACGCTCGCGCTGCGCACCTCGCTCCCCACCGCCGTCGCGAACTCCTGCGCGAAGATGCCCGTTCGGCTGGTGGCGCGATTCTCGAGCAGGCTCGCCACCTCCAGTGACGAATCGAATCGGGATTTGCCGTTGCCGTAGGCGACGCCGAGCGTGATGTCGTTCTCGCTGCCGAACAGCTGCGATTCCAGGCTGAGCTGCGCCGAGCTTCCGTAGCTTTCCTGCTGGCGCCGCCCGATGTTGTTGATCGCATTCAGCTCATTGCCGTTCAGCTCGGCGGGAATGGGATTGCCGTTGCGATCGAGGACCTGAGCGCAATCGCTGTCCTCCTCGACCAGGAAGGCGCCGCCGTCGAGCTCGCATTCGTCGAACACGGTGCCGTCGCCATTGAAGGTGTCGGTATCGAGGCGTCGATAGAACACGTTGCCGCTGACGCGCGCGGCTTGCGAAATGTCGCGCGAGGCTTCCAGGATCAGCTGCATGTGCTCGTTCTGCGTGATGTCCGGATGCGTGAACACTGCGGAACGATCGATCGCGAGCAGCTCGACTGGCGTAGCCCCGTTGCCGCGCAGCTCGGTGTTTGCGTAAGCGGCGCTCAGATCCGCTGTCCAGTCGGACTCCTGCAGGCTCACGGCGCCGAACAGGCGCGTCGCCTCCGATTTCGAATCCTCGCGCCAACCGTCTTCCTGAAAATAGTCGGCGTTGCCGTAGAAGCCCCAGCGTCCGTCGTTGCCGCCGGCCTGGACCGATCCGCCGCGCCTTCCAAAGGATCCGTCGTAAACCTCGGCCGCGGCGCCTTCGTAGCGGAAGCCGTTCTTCATCTGCAGGGAGAGGGCGCCGCCGAGCGTGTTGAGGCCGAACACGGGCTGCGCGCCCGCCAGCATCTGGACGCTGTCGATCGCCGACACGGCGATGAGATCCCAATTGACCGTATCGCCGAACGGGTCGTTGATGCGCACGCCGTTCTGGTAGACGGACAATCCCTGCGGCAGTCCCAGCAACGGTGACGCGGTGAAACCGCGAAAGTTGAAGTCGGGTTGCAGCGGATTGCTCTGCGCGTGATTGATGCTGACGCTGCTGAATTGGCGGTTCAGGAAGTCGGTCAGGTCCAGCGACTGCGAGCGTTGCAGTTGCTCGGCTACAGCACGCTGCGCATTTGCCGGCACGAGCGCGGGATCGATGGCGGTGCCGTAGGGCGCCAGCACCACGACTTCCTCGATCGGCGGAGGACTTGCGGCGATCGCGCACGCCGCGGCGCTGCCGATGCAGAGCCCGCAACCGATCCTCAGGAAGCGCCGCGGATTTTTCCTTGCATTCACGTTTCGTCGATCCAGCCGCGAGCCCGGGCTGCGTCCAGGAACTCGATGATCTCCGCTTCCCGCGTGTGCGGATGCGAACGTCGAATAACCTCCGCCGCTACCGCGTCGCGGTCACGAGAGCCGTCGCAAAGCCGCAAGATTGTCTCAGCCATTCGATTGAGCTGCACGTTACCGTTCGGGCAAACCAGCACGACCCCGCCTTTTTTTTCCGCGCCGCCGTCGAGACTGCAACCCGCTGCAAGTCTTACCACGCCACGGGTCCCGCGGGCTCTCGACATGACTGGATCCAGCTTCAAATGCAGGAGGCGCCCGAACGGCGCTGGATCTGCAGAGAAGCAGGTACCGTGCCAGTGACTACGAGTCGGTGCGGGCACGCTGTGCCGGAATACCGAGCTTTCGGCATCGACGATACAGCGTGTTGCGACTGACACCCAGCTGGGTGGCAGCCCGCGACATGTTGCCGTCGCACTCGCGGATCGTGCGCAGCAACTGCTCGGCCTCATCCGGCGGCGACGGGCCGCTGTCGCGTGCCGGTGCGCCGCTGTCCGCATCGCGCTCGCGAACTTCGCTCGGCAAGTCCCGCAATCGAACGACGCCGCCATCGCATATTGCGAGGGCAGTGCGGATCACGTTGCGGAGCTCCCGGATGTTGCCGGGCCAGCGATAGGCCAGCAGTTGCTCGAATGCCTCCACTTCGATGGCAGCGGGCCGGCGGTCGCTCGTCTCGGCCGCGAGAAACTCCCGGATCAGCCGCTCTTTGTCGGTGCGCAACGCGAGCGGTGGCAGCTCGAGGGTGATGCCGTTGAGCCGGTAGTAGAGATCTTCGCGGAAATCCCCCCGCGCAATCATCGCCCGCAGGTTCTGGTGCGAAGCGCAGATGACCCGCAGGTCGACCTTGAGCGCGGTCTCCGTGCCGAGCGGGATGACTTCCTGTTCTTCCAGCACGCGCAGCAGCCGGGTCTGCAGTCCGACCGGCATGTCGCCGATCTCATCCAGGAACAGCGTGCCGCCCGAGGATTGCAGGATCTTGCCCTTCATGCCCTCCCGGCGCGCGCCCGTGAATGCACCCGAGCGGTAGCCGAACAGTTCGCTCTCGATCAGCGACTCGGGGATCGCCGCGCAGTTGAGCGCAACGAATGGCATGGCCGCCCGGTCGCTCGCCAGGTGCAATGCCCGCGCGAACATTTCTTTGCCGGCACCGGTGGGCCCCTGGATCATGACTGGCACCCGGGACGTGGCAATACGATGCGCGCTGCGCACGTTGCGCAACATGAGCGGATCCTCTCCCGCGAGCTCCTCGAGTGTCAGCGGCGATTTCGGCGCCTCGGCAGCTGCGAAGCGGATGACTCGCGGCGCAGTCGCCGAAGGCGAGCTGTGCGCGGAGTGTGCAGACGGTGCACGGTGATCGAGGCTTGCAAAGAAACGCCGGCCGAGCTGCGCATGTCGCACCGGCTGCAGCCCGCGGCGCGAGCCCTGCAGCGGCTCGACGATCTCTTCCGCACGAATGTCGAAGATCTCATCGATCCGGCAGCCGATCAGGTCGGCGCGGCTCGCGGCGCCGAGCAAGTGCACGGCGGTCTCGTCGACGGCAATGATCGTCGCGTCCCGGGCGAGCGCGATTGCCCCGTCGTGCTGCAGGTTGACGAATTCGGGCCGCGCATGGAAGCGAAACACGATGTCGTGCTGGAAGTGATGCAGGAAGAGGCACTTCTCGATCAGCCGTGCCGACATGTTCACGAGCGCCATCGTGTGTCCGAAACCGGCACGCGGATCGCGCGCGTTGAGCGTCGAGGCATCGAGCACCGCGACCAGCGCTCCGGCCGGATCGCGGATCGGCGAGCCGAAGCACGTCAGACCGATATGGCTGCTGCGGAAGTGCTCCTCGCGATGCACGATGATCGGCCGGCTCTCGGCGATGCAGGTGCCGATGCCGTTCGTGCCTTCCCTGCGCTCGCTCCAGTCCGCGCCGCTCAGCAGTCCCGACGCGCGAAAAGTAGCCGCGAGCGTCGCGTCGGTCTTTTCGTAGAGAACGATGCCGGCGGCATCGGTGAGGACCAGCGCGTAACCGGACTCGGCAATGTATTCGTACAGCCAATCGATTTCCGCCGAGGCCACCTGCAGGAGTTCGGCGTGCTGCCCGCGGCGCTCGGCAAGCATCGACGCGTCGACGATCGTCGGCGAGTAGTGGCGCGCGGGGTCGAGCGCGTAGTCCAGCGCACAACGCCGCCATGAACCGCCGATCGCCGGGCTCATTCCTGGACTTCCCGCGACCGCATCGCCGCTTGGGCTACGCACGAACTGCAGCACTGCCGCAGCGTGCTTGGTGGCAGCCGTTTCCCCCACGGTTATGCTCCTTTGCTACGGGGCGCCGACTGTAACACCGCTGTCACCTGTCACGTATCAGTGTCACGCCCGGTGGCACAGTTGGGGACACTCCTGTAGTGGATCCACTGATCGCAGCGCAACGCGAATCTGGCGAACAAGAAGTCAGCTGGAGGCGTATATCACTCGCTGACGCAGAACTTCACCCTGGAGCACCTTCAATGTCGGCGCATCGCATTCTGTGGTTGGGCATCGTTGCGGCCGTGCTGGCGGGGCCGGCCGAAGCATCCCGCCTGTATGTCTCCAACGAAGACGGTCAAAGCGTCACCGTGCTCGATGCCGACAGCGGCGCCGTGATCGAGACCATTGCCATCGGCAAACGGCCGCGTGGCCTGAAGCTCACTGCCGACGGCTCGCGCCTGTTCGTTGCAGTCAGCGGTTTGCCGAAATGTCCGCCTTCGGTGCCGGACGAGGAATGCGCCAAGCTCGAGCGGGACCTGAAGGCCGACGGCATTGCGGTCGTTGATACGGCAACGCACAAGATCGTGAAAGTGTTACACGCCGGATCGGACCCGGAGCAGTTCGCCCTGAGTCGCGACGGCAAGCGACTCTTCGTCGCCAATGAAGACACGGCGAGCCTCTCAGTCGTCGATGTTGCCGGCGGCGCGGTCCTGGAGCGCATATCCGTCGGGCAGGAGCCCGAAGGCGTTGCCGTCACGCCGGACGGGCGCTGGGTTCTGGTGACCAACGAGTCCGACAACTCCGTGTCGATCATCGATACGGCCACGCTGAAGATCGCCAGGTCGGTGCCGGTCGGCAAGCGACCGCGCGATATCGCATTCGCGCCAGACGGCCGGACGGCGTACGTCTCGGGGGAATTCGATGCCTCCGTGTACCGCATGAGCGTGCCGCAGGGCGCACCGGTCGAACGGGTGCTGGAGCTGCGCAAGGAGGCGCGACCCATGGGAATCCTGCTCGATGCGCAGCGCAATCGCATCTACGTGAGCACCGGCCGCGGCGGCAGCGTTGCCATCATCGATAGCTCGAGCCACAAACTGCTGGCCGAGGTGCAGGTCGGGACGAGGCCGTGGGGGATCGCGTTGTCCCAGGACGGGCGCTGGCTCTACAGCGCGAACGGCCCATCGAACGATATCAGTGTTGTCGATACGCAGACGCTGCGTGCGGTGCGGCGTATCCCCGTCGGCCGCTCGCCGTGGGGCGTGGTGGTCGGGCCCGACCCGCGGGCGAAGTCAACCAAGGACCGGGACTCGGAGCTTCAGGATCCCAGCCCGCACGAGCGATACGCCTCGGCTTCGGTCTCCCGGTAGCGCTTTGCTTTCTGCCGCGCCTCGTCGGAGTCGCGGAAGATCCCGCCGCCCTCGCCAGGCAGGCTCGAGTACTTCGCATAGGTCGAGGTCTCGACGAACTCGTCGTAGCTCAGGGCGTTGGCGATGCGGTCGATGGCGCACGAGCACTGGTACAGGTTCTCGAGCTTGCCGCCGTGCGTGTTGATGCATTCCTGAACGAATTCCACGCGCGCGACCGTCGGATAATCGTTGACGGGCGCGTCCGCGCCGGCGGCGAGGGCTGCGCAGAGCGAGGCTGCGCCCAGCAGAACCGGCAGCCGGCGCATCTGGCATACGCGTTGCATCGTGATCATGAGTGTCACTCGGTTCGAAGCGGCTGACAGGGGAATTAAATATGAAACAGCATCGTCTCTCCACTCTAATCGGTGCGGCGGCCGCCGCGACGATGGGTCTGTGCGGCATGGCAGGCGCGCAGACGGGCCAGGGGCTCGAGCAGCTCATGGCGAAGTCTTCCAACTGGGCAACGCAGGCGGGTGACTACGCCAACCATCGCTATAGCGATCTCAAGCAGATCGACAGCAGCAACGTCCAGCAGCTGCAGGTGGCGTGGACCATGTCGACGGGCGTGTTGCGCGGTCACGAGGGTTCACCGCTCGTGATAGGCGACACGCTGTATCTGCACACACCGTTTCCGAACAACGTCTACGCGGTCAATCTGAAAGACCAGTCCTTCAAGTGGAAGTACGAGCCCAAGCAGAACACCGATGTCGTGCCCGTGATGTGCTGCGACACCGTGAATCGCGGCCTCGCATACGGCAACGGCAAGATTCTCCTGCAGCAGGCCGACACCACGCTGGTGGCCCTGGACGCCAACACCGGCAAGGTCATCTGGACGGCGAAGAACGGCGATCCGAAGATCGGCGAGACGAACACGAATGCACCGCACGTCTTCAAGGACAAGGTCATCACCGGCATCTCCGGCGGTGAGTTCGGCGTGCGCGGTCGCTTGATCGCATACGACCTGAACACCGGCAAGAAGGTGTGGACCGCCTGGAGCACCGGACCGGACAAGGAGTTGCTGGTCGATCCGCAGAAGACGATGACCTGGACCAACGGCAAGCTCGCGCCGGTCGGCGCCGACTCGTCCATCAAGACGTGGAAAGGCGATCAATGGAAGCTCGGTGGCGGCACGACGTGGGGCTGGTACGCCTACGATCCGAAGCTGAACCTCGTGTACTACGGCACGGGCAATCCGGGCACGTGGAATCCCGCGCAACGGCCGGGCGACAACCGCTGGTCGATGACGATATTCGCGCGCGATCTCGACACCGGCATGGCCAAGTGGGCCTATCAGATGACGCCGCACGACGAATGGGATTTCGACGGCATCAACGAGATGCTGCTCGTCGATCTCAAGATCAAAGGCAAGGACACGCCGTCGCTCGTGCACTTCGATCGCAACGGCTTCGGCTACACGCTGAACCGCGAGACCGGCGAGCTGCTGGTCGCGCAGAAGTACGATCCGAAGGTCAACTGGGCCACCTCGGTCGACATGAAGACCGGCCGCCCGATCGTCGACAAGAAGTACTCGCCGGGCACGACTGGGCCGGACGTGAACGTGAAGGACATCTGTCCCGCCGCGCTCGGTTCGAAGGACCAGCAGCCGGCGAGCTACGACCGCAAGTCCGGTTTGATCATGGTGCCGACCAACCACGTGTGCATGACGTACGAGCCTTTCCAGGTCGAGTACACGGCCGGTCAGCCGTTCGTCGGCGCAACGCTGACGATGTACCCGACGCCGGGCAGCCACGGCGGCATGGGCAATTTCATCGCGTGGGATGCGGCGCAGGGCAAGATCGTCTGGTCGAAGCCGGAGAAATTCTCGGTGTGGTCCGGCGCGCTGACGACCGCGGGCGATATCGTTTTCTACGGAACGCTCGAGGGCTATATCAAGGCGGTCAGCACCAAGGACGGCAAGGAGCTTTGGAAATTCAAGACGCCCTCCGGAATCATCGGCAACGTGTTCACGTATGAGTCCGGCGGCAAGCAGTACGTCGGCACGTACTCGGGCATCGGCGGCTGGGCAGGCATCGGCATGGCGGCCGGTCTGACCGGAAACACCGAAGGCCTGGGCGCGGTCGGCGGCTATAAGGATCTTGCCAAGTACACGACGCTCGGCGGATCGCTGTTCGTATTCGCGTTGCCCGACTCGGCGCGCACGGCGAGCCGGTGAGGACGCGTTGATGATGCGATATGTCATGGTGCTCGCGCTCGCTTTGTCGAGCGCGAGCCTGGCGGACGATGCGACTTCCGCGAGCGATCTCTATAAGGTGCAGGACGGCACGAAGGTCGATGCCAAAACGCTGATGGGATGGAAGACGTGGCGCGCGCTCGCTTGCGAGCGCTGCCAC
>DATEKT010000221.1:0-10498 GCA_035277305.1 Steroidobacteraceae bacterium | reverse complement strand
CTCGATGTGACCGACGCCGGCGACGTTCTGCAGGCGCTTGACGATCTGCTGGTCGACCAGCGTCGAAACCTCGCGCAGGCTCCGCGTGCCCGAATACACGACGAGCTCGACCGCCGCGCCCTGCTGGCTCTCGCTGCTCGCGCGCTCGATCTGCGGCTCGCGCACCTCGCGCGGCAGCGTCGGGCGGATCTGTGCGACTTTGTCGCGGATCTCCTGGGTCGCCGCGATGACGTCGGTTTCGAGACGGAATTCGACCTGGAAGAAAGCGCGGCCTTCACGCGCCGTCGCGTAGAGGTTGCGCACGCCGTCGATCGAGTTGATGACGTTCTCGATCGGCTTGATGACCTCGTCCTCGATGGCCTCGGGCGATGCGCCCGGATACTCCACCGTGATGTACGACTCCGGCATGCTGATCTCGGGCATCTCCTCGACCGGCAGCAGGCGATAGGAAAACAGGCCGAGCACGACCAGCGCGAGCATGATCATGGTCGCGAAGACGGGCTGGTTGATGCTGGTCCGGGTGATCCACATGACGATCAGCGCTTCGCGGTCAGCTCAGGAGCGGAGTCGGAGCGGACGACGACGCGTTGGCCCACTTGCTCGGCGGTGATCGCGGTGACGATGACGCGGTCGCCGGCGGCGAGCCCGTCGCGTACCTCGACGAAGGTGCCGCCCGGTGTCGCGGCTGCGACCTTCACGGGCGTGCGCACGATCTTCTCGTCGCGCAGCGTGTAGACGAACGCGGCGCCGGCTTCTTCGTGCACAGCGCGCTGCGGTACCGCGAGCACCGGTGCAACGTTGTCGAGCGTGAGCGCGCCCTGGGCGAACATGCCGCCCTTCAGCGCCTGGTTCGGATTCGGCACGGCGATGTAGATCGTGATGGCGCGCGAGCCGTCGGCCGTGACCGGATTGATCCGCTGCACTTCGCCGTCGAACTCGCGAGCGCCGAAGCCGCCGACCTTGAAACGCGCGCGCTGGCCGATGCTCACCGCCGGAATGTCGGCGGCCGGCACGGCTGCTTCGAGAACCATCTGACGCAGGTCGACGAGCGTGACGATCGTCGAGTCCGGCGACACCTTCTCGCCCGGCTGCACGTGACGCTTGGCGACCGTGCCGGCGAACGGCGCGCGGATGACGGCGTCTTCGAGACTGATCTTCGCGAGACGCGCGTCCGCCTCGGCGAGCTTCAGGTTGGCCACCATGCCGGCATACGCGCTCTCGGTGGCTTCGTAAGTGTTCTGCGAGATGTAGTGACTCTCGAGCAGCGTGCGGTTCTTGTCGCGATTCAGCGTGGCGAGCTGCAGGTCCGCGCGCGCACGATCGACGGCCGCGAGCTGGCGATCGTACTGCGCCTGCAGGTTGCGCGTATCGATGCGCGCGAGCACTTCGCCTTCGCGCACTTCCTGGCCTTCGCGCAGCGGCACGAGCTCGACCTCGCCGCCGACTTTGGACTTCAGCGTAGCCTGCACGATCGGCGACATCGAGCCGGACAACGGCAGCGAGCGCGAGAGCGTCTGCATCGCGATCGTCTCGACGTCCACGGCCGCAAGCTCGATCGACTTGGACTCCGCCGCTGCCGTCGCCGACGGCGCAGCGGCCGGCCCGCGCGTCGCGACCCACACGACAACGCCCGCGACAAGGGCGACCAGCACCGCGATGACCAGCTTCATCGGCCAGCGCCGCTCGGAGTCGTGCTCGACGGTGCCCGGCGCGAAGTCGACGGTGTGGTCTGAAGCGCGCGGAAAAGGCGTTACGCGCGCTCGCGGCGGCGCGCTCTGCTCCACAGCGTCGGAGCGTACGAAGTGCTTGTTTGCCGTTGTCATTGCGTGTCCCCGCGAGGTGCCCGGTCCTGAGATCCGATCGACCGCCCGTCCAGAACACCGGCGCAGTCCGTTAGTTGCAGCCTTCTGCCGCCGGCGCCCGGCGGCTCATGCGGGGGATTGGACGCGACCGCGGCCCGAAAAGGTTGCAGGAGCAGCGTCTGCGTGACGGTGCAGGGGTCCAAACAGGGAAAAGCTCACACTCAGGCTTACAAAGATCGTTTATCCTCGCGCCATCACAACTCAAAAAGACGACAGGCGGCGATGCTGCATTCCCGGCGACGAGCCCTTCCGGCCTTCCTTCTGGCCCTGCTGCTGGCACCTGTCCTGACCTCCGCCTCCCCGGCCGGCCCGGGCATCCCTTCGGACACGATCCGGCCCCTGCACCTCGGCAAGCTCGACGTGCGGTCCAACTCCGTCATCGTGCTGGATGCCGTGGACTCCTCGGTGCTGTTTGCCAAGGACGCCCAGAAAGTCGTACCGATTGCTTCGATCACCAAGCTGATGACCGCCCTGGTGATCCTCGACGCCGAGCAGCCGCTCGAGGAGATGATCGAGCTGACTTCCGCCGACCGGAAGCTCGAGCGCACCTCGGCCTCGCGCCTGGCGATCGGCAGCAAACTCAGCCGCGGCGACCTGCTGCACCTGGCGCTGATGTCTTCGGAGAACCGGGCCGCGCACGCCGTGGCGCGGGCTTACCCCGGCGGGCTTCCCGCGTGCATCAAGGCGATGAATTTGAAGGCGCGCGCGCTCGGCATGAAGAGCGCCCGCTTCACCGATCCGACCGGCCTGTCGAGCGGCAACGTTTCCAGCGCCGCCGACCTGGCGAAGCTCGTGGCCGCCGCGGCGGCCGATCCGACGATCCGGACGTTCTCCACCAACACCAGCCACACCGTCACCGTCGGCAGGCACCTGCTCGAGTTCCACAACACGAACTCGCTGGTGAAGAAGTCCGATTGGGAGATCCTGCTGCAGAAGACCGGCTTCACCAACGATGCCGGCCAATGCCTGGTCATGAAGACCGTGATCCGCGAGCGCCCGGTCGTGATCGTGCTGCTGAATTCCTTCGGCAAGTACACGCGCGTTGCGGACGCCCGTCGCATCCGCAAATGGATGGAAGCCGGCGCGGAGCCGGGCCAGCTGGCGCAGACCGCCCGCTGACCCGACTGCCCGGTCTGTTCTTTACGGATTGGGCGTCGCGCTCACCGCGGCGGCCGCATCCACGAAGCCCTCACCCGAATCGAAGTCGAAGCCCGCCGGCAACGGTGAGAACACCGAGTTGCCGGGTCCCGGCACGACCAGAACCTCGCGCTTGGTGATGTCCTCCGCGGTGTTGCGCAGGATCGTGTAGATCTGCTGCGCTCCCAGCCCGGCGTTCTTCTGCAGCATCAGCGCCGCGACACCCGCGACGTGCGGAGCTGAAGCGGAGGTGCCGAAGAAGTTCGGCAACTCATCCGCCGGGTTGTCGAGGCACGGCGTGATGAACGTGCTGGTCGGGCTGTTGCAACTGTCGCCGTCATCGTCGTCGAAGGACGAATCCGCGAGGAAGAACGTCGTGTTGCCGCCGTCCGGACCGGTGACGCGCGGATTGGGCCGCACCACGGGCGCCGCCAGCGGCGCGCCGTATTTGTCGAGATAGACCGGAATGCCGCCCGCCGACGAGAAGTCGTTCAGACACGCCGGCAGGCACGCGCCGGGCGCGTCCTGCACCAGGTTCGAGAAGTAAGTGTTGAACTCCTCGGTGAGATAGAACGAGCTGGCGCCGATCGAGGCGACGTTCGCGGCGTTCGCATGACCGTACGCCGTGCCGCTCTGGGTGTCGTGCTCCACGACGTCCAGCGTTCCCTGATTCTCGAACCACACGTACTTGACGTGCTTCGGCGCTTCGCCCGCCACGCGCGCGATGCGGATGAAGAAGTCGTTGGTCTTCGACTTCGGTCCGCCGACGAACAGCAGCGTCAGATCCACGGCGTCGCCGCCGACATTGCGCGTTCCCGGCAGCTGGCAAGTGATGCCCGTCGACGTGCCGGGCGGACAACGCGGCACCAGCACTCCTTTGTCCGTATAGATCAGCATGTCCAGATCGCCGGTCGCGCCGCGCGGCGCGCCGCCATTCGGGTCGGTCGCCTGGGCGTATGCGGTCGACGACAGGAACGGCTGATCCCACTGCAGACTGAAGACGATGAGCGCCTGGCCGCTCGCGTCCGTCGTCACGTGGACCTTTTGCAAAGTGTCGACGCCGGCGCCTGGGTCGAAGTCCTGCGCGGGCAGCACGAACGGCGCGCCCTTGCCGTTGTTGTTGCCGCCGCCGTTGATGGGCACGAGTACTTCGCGGTAGTCCGATTCGTAGGACAGCCGCGCCTGGTTGCCGGCCGACGAGAAGTATGCAGCTCCACGCGCGACTGCCTGATCGGCCGCCTGCGCGATGATGCCGTCGGAGAACATGTTCTCGGCGAAATAGATGACGTCGTCGACGATCACGTCCGAGCCGGCTTCCTGCAGCTCGAGAATGCCGTCGGCGAAGTCGACGAGGCTGTTGAACGCCGAGTGAAACTTCTGCGCAGCGCCGGGTGCGACGTCGTGCACCAGCTGCACCATGCCTCGTCCTTCGTCGCTGGCCGGGCATCCGCCGTTGTCGAGCACTTCAACGCCGGGCGGGACGTCCTGCGTCGCTTCGTCCTGTGCGGCTGTGGTCGTCGGCGCGCCGGGGACGAACGGCGCGGGATTGCACTGATAGCTGTCGGACATCACCCCGACCGTCACGCCGGTGCCATCCAGGCCCGTCGTGGCGCGAACGGTATTGGAGCCGAGGCTGACGTCACCCTGGCTCACGACATCCCCCTGCGAAGCCACCCGGACTTTAGCCAGCGCCGGCATTGCGAATCGCAAAGTCGGCAATGCCGCCAGCTGCCCCAGGGCGCTGACCGGCACCTGGGCGCTGACCAGCGGGCCGTGCGTCTTCAGATCGCGGGCCCCGAGCTGCTCCAGGCTGCGTCGCAGGCTGGCCGCGTCGTTGGCGTAGAGGTCGACGCCGACCATCCCGCCTGCCACGCGAAGGGCAGGATTGCGCGACTGGAACGCGCGCTTGTTGGAGCTCTTCTGGTACTCCTCGTGGACGTTCGTCAACCAGGGGCCGAGCTTCGCGCCCGGACCGCTGCTGGCGGCCGCGATCATGTCTTCCTCGGCGGTGGCGGCCGAGACGGCGCCGACGGCCATGAGGCCCGAGAACAGCGTCACTGCGAGCGCGACGCCCCGAATCGTTCGAGCATGCATACGGAAAAATCCCCCGGTTTGACCTTGAATTCGCCGCGGCGGCAGCAGCGGCGCGAGGGATCGAAATTACCGCGCCGGGGAGCAGACATCGCAGTGCGGACAACCGCTTATGGGTTCTTTCCCAGCACCGAAAGTTGGCGAGGATTGCGCTCCATCGGGGGGTAGGCGGCGGCCGACCGGGGTGGTCCATTGAATCGCCGGCGCCTTTCCTCATATACCCCGAACGGCGCAGTCGGGCAGGCGCGATCGCAACGCTTTTCGACTACAATCCGCGTCCCCGCATGTCACGCCCACACTCTCAGGAATCAATGGTGAATCAACCCGAACTCGAGCTCCAATTGAAAGTCTGGAAGGAACTTGCCATCAGCAAACAGATGCTGATGCGCGCAGCGACGGATGCGCTGAAGCTGGATCCCAACTGTTCCCAGGAGGAGCTCAAGGCAGCCCTCGAAGGCGTTCTGAAGAAGATCGCCAAGGCCGAGACCGAAGCCGCCGACGCACGCGCGCAGGCGAAGATCACGATCACGGCGATGGAGAACAAAGTGGCCGCGAGCGAACGCTCGCTGGCGACTGCGCAGGCGAGCGTTACGCAGCTGCAGAGCGCGCAGGAAAACAGCACGAAGCAGATGGCGACCGATCGCGCTGCTGCCGCCAAGGAACTGCAGAAGGTGAAGGACCGCGTCGCCGAGCAGGACAGAGCCCTGAAAGCGATCAACACGGCGCTGTCGGATACGCCCGAGAACGTCATCAAGAAGATGAACGTGCTCAAGAAGCAGAAGCAGGAAGAAGCCGATCTGCGTCGTGAGATCGAGTCTTCGCTCAACACGCTGCGGACGGAGAAGAAGCAGGTCGATCAGAAGGCGGCGGCCGGCGAGAAGCTGGCATCGCAGTATCGCGACCTGCACGGCATCACCGTCACGCTGCACGAGCGCGCCAAGGCCGCTGCACCGGATGCGAAGGATCTGCCGGCCGTGCCCGAACTCGATGCCAAGCTGCTCGAAGCCCTCGGTGTCACCGTCGCCGACGAAGACAAGAGCGACGACAAGGCTGACGCGAAAGCCGGTAACGGCGGGAAAGCCAAGGCCGAAGGCAAGTCGAAGAAGAAGTAGTGCGCGGGGGCTATCGCCGCGCAACCGCGGCGGCGAACAGCCCCCCGATCTCCGCGTGCGCGCGATCCAGCGCACTGACCGGCTCCTGCGACTCACTCATATAGACCGCACCGATCACGGCTGAACGGCCCGGCGGCAGCGCGATCAGCAAGTCGTTGGCGGCGCCGTTACGGCCGTTGCCGGTCTTGTCGCCCGGCTTCCAGTCGGCCGGCACTCCGGCGCGCAGGCGATTCGGACCGGTCGTCGCCTGCTGCATCCACGCGATCAACTGTTGTCGCGAGTGCGTGGCGAGCACGTCGCCCACCAGCACCTTCTCCATCGAGTCGACCATTGCCCGCGGCGTGGTGGTATCGCGCGGATCGCCGGGCGTGTTCGCATTCAACTCCACTTCGTTGCGATCGAGTCTGGTGTCGGGATCGCCGATGTCGCGCAGGAACTGCGTCAGCGCGGCGGGACCGCCGAGCGGCTGGAGGAGGATGTTCGCGGCCGCGTTGTCGCTGAGTGTCACAGCTGCCGCGCACAGATCGCGCACGCTCATCGAACCTGCAGCAACGTGAGTCGAGGTGATCGGCGCGTAAGGCACCATGTCTGCTGCACGCACCGGCAGGCGTCCATCGAGCGCGAGAGCGCCGGCTTCGACGCGTTTGAGAATGGCCGCAGCCAGCATCAGCTTGAACGTCGAGCACATCGCGAAGCGCTCGTGCGCATTGAACGCGAGCTCGAGTCGCGATTGCGTATCGCGCATGTACGCACCGATGCGGCCACCGGTGCGCGCCTGGATCGCGGCGACTGCCGCAGAGAAGTCACGTTGCAGTGATGTGACGGGGTTCGCACAAGCGCTGGCGACGAATCCGGATGCGGCGGCAGCGAACAAAGTCCGCCTCGAGAATCGCTGGACCATCACGTTTTCCCCGGGTTTTTCAGCGCGAATCTGTCCGATGTGTCCGCCCGCCGCGCGCGCCTGCCGTGCCCCGCAACGGTTCGCCGGTGGGTGGCTGTAACTGGCCGGCAAGGTCTCGTGGACTGCAACCTTTCCGAGGAGTATCGCATCTGAACCAACGAACACCGCAACAACGCGGATGAGCACTGAGAAGAGAGTAAGGAGATCGCCATGTATGCCCTCACCCAGATGAGCCGGACCACGCAGCGCACCGTCACCGCAGTTGTGTCAGCTGTGATCGTCACCCTGTGGCTCAGCCTCGGGGCGTACGGAGCGGAGATGGCCGCACATCCCGGCTACTCGGTCACGGTTACTCAGATCCAGTAAGTCTTCTTGAGCCCACTGCCGGCGTTGCAAATGAAGCGCGCCGGCAGTCTTGGCCCAGACTGCAGATCGAAGTCCTGCCCGAACCTTCGCTTCGTACCCTCGCGGTACGCCCCGTTTCGAAATTCCCGATTTTTGCCAACAGGCGCCCTCGCGCGCCTCGTGCCGCCGGCGCACACTGCGCCGATGCAGCGTTTGCTCGTCGCACTCGGTGCGATTCTCCTGGCCGACGGCGCCGCCGTCGCGGACTCGTCGGTTACGACGCAGCGAAGCGTCACGAAAGTCGCCGACGGCATCTATGCCATCCGGCACGTCGACGCGCCGGACACCAATCCGCAAGGTAATACCACCGTCATCATCGGCGAGCGCGCCGTGCTCGTCGTGGACTCCGGCTATCTGCCATCGAGCGCCGCCGAGGACATCGCGCAGATCCGGCGCTGGACCGATCGGCCGGTGCGCTACGTGCTCAACACGCACTGGCATCCCGATCATCAGCGCGGCAATTCGGTCTACGTCGACGCTTTTCCTGACGTGACGATCGTTGCGCACGCCGAGACGGTGCGATTGATGGCCGCGTACGACGCGGCGAATCGCGAGCGCTATCCGCAGCGGCTGCAGGCAATGAAGGAAGCGCTCGCGCAGAAACCGGATGCGGAGCTGCAGAAAACAGTTGACGGGCGCAACCGTGTGCTCGCCGAGCTGCAGCGCTCACGGCTGCAGTTGCCGACGCTCACCTTCGACAGCGAGCTGGATCTCGATCTCGGCAATCGTGTCGTCGAGATCCGTCACAGCGGTACCGGCGATACGCGCGGCGACGCATGGGCCTGGGTGCCGAAGGAACAGGTTCTCGTGACCGGCGACGTGCTGGCTGCACCGGTGCCGTACTTCTTCGCGGGCTATCCCGAAGGCCTCGCGCACACGCTGCATCGACTATTGGAGCTGGATGCGAAGGCGATCGTGCCGGGTCACGGCGACGTGATGCGCGATCAGACGTACATGCGCGCGGTGCTGGGAATGGTCGAGACGATCGTCGGCCAGGTGAACGCCGCCATCGTGCGCATCGGCAGTCTCTCCGCGCGGCTGGAAGACGTGCGCCCGCAGATCGACGTCGCGGAGTATCGCCGGCGTTTCGCCGGCGACGATCCGCACAACCAGGAATATTTCGACGAGTCGATCGAAGGCCTGATCAAGGACGCGTTTTACCAGGCGCCGAAGTAGCCTGGCCCTGCACCAGCGCTGTCGCCTGATCGAGCCGCTCGCAGTATTTCGCGAGCACGTCCGCGGTCAGCACCGTGAACTGATTGGCTTGATCCCACTTGTTGTCCTCGATCGCTTCGCGCACGCCCGGCAGCGTCTTCACGCCGTAACCCGTCAGCAGGCCCGGCGCGTAGATGTAGTGCCGGTACCATTCCCGACCGGGCAGCCCACGCATATCGATCAGCGTCGCTTCCATCCCGCGCAGCAGTGAGTTGAGCTGCGCCGTTTGCGTCGCGCTGAGATCGGTCGTGCGCGCAGCCATCGCTGCGTCATATGCCTTGGTGCTCTTCCTCACGCGGGCGACTGCATTGTCCAGCGCCGCGAGACTGAGATAAGGCACTTCGGGCTCGCGCTGCGGCGGAGCGACCCGGCGCGTCGGATCTGCGGCCAGCTCGAACGCTTTCTTGTCGAGCAGCTTGCCGAGATCCTCGGCCTGCTTGCGCTTGCTGTCGGCGAGCTCGTGCAGCTCTTTGACGTACCCGTCGACCGCGTCGGCGAAACTGCCGAACTCCATCGGCAGCACATTCGCGTCCGCAATCCGCAGCACCAGCCGGCCGACCGTCTGCGCCAGGGTGACGCCGTACTTGAAGCCCGGATCGCCGAAGCGGCGGTAGTGATCGAACGAATCGTAGTTCGAGTGATAGACGCCGTCCGTCTCGTCTTCGCCGCCGTAGCCGAGCTGCAGTGTCGTGAGACCGAGGTGCTGCAGGAAGGGCGTGAAGTCCGAACCCGAGCCGAGCGCGCTGAGCATGAAGTCATCGCCGGCGGCCGCCTTCCTCGCGTCGTCCGTGTCGTCGCTCGAAGCGCCCTTGCGATAGCCCTTCACCATGCTGAGCGCGTCGAGGCGCTCCTTCACGCTCACCTGGGTCTGCGGATCCTGCACGTCCTTCGCCACTTCATTCACCAGGCGCTGCAGCGAATGACTGCCGCCGACCGAGAGGAAGCCGCGCGTGTTGCCGTCCGAGTTGATGTAGACGACGGCCTTGCGCTGCAGTTCTTCGGCGTGCCCTTCGGCCCACTCCGTCGAGCCGAGCAACCCCGGCTCCTCGCCATCCCAGCTGGTGTAGACGAGCGTGCGCTTCGGACGCCAGCCGTCCTTGAGCAGCGCGCCGATTGCCTTCGCCTCGGCCATCATCGCGCCGTGGCCGGACAAGGGATCGCCCGCGCCGAACACCCAGCCGTCGCGATGGTTGCCGCGCACGACCCACTCGTCGGGATTGGTCGAGCCGGCGATCTTCGCGACGACGTCATACGCAGGCTTCGTGCTCCAGTCCGACTGAATCGACAGATGCACGCTCGCGGGTCCCGGACCCACGTGATACGTGATCGGCAACGCCCCGCGCCACTCCGGCGGCGCGACGGGCCCGCCCAGCGCCGCGAGCAGCGGCTGCGCATCGCCGTACGAGATCGGCATCACCGGAATCTTCAGGATCGTCTTCGCCTGCTCGAGCTTCAGCCGCTTCGCGCCCTTGGTCGCGCCGACGTTCGGCGTCAGCGGATCGCCCGGTGCAACCGGCAGATCGAGCACCGAGCCGCGCTGCACGCCCTGCGCAGGCCGGTTACCGCCCTTCGGATAGGTATCGCCGACGAAGTAGCCATCTTCGTGCGGATCGGAATAGATCAGGCAGCCGACGGCGCCGTGCTCCTGCGCCAGCTTCGGCTTCAGGCCGCGCCAGCCCGCGCCGTAGCGAACGATGACGATCTTGCCTTTGACGTCGATGTTGCGCCGGGCAAGCTCCTTGTAATCGTCGGGCATGCCGAAGTTCACGTAGACG
>DATEKT010000220.1:0-10726 GCA_035277305.1 Steroidobacteraceae bacterium | reverse complement strand
TCACGTCGAGGCCGACGAACAGCATTCCGCGTTGCCGCAACGACGGGCCGATTTCGCTCACCAGCCAGCGGTCGCGTTCGTTGAGCTCGCGGCCCTGTCCGCGAGCCCCTGCTGCCAGGTTGCCGCGGTGGTCGGTTTCGGTGGGGATGCGCGCCAGCGCGTAGGGCGCGGGCTCGCCGTCGATGACGAGAATACGCGAGTCGCCGGTCGCCACGATGTCGGGAATGTACCTCTGCACGATCGCGAAGCGCGTGCCGTACTCGGTCATCGTCTCGAAGATGACGTTGGCGTTCTTGTCGCCGCGGTCGACGACGAAGATGGAGCGGCCGCCCATGCCGTACAACGGCTTGCAGACGATGCGCCCGTGCTCCTGCAGGAACGCGTGCATGTCGGCCATGTCGCGCGTGATCAGCGTCGGCGCGCAGCACTGCGGGAACCAGGCGGTGAACACCTTCTCGTTCATGTCCCGCAGGCCCTGCGGCCGGTTCACGACCAGCACGCCCAGCTCCTCGGCGCGCTCGAGGATGTACGTCGTGTAGATGTACTCCATGTCGAACGGCGGATCCTTGCGCATCAGGATCACCTGGAAGTCCGCCAGCGCTCGCGTATGCGCCGTATCGAGCGTGAACCAGTCCTGCAGGTCGTTGCGCACGGCAACCGGGCGCACACGGCCGTGGGCGACGCCGTCGCGCAACCACAGATCGCGCTGTTCTACGTACCAAAGCTCCCAGCCGCGCTTCTGCGCGGCCAGCAGCATGGCCAGCGTGGTGTCCTTGGCGGGCTTGATCTCGTCGATGGGATCCATGACGACGAGCACGCGCGGCGGGTGGGATTGCGAGGGTGTTGCGGGCATCGGTTCACCAAATCAGCGACGCACTTCACAGGCTTGCGTGACGGTGAAATCCGCGTCGCGCGAGTCGATGTGACGAGCTTCATAGTATAGAGAGGTGGGCGATGGCGGCCCTATAACCAATATGTTAAAAGTTCGCCGTGTTGCGTCGGCCCCTCGCGAAGCATCGCAAGTACACGATTCCAAGCTCCATTTCGTACTTGGCGGCGCGTCGGCCGGTGCGTGATTCGCAGCGCGTGAGGTACAGATGGAGAACCTAGCAACGAACCAGCAGTCCGCCCGTCTCGCGGGCCTGAAGGTGCTGGTCATCGACGACAGCAAGACGATCCGCCGCACCGCCGAGACCCTGCTGTCGAAGGAAGGTTGCGAGGTGTACACCGCGGTCGACGGGTTCGACGCGCTGTCGAAGATCGCCGACCACCAGCCGGACATCGTGTTCGTCGACATCATGATGCCGCGCCTGGACGGCTATCAGACGTGCTCGCTGATCAAGCACAACAAGGTATTCCGCTCGATCCCCGTGATCATGCTTTCGAGCAAGGACGGACTGTTCGACCGCGCGCGCGGCCGCATCGTCGGCTCGGAGCACTACCTTACCAAGCCGTTCACGAAGGACGAGCTGCTGAACGCGATCGAGACTCACGTGGGCGCGCTGGCGCGCTGAAGACCAAGAGGGTACTCACGTCATGGCCGCACAAGCAGCAGTGCGATCCCAGCAGGGCACCGCGGAGCAAGGTATGGCACTGATCCTCATCGTCGACGACTCGCCGACGGAAGTTCACGTCATGCAGAAGGCGCTCGAGCGCCACGGCTACAAGACGGCCAGCGCGGGCGACGGCGCCGAAGCGATCCGCAAGGCGAAGGAAATGAAGCCGGACCTGATCTTCATGGACGTGGTGATGCCCGGCGTCAACGGCTTCCAGGCGACGCGCAAGCTCGCCTCCGATCCCGACACCAAGTCGATCCCGGTGATCATGGTGACCTCGAAGGACCAGGAGACCGATCGCATCTGGGGCATGCGCCAGGGCGCGGTCGATTACCTGGTGAAGCCGGTGTCGATGGAAAAGCTGATCGAGAAGGCGCAGGCCGCTTTAGCGGGCTGAGCTGCGCGGACTGAACCAGCATGACGGGCAACGCCACTCTCAAATCGCTGCGTGACAAGCCGTTCGAGTTGCTGCGCGAGCTCGAGCGCCTGGCGCGCGTCGCGCTCACCGGCCAGGGTCATGACGCCGGCAGCGAGCGCGAGTGGGTCGGCGTGGCATTCCGCATCAGCGCCGAGAATTTCCTGGTCGCCCGCGAGGAGACGCGCGAAGTGCTCGGCTTCCCCTCGGTGGTGACGCGCGTGCCGGGCACGAAGGCCTGGATCCGCGGCATCGCCAACGTTCGCGGCCAGCTGTTGCCGGTGGTCGACCTGCGCGCGTTCCTCGGCGGCGGCGCCACCAACACGAACCGCTCGACGCGCGTGCTGGTCGCACATCACCGCGAAGTGCCGGCGGGGCTGCTGGTCGACGAAGTGCTCGGTTTCCGCCGTTTCAACGAAGGCGAGTTTTCAGGTTCACCGCCGCCGACGATCGCGCGCTGCGAGCGCTATCTCGCCGGCGCATTCCGCCGCGGCACGGAGAGCTGGCCGGTGTTCAGCCTGCGCACGCTGCTCGAGAGCCCCGAATTCCTGCAGGCCGCCGCATCATGAACAACCGTACCCGGACCGAAGGACACCGCCATGGCCGAGCATAAGATGTACGGCGTCCGGTTCCTGCCGGCGCTGATGGTCATCGCCCTGGTGTGCGTCGCCGCGGCAGCGGGACTGCTGGCGTTCGGCGGCCAGGACATGGAAGCGGGAGCGAGCTCCGTGCGCAGCCTGAACGAGCTGCTCGCCCTGTCGCAGAAGATTCCCGCGCAGGCCAATGCCGCGCTGAACGGCGATGCCTCCTCGCTCGACAAGCTGTCGAAGTCGCGCGCCCGCTATTCCGAGCTGGCGCACTCGCTCGGCGGCGACGTGCAGTCGTTCGACGGCTCGACCGAGATGCTCAAGCAGAGCCAGGTCATTCTCAGCTCCAGCGAGGCGATCGAAGGCGTGCACAAGGCGGCGACGGAAGTGCGCTCGCTGATGCCGCAGTTGTTGCAGAGCCTCGGCAACGTCGCCAGCGCGCTCGGCTCCCCGGGCATCGATGGCATGACGCGCCACCTCGAGCGTTTCGAGCTGACCGGGCTGCGTCTGCAGCAGAACATGCAGGCGCTCGCGGGCGGCGTCGGCGACGCGACCGAGACGGCGCGCCGCCTTGCGGACGACAACGACTACATGGGGCAGGTTGTCGGTGGTCTGAGCGGCGAGGATTCCGGGCTCGGCCTGCCCAAGCTCACCTCGCCCGAGGCGCTGACCCGCTTCAAGTCGACCAGCGCGCTGTACGCGCAGCTGAGCGAAAAAGTGCGCACGGCCATCAGCTCCGCGGATCGCATCAAGCTGGCGCGGCAAGCGGCAGCCTCGCTTGCAACCGCGGGCGATCAGATCTACTCGCGCTTCGACAGTCGCGTCGGCGTGCCGGCGGTCGGTGCGTCGGGCGTGCTGGGCAGCCGCCAGCTACCGATCGGTCTGCTGATCGTCGGCCTGGTATCGCTGCTGGTGCTCTCGCTGCTGCACGCGATGAGCGGCAACGTCCGCAAGTCGCTGGAGCTGCAGGCGGGCAAGAACGAGCGCAACCAGGAAGCGATCCTGCGGCTCCTCGACGAGCTGTCGAGTCTGGCGGACGGCGACCTCACCGTGCAGGCGACGGTCACCGAGGACATCACCGGCGCGATCGCCGACTCGATCAACTACGCGATCGAAGCGCTGCGCGAGCTGGTCACGACGATCACGGATTCGGCGGTGTCGCTCGACGCCTCCGCGAAGCAGACGCAAGCCTCGGCCGGTCACCTGGCGAAGGCGTCGGTTGCGCAGTCGAAGCAGGTTGCGCTCGCGTCCGAGTCGGTCGCCGCGATGGCCGCCTCGACCGAGGAAGTCTCCGGCAACGCCGAGCGCTCCTCGGACGTCGCACGTCACTCGGTCGACGTCGCTCACAAGGGCGGCGAAGCCGTGCGCCGCACGATCGACGGCATGAATGCGATCCGCGAGACGATCCAGGAGACCTCCAAGCGCATCAAGCGCCTCGGCGAGAGCTCGCAGGAAATCGGCAACATCGTCGAGCTGATCAACGACATCGCCGAGCAGACGAACATCCTGGCGCTGAACGCCTCGATCCAGGCCTCGATGGCCGGCGAAGCGGGCCGCGGCTTCGCGGTCGTCGCCGACGAAGTGCAGCGCCTCGCGGAGCGCGCCGCGAACGCGACCAAGCAGATCGAAGTGCTGGTGCGCACGATTCAGGCGGACACGAACGAAGCAGTGGTCTCGATGGAGCGCAGCACCACCGACGTGGTCGGCGGCGCCTTGCTCGCCGAAAACGCCGGCGCGGCGCTGGAAGAGATCGAGCAGGTCTCGAACCAGATCGCGAGCCTGGTGCAGAACATTTCCGCGAGCTCGCGGCAACAGCACTCGGCCGCGCAGAACATCTCGCGCACGATGGGCGTGCTGCGCGAGATCAGCTCGCAGACCGCGGAGAACTCCGCGGCGACCTCCGGCTCGGTCGGCAAGCTCGCCGAGCTGTCGGCGCAGCTGCGCAAGTCCGTCGCGGGCTTCCGCCTGCCGGACGGCGCATCAGGCGGCACCGCGTTGCTGACCGATTCCGACAAGAAGGCGCCCGCGCCGCCGCTGGTTACCGCGACCGCTACTCAGGTCCGTCCGGCGACGCCGCCCGCGCCGCCGAAAAAAGTCAGCGGCCTGAGCGGTTGAGCCAGTGCCGATCGCCCAGTCCCCAATAATTTCCTGACCTCATGGCCGAGCTGTCATCGCAAACACTGCATATCGTCGCGCGCGAGCTCAATAGCGAGCTCAACGACGCGCGCGCTGCTCTCGAAGCATTCGGCGAGCAACAGGACAACGTTGCGCTGCTGCGCAAGTGCGGCGAGCACCTGCGCTCCGTGCACGGCGCCCTGCGCATCTCCGAGGTTTACGGCGCGGCGCTGCTCGCCGAAGAGATGGGCCAGGTCGCGCGCTACCTGATCGACAACTTCTCCGAGCGCCGCCATCTCGCCGAAGGGCTCGACGCCCTGATGCGCGCGATGGTGCAGCTGCCGACGTACCTCGAGCGCGTGATGAGCGGCGGGCGCGACATGGCGCTGGTGCTGTTGCCGCTGCTCAACGATCTGCGCGCCGTGCGCGGTCACGCGCTGCTCTCCGAAGGAACGCTGCTGCTGCTGAATCTCAGCTCCGATCAGCAGGCGAATCCGGTGGCGGCGCCGGGCGAGGCGATCACGATCGGGCAGTGGGCCCGCAAGCTTCGCACCCGCTACCAGCTCGGCCTGCTGGGCTGGATCAAGGGCGAGCGCGTCGACCAGAACCTCGAGATCCTGTCGCGCTCGGCCGAGAAGCTCGAGCAGGTCGCGACCACGCAGCCGGTGTTCCAGCTGTGGTGGGTCGTCGGCGCGGTGCTCGAAGCATTGCGCGAAGGCGGGCTCGACGGCAGCGCCTCGATCAAGCGCCTGCTCGGTCACGCCGATCGCGAGATGAAGCGGCTGTACGAGCAGGGCGAAGGCCGCTATGCCGATTCGCCGCCGCTCGAGCTGCTTAACAATCTTCTCTACTACGTTGCGCGTGCGCGCAGCACCGGGCCGCGCGTCGCCGCAGTCCGCGCGTCGTTCCGCCTGACCGAGCTGCTGCCGGTCGACGATCACATCGAGCAGGCCCGCGAGAGCCTGTCCGCGCCGTCGGTCAAGCTGATGAAGACCGTCGCCGCCGCGATCAAGGAAGACCTCGGCCGCGTGAAGGACGCGCTGGACATTTTCGTACGCCAGGGCGGCACGCAGGTCGACGAGCTCGCGCCGCAGCTGGAGCTGCTCAAGAAGATCGCCGATACGCTGGGCGTGCTCGGCCTCGGCGAGCTGCGCGACAAGGTGCAGGGCGAGACCACCGACCTGCAGACCATCGTCAATCAGCGCTCGGGCGCGAGCGAAGCCACCTTGCTGCGCATGGCCGCGACGCTCATCAAGGTGGAGGACAGTCTCGATGAGCAGCTGGTCGGCATGATCGTGCCGAGCGGCGACGGCAGCGCTGCGCCGGCGAAGCCCGCGGGTCCGGATGACATCGAGTTCCGCCAGGTCACCGAAGCGGTCCTGCGCGAGTGCATCGTGAACATGGCGCGCATCAAGGAAGCGGTCGCGCTGTCGTTCGAGAAGCCGCGCGAGGCGCAGGCCGTCGACCAGATTCCGCAGCTGATGCGCGGCATGATCGCGGGCCTGCTGATGCTCGGCAAAACGCGCGTCGTCGAAATCATGGAAGGCGTCGATCGCGCGCTCGCGCAGCTCCTGCGCAGCGACGGCATGACGTTGCCGCAGGAAGCGGTGGACCGCCTCGCTGATGCGATCGTCGCGGTCGAGTACTACATGGAGACGCTGCAGGCCGGCCGCGCCGATCCCTGGTACATGCTGGACAACGCGGAGAACTGCCTGCGCTTCCTCGCCGATGCGCAGCCGATCCCGCGCGTCGAGGCCCTCCCGCAAACAGGCGATCACGCGCGCACCGTCGTCATCGAGCCGCTGTCGCAGACTGTCGAGTCGCCGACGCAGACCCTGCCGACGGAGCACGAGCCCACCGCGGTGCTGGATCCGATGACCGCCGTGCCCATGCGTCAGACTGCGGCCGCCCGGCAGGCGATGGCGCCCACGCCGCCGCCGAAGGCGCTCGACCGCGCGATCGATCCGGAATTCCTCGAGCTGTTCATCGAGGAAGCGAAGGACGAGATCACGAAGCTCAAGCGCCTGTTCCCGATGTGGGACGAGAATCCGCAGGACCAGGACTCGCTGGTCAACGTGCGCCGCTCCTTCCATACGCTGAAGGGCAGCGGCCGCATGGTCGGCGCACAGCTCATCGGCGAATTCGCCTGGTCGGTCGAGAACCTGCTGAACCGCGTCATCAACAAGACGCTGGATCGCAGCCCCGAGATGATGACGTTGCTGCGCGAAGCAGTGGCCGCCGTGCCGGAGCTGGTCGAACAGCTGGAGACCGGGCGCGCGCCGCAAGCGAACGTTGCGCGCATCATCGAAGGTCTCAACACGATTGCCGGCGTGCGTCCGAGCACGCCCGCGCCTGCGCCTAGCCCGCCGGCGATCTCGCATACGCAGACGACTACGGTGCTGCCGCCGAGTCCGCCGGTCGTGCCGCCGGCCAGTTCGCTAAAAAAAACCACGCCGGCTCCAGACATAACTCCGTCAACGCCGCCGCCCGCCGCGATGGACCCCGGCCTGCACGAGATCTACGCGAAGGAAACCGCCGGCCACCTGGCGACCCTGCGTGAGTTCATCGCGGCGTGCGATCAGTCCTCGCCGCCGTACCTTATCACCGAGGACGTGCATCGCTCCTGCCACACGCTCAGCGGCACAGCGAAGACCGCCGGCGCGCGCCAGGGCATCAAGATCGCCGAGCCGCTGAATCGCTACGTCCGCAAGCTGTACGACAACTCGATCGGCATGCCGGAGGCGGGCCTCGCAGTCCTGAAAGACGCGAGCACCGCGATCCAGCAGGTGGTCGATCACATCGACGAGAACACCGGCTTCTTCCTCGATCATCCGCGCATCGCCGCGCGGCTCGGCGAGCTGGAGCACGCGCTCGACGAGGAGATCGCGCGGCTCGCGGAAACCGTCGAGTCGACGATGCAGACGAAGGCCATGGCACCGGCCGCCGCGGGCGCTACTGCGACCGCCGAAGTCGTCGAGCTGGAGCCGACCGACGCGAACGCGCTCAGCATGCTCGACTGGAGCTACGACAACTTCCCGCCGGCGCCGGTGGACGATCGCTCGCCGACGCACGACATGTCGCCGACGATGATGCGGCCGCTGCCGGTGTTCCAGGACGACCCGACCGCCCGAGCCGAAGGGCTCGCGGACGAGGCCCCGACGAACGTGCAACGCGCGCTCGCGGACGGCGATCCGACCAACGTGCAGCCCGCGCTCGTGGAAGGCGACGTGCTCGCATCGCTGACCTACGAAGCGCCCCAGGAAACCGCCGATCAGGACAGCGGCATCGTGGTCGAGGAAACGGACCAGGATGCTTCGCTGGAGATCGAGATCGACGCGGCTGCCTTCGAGCTCGAGCCCGAGATCGAGGAGAGCCAGACCGTTCGCAGTCCGTCGTTGGAGGCTGTAGAGCCGCCGCCCGTGGTTGCAGCTCCGCCACCGCCGCCGCCGGTTGTTGCCGCCGCACCGGCCGCGCCGCCGGTCCTGCCGGTCGAGGAAGGCGCGGAAGACGATCTCGACTTCGATCCCGAGGTCGCGGCGATCTTCAGCGAAGAGGCGACCGAGCTGCTCGAGACCGCGGATCACGCGCTCTCGTCGTGGAAACAGGATCGCGCGAACACTGCGCTGGTCTTCGAATTGAAGCGCGTCGTGCACACGCTCAAGGGCGGTGCGCGCATGGCCGGCATCCGCGCGATGGGCAATCTCAGTCACGAGCTCGAGACGCTGATGCAAGGCGTCGAAGCGGGCACCGTGCCGGCCGCACCCGAAGTGTTCGATGCGTTCCAGTCGAGCCTCGACGAGCTGCATCGCCAGCGCGATGCCGTCAATCGCGGCGATCGCTGCCCGCCGGCGCACGAGCTGATCAATCGCATTCGCGCGCTCGGCGGACACGCGCCGATCGCCGCGCCGGCCGCGCCCGCTGCCGCTGCTGCACCTGTTGCAGAGCCGATCGCCGAGCCGGTCGCGGAGGATTTCGGCGGCGCCACCGGCGTCGTGCCGATCCTGACCGACTCGTTCGCTGCGGCGGAACCCGAAGCACCGGTCGAAGACGCCGCCGCGCCGGCGCTCGATGAAACTGATTTCGACATCGAGTTCGATGCCGACGAGCTGGGCGCCGCCGCGCCGCGCGAGGCCGTGCGTGTCGAAGAGCACGCCGCGAGCTCCCCGCCGGAACAGGCGATGTTCGCCGTTGCCGCACACCAGCCCGAGCTGCCTCCGGATGCGCCCGAGGCGCCGGAACAGATCGTGCCGGAGCACGCCGCGCCGGTGCTGCCGGGCCGGGAGGCCCAGGTCCAGGAGCGCCAGGAATTCGCGCGCGTCGACGCGGACCTGCTCGACACGCTGCTCAACAACGCAGGCGAAGTCAGCATCTTCCGCTCGCGCCTCGAGCAGCAGGTCAGCTCGATCGAGTTCAACCTCGCCGAGCTCGGCCGCACGGTCACGCGTCTGAAGGAACAGCTGCGCAAGCTCGAGCTGGAGACCGAGGCGCAGATCCTGCACCGTCACGAGGAAGAGCATCCCGGACGCAGCGACTTCGATCCGCTGGAGCTCGATCGCTACTCGACGATCCAGCAGCTGTCGCGCGCCTTCGCCGAGTCCGTCAGCGACGTCGGCAGCATCGAAGGCTTGCTCGAGAACCTGACGCGCGAGGCGCAGAACCTGCTGCTGCAGCAGTCGCGCGTCGTCACCGAATTGCAGAATGGCCTGATGCGCACGCGAATGGTGCCGTTCCAGCGGCACGTGCAGCGTCTCAGCCGCCTGGTGCGCCAGGTCGCGACTGACACGGGCAAGAAGGCGGAGCTGGTCGTGGTCGGCGCCTCCGGCGAGCTGGATCGCCAGGTGCTGGAGCGCATGCTGCCGCCGTTCGAGCACATGCTGCGCAACTCAGTCGTGCACGGCATCGAGACGCCCGAAGAGCGCGTTGCACGCGGCAAGTCCGAAGGCGGCACGATCCGCGTCGGCCTGCATCGCGAAGGCTCGGAAATGGTCATCGTGCTGGAAGACGACGGCCGCGGCATCGATGTCAGCGCCGTTCGCGCCCGTGCGCGCGAGCGCGGACTGCTGCAAGCGGGTCGCGTGCTTTCGGACGAGGAGGCGCTGCAGCTGATCCTCGAGCCCGGCTTCAGCACCGCGAGCAGCATCACGCAGCACGCGGGCCGCGGCGTCGGCATGGACGTAGTTGTCAACGAGATCAAGAAGCTCGGCGGCGCGCTGTTCACGGAATCGCAGCCGGGCCTCGGCGTGAAGTTCACGATCCGCCTGCCGTTCACGCTGGCGATCACGCAGGCGCTGATCGTGCGGACGGGCGAAGAGCTATACGCGCTGCCGCTGCCTTCCGTGGAAGGCGTCGCGCGCGTGCCGCGCTCGGAAGTGCAGAAGCACCTCGCAGAGGATTCGCCGACGTTCACGTACGGCAAGCAGGTGTATCGCTTCCAGCACCTCGGTGCGTTCATCGGCGGCGGCGCTTCGGTGCTGCCGGAGGCGGACGTCTCGATGCCGGTGATCCTGATCCGCGCCGGCGATCATTCGACGGCAGTCGTCACCGACGAGCTGGTCGGCAGCCGCGAGATGGTCGTGAAGTCGGTGGGTCCGCAGATTGCCGGCATTCGCGGCATCGCCGGCGCGACGATTCTCGGCGACGGCAAGATCGTCATCATTCTCGATCTCGGCGCGCTGGTGCGCTCCGAATGGCGCGGCCGCAAGCCGCTGGTGGAAGGCCCGACCGAAGACCGCCGCACGTTCGCGCTGGTCGTCGACGACTCGATCACCGTGCGCCGCGTGACGCAGCGCCTGCTCGAGCGCCACGGCATGCGGGTCATGACCGCGAAGGACGGTGTCGACGCGCTCTCGATCCTGCAGGACCACCTCCCGGACGTGATCCTGCTCGACATCGAAATGCCGCGCATGGACGGTTACGAGCTGGCCTCGCAGGTGCGCGCCGATGCGCGCCTCGCCGAGATTCCGATCGTGATGATCACCTCGCGCGTCGGCGAGAAGCATCGCGCCCGCGCGATCGAGCTGGGCGTCAACGACTACCTCGGCAAGCCGTACCAG
>DATEKT010000219.1:0-39055 GCA_035277305.1 Steroidobacteraceae bacterium | reverse complement strand
GAACCGGTTCGCAGCCAGCAGCTCGATGGCCGTATCCGGCGCAACGAGCCGATCGAATGCCGGATCCAGCCGTTCGATGCGACCGAGCGTTGCCGGTTTTTCCGCGTGCGCCACACCGCCCGACAAGCTCCACAACGACAGTCCTGCGAAGCAGCCATAAAAGATCGACATGCACACCAGCACCGCGCGGCGCCACATCGGCGGACGCAGCTCGGGCGCGAGCAGCCGGCAATTGATGTAGAGCAGATGAATCGAGGCGACCGTCAGCACGACGCCGGCGACGTTCGCGCCGATCTGCAGAAGCACGATCGGTTGCGCGAGGCGTAATGCAATGACGCCCCAGAGTACGACGAGCGCCAGCACCGAGTAGTACACCGCTCGGACGTCGCCACCTCGCCAGCTCCGCAGCCGACGGCTGCCGGTCCAGAGAATATCGGTGACGGAGCGAGTGATTGCATCGACGGTGTCCAGTTGCGTCTTGAACAGCAGCCAGGCGCCGAGAATGGCGATCGCAATCCCGACGAACGGCGCGAGTTGCGTGCCGACGCCTTGCGCCAGCGCAGCGCTGATGCCGAGACCGCGAATCTCCGTGCCGTGCGGCAGGAACGTCACATAGAGAAGAGCCGGCAAAGCCATGCCGAGCAAAGAGCCGATGAAGAAGACGCCCCACTGATCCGCGCGCACGATGCGCCACCAGCCGCGCCAGCGCCGCATCGATTCGTCACTCGGCGCGAACACGAAGCCGTGATGCGTGAGATTCACGGCCTTGCCAGCCACGGCCGCAGGGATGTAGCCCGCGTGCTTGCTCATGCCGTACCCCTTGTCGCGCGCCCAGTTGGCGAGCGTGAGGTTCGCGATGCCACCGGCACCCGCGAACGCCGCCATCGCGCCCAACAGAAAGAAGTCGACGCCTTCCGGCAGGAGCACGAAGCGTTGCAGCGTCGGATCGAAACCAAAGAAGCCGAGCGCCGTTGCACCCCAGGTGCGGCCGGGCACGACCAGCACGGCGAGGATCAGGAACGATCCGAGCACGCCGCTGACGAGAATCCAGTTGAGAATTTCCAGCGTGCGCTCGATCCGCCGGCCGACGAGCAGCAGCGAGATGCAGACCAGGAAAGTGCCGATGCCGATGAAATAGACGGTCTCGAAATCACCCGGCCCGGCAAGACGTCCCGCGAACAGAAAGAAGACCGCGCTCGCCGCCGTGGCTGCCCACGCCGGCCAGCCAGCCTGCAGGAAGTAGAACGCGGCGTAGACCCATGCCCACATCGTCGGAGAAGGTCGCGTGCGCATGAAACCGGTGACGACCGGCTCGCCCGTCGCGACGACGTAGCGCATCACCTCCGTGTTGAAGATGGTCTGGAAGAAGATCGCCACGGCGGTGATCCACAATAGCGTCAGGCCATGCTTGACGAACACCGCGGGCCCGAGCAGGAATTCGCCGCTGCCGATCGCGATGCCGAGCACGATGACTCCGGGGCCGACGACACTCAGCCAGCCGAGGCCTTGCGGCTGCGGCGGCGCCGGCAATTCGGCGGTCTGCCAGGGATCGAGTCCCGTGTTCTTGTTGGTGGAGTCCATGGCCGGGACGAAAGACTACGCCACTTTCGCGGTGAAGCGCGATCCTGAGACAATCCCGCGCGATGAAACTCGACTTCGAACACTCACCGGACTTTCCGGGCCTCTCTCCCATCCTGCGAGTCCTGCTCGTCACTGACGGCACTGTTACCCGAACGCTCGAGGCGTATTTCGGCGAAGCCATCGCTGTCGACGTCCTCGAGCACGTCGAAACGACCAGCGAGACACCCTATCCGCAGATCGACATCGCAGTGGGCGATCACATTCTGCATCGGTACGTCCGGCTGCTCGGCAGAACGACGCGCAGGGTCTATGCCGTGGCCGAAAGCGTCGCGGCGCTGGAGCACATCTCGGAGCAGATGCGCCGCCAGCTGGTCCAGGAGCACAAGGGCATCGGGGAGTTGTTGCGCGAGGGCCGGCTCGAGACCTATCGCGACCTGTTGACTGCCAATCTGACCGAGGCGAGCCGCTGGGCCGCGGATCTGCAAATCGCGGCCACCGCAGGCGTCGTGATTCGCGACTACAGGATCTACCAGGGCGGACGCGCGGTGCTGCTGATCAGGGAAATCTTCCCGGAGTCGCTCGGCGCCTGACCCGAAGCGCTCAAGGGCTCGCGCCCGCGGACCCCGTGACTGGACGCACGACATCGCCCGCCGCGACGCCGTCCGGGGGCGTTTCGATGACGCGATCGTGCGCGTCCAGGCCGGTTGCAATCTGAATCGTCGAGCCATCGTCGCGCGCGATGGTCACCGTCTTCAGCACCACGCGGTTCTGCGCGTCCAGCGTGGCGACGTAGAGACCGTTGCGATCGAAGATGAGCGCGCTGGCCGGCACGGCCAGAAGCGAAGCGTCTTGCGGCAGCTCGAACCTGACACTTGCGTAGCCGCCCGGCAGCAGATCGCCGGCTGCATTGTCGACGCTCAACTGCACGAGAGTCGTACCCGTGGCGACATCGACTGCGCCGGAGGCTGCCTCGACGACGGCGGAGTACGAGCTGCCCGCACGTTCAGGCACCGAGATAGCCGCCTTCGTGCCCGGCGCCAGTTTGCCGGCGAAGACCTGGGGCACACTCACGTAGACGCGCAGGCGGCGGATATCCGAAACCACGAAGAGCTCGTGCCCGGCGCCACCGGCGTTGATGAGCGCTCCTACGTCGGTCTCGCGCGCCGTCACCACGCCGTCGAAGGGCGCAACGATTCGAGTGAACTGAAGCATCGTCCGCAAGCGCTCGACGTTGGCGCGCTGCGCCTTCACCACGGCCTGCTTGGCGGCGAGGTCGCCAGCCTTCTCGTCCGCTGCCTGCCTGGATACTGCGTTCGTGCCGAGCATCGACTGGTAACGCGTCGCGGTGCTGCTTGCGAGAGCCGCGTTGGCTTCAGCGGTGGCGAGGTCCGCCTGCGCCTGCAACAACTGCTGCTCCACATCCGGCGCCTCGATCTCGGCGAGCAACTGCCCCGCCTTGACGCGTGCACCGATATCCACTTTCCAGCTCTTCAGGTATCCCGAGACTCGCGCATACAGCGGAGCGCGCGCGGTCGCTTCGAGGCGGCCCGGCAGCTCCAGCGCGGAAGTCTCGCCCCCGCCAGCTGGAGTGACGACGGCCACGGTGGGCAGAGCCTGCTCATCGGTCCAGTCGCGCACGTGACCGGCGCTCACAGCGCGGCTGACGATGCCCACAGCGACCACCACGACCACGATCGCCGCGGCAGCGAAGCCCGCGATGCGTAAGCGGCCGGTATCAAGCGACATGCGGTTCTCCAGGAGCAGGCAGCGGCGCAGGCTTGTTGCCGCGACGGGCGTGAATGATGCTGAACAGAACCGGCACGAACATCAGCGTCGCGACTGTAGCGAACATGAGGCCGCCGATGACCGCCCGCCCGAGCGGGGCGTTCTGTTCGCCGCCCTCCCCCAGCCCGAGCGCCATCGGCGTCATGCCGATGATCATCGCCAGCGCCGTCATGATGACCGGCCGGAAACGCACGACACCCGCATCCAATGCTGCGGCGACCGGATCGCCGAGTTGATCCAGCCTCTCGCGCGCGAAGCTGATTACGAGCACGCTGTTGGCTGTGGCCACGCCCATGCACATGATCGCGCCCGTGAGCGCCGGCACTGACAACGTCGTGAAACTTACGAACAGCATCCACACGATGCCCGCCAGCGCCGCCGGCAACGCGCTGATGATCACGAGCGGATCGCTCCACGACTGGAAATTGACCACCAGCAGCAGGTAGATGAGCACGATCGCACCGAGCAACCCGAAGAGCAGCCCCGAGAACGAGGTGTTCATCGTCTGCACCTGGCCCAGCATCTGCACGGACGCTCCCTTCGGCAGATCGTGTGCGTGCGCATCGATCACCTTTCGAATGTCGCTGGCCACCGCGCCGAGATCGCGCTTCTGCGTGGTCGCGTAGATCTGTATCAGCGGCTGGATGTTGTACTGAGAGATCACTGCGCTGGCCGCGCTGCGGTGGATGTCGGCGATCGCGCCCAGCAGTTGCGGCGCCGACTTTGCGGTCGAAGTGACAGGCAGCGTCTGCAACGCAGACAAATCATCCAGCCGATACTCCGGTGTCTGCATCACGATCGGATACTGGACGCCATTCTTCGGATTCAGCCAGAAGGTCGGCGAGACCTGGCTCGAACCGGCGAGGTTCACGACCATGCTGTTGGTGACGTCGCGTTCCGTGAGTCCCGCGTACAGAGCACGCGTGCGATCCACGTCCACGTTGAACGCAGGCGTGCCACGCGACTGCTGGATCCGCGCATCCGCGATTCCGGCAACGCGCCTGATATCGCTCAGCAGCTGCTGTGCATAGGCGAAATTCGCAGCAAGATTCCCGCCACGCACCTGCAGATCGATGGGCGCGGGCGCGCCGAAGTTGAGAATCTGGCTGACGATGTCCGCCGGTGTGAACGAGAAAGTGATTCCGGGAAAGCGCCGCGGCAGCTCCGCACGCATTCGCTCCACGTACTCTTCCGTGGGACGATGACCTTCCCGCAGGGCCAGCTGGATGTCGCCATCCTGAGTGCCGATCGTTCCCGTGTTGTTGTACGACAGATTGATTCTGGAAGACGGCAGGCCGATGTTGTCGACACTCGACGCAAGCTCCGACGGCGGCACGATCTCGCGAATCGCGCGTTGAATGGCCGCGAAGGCGCGCGCCGTTTCTTCGATGCGCGTGCCGGACTGGGCGCGGACGTGAATCATGATCTGTCCGGCATCGACAGCCGGAAAGAAATTGCGCCCGAGGAACGGCACGAGAGCAAATGAGGCGAGCACGAAGAGCATGAAGCCGACGACGAACCCGCGCCGCTGATCCAGCGCAAGCTCCAGCACCTGCCGGTATCCGCCGCGAAACCCGGTAAAGCTCGCTTCGAAGCGCCGCTGCAGACGCTGCAAGGGTCCGGCCGGTGCGTCCGAGTGTGCCCCGTGTGCCTGCAACAGATGGTTCGCCATCGTGGGCACGAGCGTGCGCGACAGGATGAACGAACAGACCATCGCGAATATCACTGCTTCCGCCATCGGCACGAACAGGAACCGCGCCACGCCTTCCAGGAAGAACATCGGGACGAACACGATGCAGATGCACAGCAGCGAAACGAAGGCCGGCGTCACGATCTGCGCCGCGCCGTCGAGAATTGCCGGCTCCACGGCTTTGCCCTGTTCGAGATGCCAGTTGATGTTCTCGATGGTGACCGTGGCATCGTCGACGAGAATACCGACCGCCAGCGCAAGGCCGCCCAGCGTCATGATGTTCAGCGTCTCGCCCAGGAGCGAGAGGATGGCGATCGAGCCGAGCACGGACAGTGGAATGGAGATCGCGATGATCACGGTCGAACGCCAGCTGCCGAGAAACAGCAGGATCATGAGACTCGTGAGCGCCGCGGCAACGACACCCTCCAGCGCCACTCCGCGGATCGCGCCGCTCACGAATAGCGATTGATCGCCGATCGGCTTGATCTCCAGGTTCTCGGGCAGCGAGGCCTTCATCTCCTGCACCATGTCCTTGATGCCGGCGATGATGGCGAGTGTCGAAGCGGAGCCATTCTTCATCACGGTGATCAGCACGGAGCGGCCGCCATCGACGTGAACGATGTTGGTCTGCGGCGGATTGCCGTCGCGCACGTGCGCGACATCGCGCAGGTAGACCATCGCTCCGTCGACCAGTTTGATCGGCAGCTGGCCGAGGTCCTCGAACTCCGCGGGGCTGGTGTTGAGATTGATCGGATACTCGAAGCGGCCGATCTTCTGCGTGCCCACGGGGGTGATGAGGTTCTGCGCACCGAGCGCATTGGCGATGTCCTGGCCGGAGAGCCCGCGCGCCTGCGCCGCCACGGGATCGAGGTCGATCTGCACCTGCCGCGTCTTGCCGCCGTAGGGACCGGGAATGGCGGCGCCGGGCACCGTCACCAGGCGCGTGCGGATGGAGTTCTGGCCGAGATCGGACAGCGCCTGCTCGCTCATCCCCTTACCCGAGAGTGCGAGCTGGATGATCGAGACGGTGGAGGCGCTGTAGTTGATGATGAGCGGCGGGTTGGTCCCCTGCGGCATCTGCCTGAGCAGCGTCTGCGAGATCGAGGTCACCTGCGCGTTGGCGGTGTCGATGTCCACGCCGCGCTGGAAGAAGATCTTGATGATGCCGAAGCCGCTGTACGAGTTCGCTTCGATATGCTCGATATCGTTGACGGTGGTGGTGAGCGCGCGCTGGAACGGGGTGACGATGCGTCCGGCCATCGGTTCCGCCGGCAATCCCGTGTAGGTGAACACGACCGAGATCACTGGAATGCCGATGTCCGGAAAGATGTCGGTCGGCGTGCGCCACGCCGCGAGCGGCCCGATGATCACGATGAGCAGCGCCAGCACCACGAAGGTATACGGACGCCGCAGCGCGATTCGTACCAGGCCGATCATGCGGGAACTGCGGCTCTACTTGCGCTTGCTGGCCGACTTGTCACGCAGCGCCTTGAACTCGCTGCCGGCCTTCCACTGCGGCCACTTGCCCGAGTTCGCGAGCGAGCTTCCGACGTCGTAGATCAGCGCGACGTCCTTCGCCGTGCCACTGAAGTCCAGGCTTTCGCTCCACTCGTCCTTCGGCTGGTGATACTTCTTCGCCGTGAACTCCTCGCGCAGCGCGCGGCCCTTTTCCTTGCCGCCGTTCACGAGGTCCTCGCCCGAGGAGAAGGAAACCGCCGGCACGCCCGCCTTCGAGAACGGGAAGTGGTCGGAGCGGTAAAACGAACCCGCTTCGGGCCGCGGATCCGGCGCGAGCTCGCGTTGCTGTTTGTGAGCCGCCGCGACGAACTCGTCCACGAGCGTGTTCGCGCCGAGCGTGCCGAAATCGCGCGTCGCGCCCCGCGTGCCGAGCGAATCCATGTTGATGTCGGCGACTGTCGTCTCGAGCGGATAGAGCGGGTTGCTGGCGTAGTACTCGCTGCCCAGCAATCCCTTCTCCTCGGCCGTCACAGCGAGGAACAGAACGGAGCGCTCCGGCTTCGGCGCAGCACCAAAGAGACGCGCGAGCTCCAGCAGCGCAGCGACCCCGGTGCCGTTGTCGACAGCGCCGTTGAAGATGCGATCGCCAGTGGCGTCGGGCTTGCCGATTCCGAGATGATCCCAGTGGGCGCTGTAGACGACCGTTTCGCCCGACCGCTTCGTGCCGGGCAACAGGCCCGCGACATTCTTCGAAATGACGGTCTCGTGCGCGACCTTGTAGTTGGCGGACAGGGTCACGCCTTTGAGCGGCACGGCGCGGAACGTTTTCGACTGCGCCTGCTTCTTGAGCGCTTCGAAATCCAGGCCCGCCTGCCTGACCAGTTCCACGGCAACATCGCGCTGGATCCACGCCTCGACATCGACGTGCTCTTCGCGCGGATTGGCGCGCCGGATGTCGAAGATCGCATTCGTGTTGGAATTCTCCACCGTCGCCCAGCCGTACGAAGCGGGCTTGCTCTCGTGAACGATGAGGATGCCGAGCGCGCCGTGACGAGCGCCCTCCTCGTACTTGTACGTCCAGCGGCCGTAGTACGTCATGGCGCGCCCGCCGAACTCACCCGACTCCGTTTCGAAGTCCGGGTCGTTCACCAGCACGATGCCGACCTTGCCGCGCATGTCGACACCCTGGTAGTCATCCCAGCCGCGTTCCGGCGCGGTCACGCCGTATCCGAGGAACACCAGCGGCACATCGTTGAATTGCACCCGGTCGATGTTGGTCGCGGCCGCGCGAATCGCGACGTCCTTCCCTTGCGCCAACGGGCGGCGCTGACCACCTGCCGTCACACTCGCATCCACGGGCCCGCTGATGTTGAATTGCGCAAGCGGTACGTCCTGCGTCCAGGCACGTTGACCATTCTTTACATCGCCACCCGGCTGCAGTCCTGCCGCTTTCATCTGCTCGACGATGTAAGCGACCGTTTTCTGCTCACCCGGCGTGGCGGGACCGCGCCCTTCGAACGCATCGGATGACAGCGTCTTCACGTGCTCGGAGAGACGAGCCGGGTCGACCGTCACATCGGCAATCGCTGCGACGGACAAGTGCCCGGCGAAACCCAGGACAAGTGCGGAAAGTACGGTAGAGGTATGCATGCCCGGCTTGCGACGCGAAGTGTTCATCCGCGCATTGTACCTGCACGCGCGCGAACATCAGGCCCGCGGTAGCCACGGGAAGAAGCCGCTGGTCCGGCGTACGTAATCTTCGTAGCCCGCGCGCTTCTTGCGCATCCGTCGCTCGACCAGCTCCTTGCCCATCATGCCGACGATCGACCAGGTCATGAGCGCCGGCGAGAAGATCGTGAACCATCCCCACGGATGCTCGCAGGCGATCAGCCAGTAGCCCCACCACACGCAGGTTTCGCCGAAGTAGTTGGGATGACGCGAGTAGCGCCACAGACCCGTGTCGAGGACTCCGCCGAGATTCGCGGGATTCGCCTTGAAGCGTGCCAGCTGCAGGTCTGCAATCCCTTCGAACAGCACACCGACGATGACGAGCGCTGTACCCAGCCACGCGAGCGGCCCCAGCTGCGCGGGAGACGGCGCTGTCTGCGCGACCATGAAAGGAGCCAGCGACACGACCACGATGGTCGCCTGCAACAGATTGATGCGCGTGAAGCTGTGCCAGGTGAAATTGCCGCCATTCTCCTCGACGTGCTTGCGCAGTCGCGCGTAACGCGGATCTTCTCGTCCCCAGTTGCGCCAGAGCAGATAGCCGCCGAGCCGCGCCGCCCAGATGACCGCCAGCACCGCGATCAGGACGCGGCGTGGCTCGGCCCCCGTTCCGACAAAGACCCCGAGGATCGCCGCGGCAGCGATACAAGGCGCGAACCAGATGTCGACGAGACTCGAATCGCGCATCGCCAGGCCGATGCCCCACAGCACGATGAACGATGCGAACACCAGCGCCGCATCGGCGAGAGCCAGCCGCAACAGATCCGCGAGCATCATTCATTCACCCGTGAGTGTTCTATAGTGAAATCGCGCCGCTGCGCGGCGCGGGCCAGGCAAGGGCTTCGTGGTCGCGCGTCAGCTGGTCGATGCGCTCGGCGACAGCGGGCGGCAGGGGCGCCGCGCGACGGGTCTCGAGGTTGACCGCCAGCGAAATGAACTCGATCACGCTGGCGATCTCGGCATCGGCAACGTTCAGCATGAACATCAGTCCGTGAACGCGCTTCGCGTCGCGGCCGATGAACCTGATGTACAGCGCGACCTCCTCGCCCACGTGCAGCTCGCGATCAAACCAGATGTGATGCTCGAGGTCGACGAGACCGAGACGCTCGCGCCGCACCCAGTCTGCGGAGATCCCCAGCAGCTCCAGCAAAGCGTCGCTGGTGAGGTTGTACATGCCCAGGTAGTGCTGCACGTTGACGTGCCCGTTCATATCCAGCCATTCCGGCGGGACGCGGACGCGACCGAGCTCCGGCAGAGAACCCAGCTGACTCACGGCGGGCATGGCTATGCGCAAGACGTCCCCGGCAATCGACTGCTCTAGTGAGTCTTATAATGCAAGCCACAGATCCGAAGCAAGATTGTGTTGGCCTTCCTGGGCATGCTGATGCATGGTATGTGCCCCGCAACGGCCCGGCGCACAACAATGTCCAACGCGACGCGTTCCGCTCTCCTCTTCGGCCTGCTGCTTGCCCTGAGCAGCGCTGTCAGTTTCGCGGCGACCTGCGAGAGCCACGACGTGAGCATCACGCGCGACGATTGGGGCATCGCGCACGTTCGGGGCCGTACGGATGCGGACGCGGTCTTCGGCATGATGTACGCGCAGGCCGAGGACGACTTCAATCGCATCGAGACCAACTACCTCGTCAGCCTCGGCCGCCTCGCCGAGGCCGAAGGCGAAAGCGCGCTCTGGCAGGATCTGCGGCAACGGCTGTTCATCGATGCCGACACGCTGCAAGCCGACTTCGGCAAGAGCCCGCAGTGGCTCAGAACGCTCATGAGCGCCTGGGCGGCGGGCCTCAATTGCTATCTTGCTACGCACCCGCAGGTGCGCCCGCGCGTCATCACGCGCTTCGAGCCGTGGATGGCGCTGAGTTTCAGCGAGGGCAGCATCGGCGGCGACATCGAGCGCGTACCGTTGAGCCAGCTCGAGGCGTTCTACGGCGGCAAACGGTTGGCGATGACGGCTGACGAGCGCGGCCTGGTGTTTCGCGAGCCGCTGGGGTCGAACGGCTTCGGCATCGCGCCCTCGCACACGAAGAACGGCCATGCGCTGCTGCTCATCAATCCGCACACGAGCTTCTTCTTCCGCTCCGAGCTGCAGGTCACGAGCAGCGAAGGATTGAACGTGTACGGCGCAGCGACGTGGGGCCAGTTCTTCATCTACCAGGGCTTCAACGAGCACGCCGGATGGATGCACACCTCGAGCGGCGCCGACAACGTCGACGAATTCGCGGAAACCATCGTCAGCGATGCCGGTGGCAAGCACTCCTATCGCTACGGCAAGGAAATGCGGCCGGTCAAAACGAAGGTGGTGACGCTCTCCTACAAGGCCGCCAACGGCGGGCTCGCGCGCCGCGACTTCACCACGTACTCCACGCATCACGGTCCGATCGTGCGCGAGGCGAACGGCAAGTGGATCGCCTTCGCTCTGATGAACACGCCAGTGGCAGCGCTCCAGCAGTCGTTCCTGCGGACCAAGAGCAAGGACTACGCGAGTTTTCTGCAGGTGGCTCAGCTCAAGGCCAACTCCTCGAACAACACGCTGTTCGCGGATTCGAAAGGCACCGTCGCGTATCTGCATCCGCAGTTCATGCCGATCCGCGACGACCGGTTCGACTATCGCAATCCTGTCGACGGCAGCGATCCGGCGACGGACTGGCGGGGTCTGCACGACGTGGACAGCCTGCCTCACGTCGTATCGCCTGCGAACGGCTGGGTGATGAACGTCAACAACTGGCCGTGGACTGCCGCCGGCGCGGACAGCCCGAAAGCCGCCAACTTCCCGCGCTACATGGACCAGGACGGCGAGAACCCGCGCGGTCCGCAGGCACAGCGAGTGCTCGATTCGAGAAAAGACTTCACACTGCAAACACTGCTCGCAGGCGCTTTCGACACTTACCTGACTGCTTTTGCGCGGCTCACTCCATCTGTGTTGAAGGCGTACGACAGCCTGCCAAAGGACGATCCTTCGCGTGCGAAGCTCGCGGGCCCGGTCGATCTGCTGCGCGGCTGGGACTATCGCTGGTCGCTCGATTCGAAACCGACCTCGTTGGCCGTGTTCTTCGGCGAGGCGCTGTGGTCCACCTCGGCCGAGCCTGCTCAGGCGGCGGGACTTTCGCCGTGGGACTACATGGCCGATCGCACGACGCCCGCGCAGAAGCTCGCCGCGCTCACGGCAGCGACGGATCGCTTGACGCAGGATTTCGGCAGCTGGCAGGTGCCGTGGGGGGAGATCAATCGCTTCCAGCGCAACGATGGCGCCATCGTGCAGACGTTCGATGATTCGAAACCGAGCACGCCAATACCGTTCGCCTCCGCTGAATGGGGCTCGCTCGCCGCCTTCGGCGCCAAGCGGTATCCGGGCACCAAGCGCTACTACGGAACCTACGGCAACAGTTTCGTCGCGGCAGTCGAGTTCGGGCCCAGCGTGCGCGCTTTGGCAGTCAGCATCGGCGGCGCGAGCGGACACCCCGAATCGAAACACTTCGTCGACCAGGTGCAGCGCTACGCCGACGGCAATCTGCGGCCGGTGTACTTCTATCCGAAGGACCTCGAAGGTCACATCGAGCGCAGCTACCGACCTGGAGAAAGCGGCAGAGGACAGTAACAACGGCGGTCACACGCGCTCCTTCCGGTTCGTCATCCCAATGACAACCCGATGGAAGGAGCATGCGATGTTGATGAAAGTCCCGTACGTTGCGCTGTTGGTGAGCGACCAGGACAAGGCGCTCGATTTCTACACGAAAGTCATCGGATTCGAGCGACGCATCGACGCTGCGACGCCGATCGGACCGCGGTTCCTGACGATCGGACTGCCGGGACAGGACTTCGAGCTGGTGCTGTGGCCGGGAACACCCGCCAAGACGGAGTTCGGTGCCGCGGTCTACACCATCGAGGTGGACGATTGCCGGGCAACGTTCGAAACACTTGCAGCGCGCGGCGTGCAGTTCGAGCCGGCGGAGCTACTCGAGTTCCCGTGGGGCTCCATTGCGAGGTTCAAGGACCCTGACGGGAATCTGCTCCAGGTGCGCGAGGGGCGCGGCGCTGCCCGCCGCTGAGCGAGCGCGCCCTTACTTCGTGAAGATGCTCTTCGGCAGCCGTACGTGCACGCCGTGATTCGGTTTGTCGACCAGCTGAGTCACGGCGACATTTCCGGCGATGCTCACGAGCTGATACGCCTGATGCCGGGTGAGATGTTTCTCGGCGATGAGGAAGTCGATCATTTCCTGAATCGCACCTTTCGTGGCGACCGTCAGATCCGGGTCGGTCGCCATGCTGATGTAGTCGGTGGGCGTTTCCGCGCGCGGCCATGCAAGCTTCATGTCTTTGCGCACCGTGAGGCGCAAGCGGCCGCGCAGCGAAGTTTCGATCGCGGTTTGATCCACTTCGCCATCGCCCTGCGCGGCGTGACCGTCGCCGACCTCGAACAGCGCACCTGGCGCAAACACTGGAACGTACAGAGTGCTGCCGGCCACCAGCTCGCGATTGTCGAGATTGCCGGCGTGGCGGCCCGGCGGATTGCTGCTGACGCGACCGGCGTCCGCCGCCGGCGCGACACCCATGCTGCCGAAGAACGGGCGCAGCGGAATCACGATGCCGGGCAGGAACTCAGCCGTCATCCTCTTGCGATCGAGCGCGAGGATCTTCGCTGGCAGCGTCTTGTCGCAGTTCTCCGGGAGAAAACCGTTGCAGCCGTTGTACCCGTAGTCGAGCGGCAGATCGATCGACAGCACATTCACTTCGAGCACGTCGCCGGGCTGCGCACCCTCGACGTAGACCGGCCCGGTGAGGATGTGACCGCCCGGCCCGCGCCGCTCGCCCGTAACCTGCTCCACCACGGCGCGCAGCGACGCCTGGATCTTCTCTTCGGCGACGCCGGCGCGCTGCAATCCTTCAGGTGTGTTCGTCAGCATCGTATCGACATCGATGATGTCGCCGGACGCGATACGCAGCACCGGCTGCGCCTCGGACCAGTAGTAGCCATACGCAACCGTGCTGGGCGTCACCTCGAGCCGATGCGTTTTGGGTGCGGCTTGCAGGGAATGGGCTGCAAGCAGAGCAAAGGCTCCGGCGAGAAGAGAGCGTTTCATGCTGTTGGGCTTCCTACTGATCGGTCTCATTGTCAACTCTTACGTCTGCGCCAGCATCGGGAACTTGAAGCGCTGCTCCGGCAGCGCATGCGCGCCCCGGACGAACAACGGCGAGTCCGCATAGTCGGCGACCGCGCGCGCGTCGGGCCACCACGTGCCGGGTGTGAATCCTAACTCGATCTTTTGCGCGGCAGCCTTCGCGATGCGCGGCAGGTATGGACGCAGATCGAACGTACTGCGGGCGAGCACATCGCAGATGCGCAGAACCGCTCCCTCGTGCTCCGCGACGATGATCGCGTCCTCGGGTTCGCAGTAGTAGAAGCAGCCCTCGTAGAAGTTCGCCCAGTACCACAGGAGGACGCCGCCATAGTCGCGCGCCGCGAACTCAAGAGATGTCGGCGCCGCCGTCGCTGCGACCTTGGCGAGCAACGTCCGATCCTCGGCACGATCGATCGACAACGAGTGCAGCGGCTCGCCTGCCGGCTCCACGCTGTACTCGGAGGCAAAAACGCTTTCGACGATTCGCTCGAATCCGAACAGCGGATAGAAGTCGAGCACGGTGTCGTTCGCGAACAGGAACACGATGTCCTTCTCGCCAGTAGCGTCGAGCAGCCTTGGCATGATTTGCCGCTGCAGTCCCTGGCCGCGCCACCCCGGGACCACGCCGACCGCGCCGAGCTGCCATCCCGTGATCCACTCGCCGCGCAGGACGATCTTCATGCGCTGCAGGGACGCGCTGGCAACGATGGTCTGGCCATCGACCATCGCGAACGCGAAATAGTTTTCATCCCAGCCACCGAGCTCGTACCAGCGCCGAAAGCTGGCGCGTGAGAACACCTTGGGCACGTAGTCGATGAATGCCTGGTGCCACTGACGGTCGCGACAGGTAATCGTAAGAGACTGCAGGCTCATGGGGTCACACTCCCGTGCGGTCAGAGTGTATGTGAAACTGGCTGCAACCTTCCCTCTTATCCGCCGGTCAGAAGCCGGTCGACCGATGCACCGGAGACGGAAATGTCGAACAGCCGCCTGAAAATCCTTGTCCTTGCTCTGGCAGGTTCGTTGGCGCCGGTTGCACAGGCCCAGCAGAGCTGGGCGATCGACGCGGTCAAGATCTATGCGACCCCGGACACGCCCGCGATCGGCGGCCAGGTGTTCATCGCCGGCGCCAGGATCCAGTCCGTCGTGACTGCCGCGAACCAACGCGCGACAGCCTCACCCAAGGCGCCGGAATGCAACGGCGGAGTAGTCGTAGCGGGCTTCCAGAACAGTCACGTCCATTTTACGGGCGATGAGTTCCGCGACGCCCGCCAGCAGCGGGCCGAGACTTTGAACGCCGCGCTGACGAAGATGTTGACGCGATACGGCTACACGACTGCCTTCGATATCGCTTCCGACCGTGACAACACACTGGCCCTGCGCCAGAGGATCGAAACAGGCGATGTGCGTGGACCGCGGATTCTCACTGCAGGCTGGGCGCTCTTTCCGGCGCACGGGCTGCCGATCTACATCTCGCACATGCGCAAGGAGCTGCTCGACAAACTCCCCCAGCCGGGCTCCGTCGACGAGGCACTTAAAGTCGTTCGCGAAACCTGGCTGTCGGCAGCGATGGCACGAAGCTCTTTCTCGTGACACCGCAAGGTGACGGGACTCGTAAACGCATGCCGGCCGAAATCGCGCGCGCCGTGGCCGATGAAACGCACCGGCACGGCAAGCTCGTCTTCGCTCATCCGACGGATATTCAGGGAGTGCAGGAAGCGCTCGACACTCACGTCGACATCCTTGCGCATCCGCCGCTCGGAGCGCCCGTGCCCTGGCCGGAGCCGCTGATGAAACAGGTGCGCGACGCGGGGATGTCGATGATTCCCACGCTCAAATTGCTGGAATTCGAGTTTGCGAAGGAGCAGGTGCCGGCCGGGACGGCCGAACGACTGATGAACGAGAACGTCACGGAGTTCGGCAAATTCGCGGCGATGGGCGGACAGGTGCTGTTCGGCACCGACGTCGGTTACATGACCGACTACGATCCCGTGCGCGAGTACGAGTTGATGTCAAAGGCCGGTCTGACGCCCATGCAGATCCTCGCATCGCTGACGACGACACCTGCTGCGCGCTGGAAGGAGCAGGATCGGCGAGGCCGCGTTGCCAGCGGAATGGACGCGGACCTGGTCGTGCTGGATGCAGATCCGCTGGATTCAGTCCGCAACTTCGCTGCGGTTCGTTGTGTGATCCGCGACGGCGAGGTTATCTACTCGCGGCAGTGATACCCGCCTCGCGGAGCATGCCGCGCGTGATCATCAACTGTGCGAGCGCGTACGTGATCCAGACCAGCGGTCCCACCCACGCGGCCTGCCACAAGAACTTCTCGAGTGAGATCAGGCTGTCCGAAATCATGAACAGCACCGCGCCGAACGGCACCTCGATCGCGCGGACGCGCAGCGACAGCATCGCCATCACGACGATTGCCGCAATGTAGAGCACGACCGGCACCGCTAGCGCGCCGAGGTGCGGCCAGAGCACTGCGCTGTACACGGCCGCGAATGTCGGGATGACAACGAGCGTCACCTTGCGCCCGGCGCTCATCGAGGCCGCAGCGCCTTTCGTCGCAAGCACGAAGACGACTGCATAGAGCACGTGCGTCGCGAGGAAACTCGCAAGGCCAGGCACAAAGAATCGCTGGCCGTCGTAGCCGAGAAACGCGTCGCCTGCGGCCGAGAAGAGCAACGCTAGCGCGAAGAGCTTCAGCCCAGCGCGAAATGCCACGATCGCGAGCAGCACGCACATCGAAGTCTTGAGCACGACGTCGCCTGCATACGGACGCGGCAGCACCAGGTACGCCACAGCTACGGCCGCTGCAATCCAGAGGACCCAGACGTGGGCGGTTCTTGGTGTTGCTGACATTCGAGAGCTCTCAGCTGCGTCGAATCAAGACGCCGCTCATCAGGAGCACGGCCGCGGAGGTCAAGACGATGGTCATGAGATGCTCACCATTCGTCGTGATCGGCCTTCGCGCGTAGGCAGCACCGAGGAAAACAACACACGTCGCGATGACCAACGCCAGCGAAGCGTAGAGGGCATGTCGCCAGTGAATACGCGGCAAGGCCCCGAGCAAGAGACAAGTGACCACCAGGACGAGCCCGCATTGGTAGCTCGCCTCCTTCGCCATCCCCATGAGCGCTTCGGGGTCGATCGAGAAACTCAACGTTCCCGATTCCGCCGGCTGAAACCACCACCGCGAGGCGAACAACCACAAGAAGATGAGTGCCGCGTGGCCCAACGGAACGACGAGCCATTTCCAGCGCGCCCGCGTGTCTGCCGCGTCGGGGGTCATGACGGGCGCAATCGGTGGATCGTAGTGGCCGCGATTCATGGTTGTCTCGACTCATACTACTTCGATCGAGGCTTCTCGAGATACTGTAACCTGCCACGACAACAAGCCGGATCGAGTTCGTGTCGCCGCAACTTGCATGCATCCTCGGGCTGGTGGTCCTGTTCGTCGTCGGCACGGTATTGCCGGTCAACATGGGAGCGCTGGCGTTCGTACTGGCCTTCGTCATCGGGGGTCTGTACGTCGACATGCCCGCGGCTGCCGTCCTGGCAGGCTTTCCGGGGGACCTGTTCGTCACGCTGGTCGGCATCACGTATCTCTTCGCAATCGCGCAGAACAACGGCACGATCGACTGGCTCGTGCGTCAGGCTGTTCGCTCGGTGCGCGGGCACGTTGCGGCTATTCCCTGGATCGTGTTTCTCATCTCGGGGCTGCTGACCAGCGTCGGTGCGGTCAGCCCAGGCGCGGTTGCCATCATCGCGCCGGTCGCGTTGCGGTTCTCACAGCGATACCGCATTCATCCACTGCTGATGGGACTCATGGTCATTCACGGCGCGCAGGGCGGCGGGTTCTCCCCCATGAGCGTCTACGGCAGCATCACGAATGATGTCGTGCAGCGCGCGCACCTGGCCGGCAGCGAGGTGCACCTGTTCATCGCGAGCCTCGGCTTCAATCTGCTGGTGGCTGTCGTCGTGTTCTTCGTGTTCGGCGGCCGCAGCTTGCTCGCGCGGCCGGCGGCGCAGGTCGAGACGGTAGAAAAAGACGAGCCAGCAGACGGCCGGCGACTCGCATACCCGCAGGCAGTCACTCTCCTCGGTCTGATCGTGCTCGGCGTCGGAGCACTCATCTTCGAGCTCAACGTCGGGCTGGTCGCAATCACGATCGCTGTCGTGCTGACGATTCTGTTCCCCGGGAACCAGGCACGCGCTGTCGAGCAGGTGCATTGGTCGACGGTCTTGCTGATCTGCGGCGTCGTCACCTATGTCTCGGTACTGCAGAAGAGTGGCGCGATCGATTACGTCGGCAACTCCGTCTCGAGTGCAGGCGCACCGCTCATGGGCGCGCTCCTTCTGTGCTACGTGGGCGGAATCGTTTCGGCGTTCGCGTCGACGGTCGGAGTGCTTGGCGCCATCGTTCCGCTGGCCGTTCCCTTGCTGCTGCTCGGGCAGATCGACACGGCAAGTGTCATCGCCGCGCTGGCGATTTCATCTTCCATCGTGGACGTGAGTCCGTTCTCCACGAACGGCGCACTGGTCCTCGCGAGCGCACACGGCATCGACCGGGAATCGCTCTATCGCCAGCTTCTGGCTTACAGCGCAGTCGTGGTCGCACTAGCACCCCTGCTCGCGTGGGCAGTGCTCGTGCTGCCTGGCTTTTGAAGAGCGCAGTGAGAGGCATACACTCCGTGCCCATGCGCAGACATCTACTCCTGGCCCTGATCGCGTTCGTCGCGACTGCGGCCCATGCCGCCGATCCTTCGCTGCAGGGAACGTTCGTCAACGAACAGCAGAGCGCGAAGACGATCGAGACTGCAATCGAGACGACCGTCGCGAAGATGAACTTCATCAAGCGTCCGATCGCGCGCAGCCGGCTGAAGAAGACGAATGAGGCACACCGGCGCGTGGAGATCGGAATCGGCAACGCGCTGATCAGCGTTGCGTTCGACGGGCACAAGCCTGTCGAGATGCCGGCCGACGGCAGCACGATCAAATGGACGCGCGAGGACGGCGAGACGTTCGACGTCAACGCCTCATGGGACGGCGCGCGGCTGGTGCAGACGTTCAAGGCAGAGGACGGCACGCGAGCCAACGCCTTCAGCGTCGGCGCCGACGGCCGATTGAACATGGTGGTGACCCTGACGAGCCCGCAGCTCGATCAGCCTCTCGTCTACACGCTCACCTTCGCCCGCACGGGCACGTGACCGCGATCAGCGAGCCTCTTGCTCCGCGATCCACCGGTTGATGCGCTGATCGAGCACGTCGAGCGGCATCTGGGCGCGGCCCAGGATCTGGTCATGGAAGCCGCGAATGTCGAACTTCGCCCCGAGCCGATCCTCCGCTCGCTTGCGCAGCTCCAGCATCTTCATCATGCCGATCTTGTAGCCGGTCGCCTGTCCCGGCATCACGATGTAGCGGCGCACCTCAGCGCGGATCGAGCCTTCGGAGTTCGGTGAATTCTCGGTGAAATACTTGACGGCCTGCTCTTCGGTCCAGCCCTTCGAGTGCAGCCCGGTGTCGAGCACCAGACGCACCGCGCGCCAGATCTCGGTCGAGAGGCGGCCGAAGTCGGAGTACGGATCCTGGTATGCACCCAGCTCCTTCGCCAGCTTTTCGCAGTACAGGCCCCAGCCTTCCTGGTAGGCATTGATGTAGAGGTACTTGCGGAAGTTCGGGATGTCGGTGAGCTCACGCGCGATCGCGAAGTTCATGTGATGGCCCGGCAATGCCTCGTGATAGGCGATCACTTCCAGCTGCGGAATGGGCATTGCGCGCATGTCCAGCAGGTGCGCGTAAAACACGCCCGGCCGCGACCCGTCCGGCGTCGAGAAGTAATAGTGCTGGGGCGCGCCCGCGACTTCGCGGTACGACTCCACGCGCTTCACGACCACGTCGGCCTTGGGCAGGATGCCGAAATACTTCGGCAGCTGCTGCTTCATGAACGCGATGTGCGCTGTAGCGGCGTCGATATATGCCTGCCGCCCCGCATCCGTATTCGGATAGTAGAAGCGGTCGTCCTCGCGCACGAACTTGAAGAATTCCTGCAGCGTGCCTTTGAAGCCGACCTTCTGTTTGATCTGCTCCATCTCGCCCTTGATGCGCGCTACTTCATCGAGGCCGATCTGGTGGACCTGCTCCGCCGTCAGCTGCGTCGTGGTCGAGCTGGCGAGCATCGCTTCGTAGTAGGCCTTGCCGTTCGGATTCTTGCCGACGCCGGTCGCGACCGCGTCGGCCTTCGGCACTTCGGACTCGAACCAGGCGATGAGTTGCTCGTAGGCCGGCTTCCACTTCTCGAGCAGCGCTTTGCGAGCGGCTGCCTTGTAGCCGTCGGCTTTGGCGGCATCGATCTTGCCCGCCTTCACCAGGCCGTCCACCTTGGTCTGGACGTCGGTCCACACTGCGCTGTTGCCTGCGCCCGCAAACGGCGCGCCGGTGATCAGCGTGCGCGCTTGCGGAATCATCTGCTCATAGGCGAAGCGCGGCACGCGCGAGCCTGCTGCCGCATTGACCTTGGCGATTTCCAGAAGCTGCAGCTGCGCGCGTGCAATGCCGCCGATACGCGCGATATACGCATCCATGTCCGCGGGCTCGTCCACCCGATGGATCTGCATCAGGAACTGCGCCAGCCGCGTGTGCGGTCCGTACAGCTGGTCGAAGATATAGTTGTTGCGCTTGAAGCGGGCGACCGACGCGGCGTCCTCGTACTGATAGATCCACAGGTCGTAGGAGAGCTGCGCGTCCTGCGGCAGCTTCGCGCGGTCGAACTTCGCCTTGAGCTCTTCGACCGACTTGCGTTGCCATTCGAGCGCCCGGTCGCCCGCCGCTTCGGACATGTCGTCGACCTTGTCGTAGTCCTTCTTTTCCCCGGCATAGGAGCGGGCGATCGGACTCAGGTCGAGCTGCTCCTCGTACTTCGCATCGAGCCACGAGTTGATGCGCGTAGTCTCGGCCGCTGCGTCCTGCGCGGACGCTGGCGCGACCAAACTTGCACACGTGAGCAGCGACGCGCCAATGAACGAGGCAATCGAAGTACGCATTCTCATCCTTCCCGGTAACGCGCAGTGATACTAGTCACCGGCTGGCGCAGCGGTACCAAATAGATTTAATACGAAGGATTAGCACCGCTAATCGGCTGCGAGCCACCAGATGCTGGCGACCGCCAAGGCCAACGGAGACAACCCGGCCAGGCAGGTTATTGCAGCGTCAACCAAACCCAGCAACCAGGAAATCGACCGCTTCCGCAATGTCGGCGACCATGTGCGTCCCTACATGCATTTTTCGACGTAAACCCGCTGCGGCACAAGGGAATTTACCCGCCGTACCCGGCCCTGCGCCTGCCAGCTCCGGCCCCGGTACCCCGTTCGATGATAGCCATTACGCCTGCCAGTCCGGTGTAAAAACAGCAGCTTGTTGGCGAGCGTGCGTGTATATTCGCGCCCGGCTCGTGACCCTTCGGTTGTCCTTCTTGCTGTGCACCGCCTCCCGGCGACGCTCCCACCAAGGTCTGCAATTCGAATCGTTCCCGATCCAGGAGGCAGTGTGCCGGTAGCGGCATGGCTGTCATTTGTTGGTTCGCCTGCAGAACGTCTTCAATACCGAAGGCGGCAGGTACTCGTAAGGGTCTTTTCAATGAGCAAGATTTATGTGGGCAACCTGCCCTTTTCCGCCGATGAAGCCGCGGTGCGCGCGCTGTTCGAACAGCACGGCACCGTCGAGTCGGTCAGCCTGATCAACGATCGCGAGACCGGCCGTCCTCGCGGCTTCGGCTTCGTCGAGATGCCGAGCGCCGATGCGGCCCGCGCGATCCAGAACCTGAACGGCAAGGACATGGGCGGCCGTCCGCTGAAGGTCAACGAAGCGCAGGACAAGCCGAAGGGCGGCGGTCGTGGCGGCGGCGGTGGCTACGGCGGCGGTGGTCGCAGCGGTGGTGGCGGTTACGGCGGCGGTGGCGGCGGCGGCGGTCGCTGGTAATCCCGCTGGTTTAGTTTCTGCAAATGCGGGGTCGGGCTTTGGCCCGGCCCCGCGTGGACCAGACAGCACACAACGCCTCCGCAGAAGAGGCGACGCGGCTCGCCTGCAGGCGAGACGCTAATTTCGATAGTTTCCCCGAGCGACGTCCTTCGCCGTTACGGGCTGCGCGAGCAGCCACGTCCGCGCAATCTGTTCGACTTCTGCGCAGTACTCCTGAAAGCCGTCGGGCTTGACGCGATAGTCGCTGGCTCCGAGCGCCATGGCTCGCTCGATGAGAGCGGGATTGCTGGAAGAGGAGAACAGCACGATCGGCAGTTCTCGCGTCGCTGGACGACTGCGCAGCGCCTCGAGAACCTGCAGGCCATCCAGAGCCGGCATCTGCATATCGAGCAGCAGGAGCTGCGGCATCCCCGCTTTCCGGCCTGCGTAGCCGCCGGCGGCGAGGAGGAACTGCAGCGCCTGTTCGCCGTCCTTGACTCGCATGATCGCCGCTTCGGCCACGACCCGCCGCAGCGCGTGCAGCGTGATCTCGACATCTTGGTCCGAGTCATCCGCGACCAATATATCGATGGCTCTTCTCACTGGATTCGTCGCTTCGCCCCGGTAGTTCGAAAACGACCGTGCGTGCCTCAAAGGTCCACACGAAGCGGAGAATTCTTCGCATCAGAAATTATCTGTCAGCGGGGCGCTCGTCAGCACAGCCGGTTCTTGTGGAAGCGGCCGTCTTTCATGATCACGGACAGGTGCGCGCCCTGATCCTGGAACAGGCCGAGGTCCCTGGCAGGATCGCCGTCGACGACGAGCAGGTCAGCGATCGCTCCGGCTTCGATGACGCCAAGCTTGCCCTGCATCCGGATGATCTCGGCGCCGATCGTGGTGGCCGAGCGAATGATCTCCATCGGCTGCGCTACTTCTGCACGCAGCAGGAATTCGCGCGATTGCTCGTCCTGGAGCTGCCCGAGCAGGTCGCTGCCGAAGCCCACCTTCACACCCGCCTTCCTGCAGATTTCGAGAGACTCGAGCGCGCCTCGCAGCACGAGCTCGTTCTTCGCCAGCTTGTCTTCGTTCATGCCGAATTGCGCGGCGCGCTCCTTGATCACGAAGTACGCCACGAGATTGGCGACGAGATAGGCGCCTCGCTCCGCCATCAGCTGGGCCGCCGCCGTGTCGATCAGGTTGCCGTGCTCGATGGTGCGCACACCCTGGCTCACCGCGCGGGTGATCGCCTCTGCCGTGTATGCGTGCGCGAGGACGTAACGCTTGAAAGCAGTGGCCTCCTCGACCGCGGCCGCAATCTCGGCGAGCGAGAACTGGCGTGAATCGAGGGGGTCGTACGGCGAAGCCACGCCGCCGGAGACCATGATCTTGATCTGATCGGCGCCCTGTCGCAGTTCCTCGCGCACGATTGCACGCACGCTGTCTGCGCCATCGGCGATCGCCATCGTGAATCCCAGGCCGTGACAACAACGACACGGCGCATGGTGATCCGTCCGGCGGCGCATGTCCGAGTGCCCGCCCGTGGGACCGATCGCGCGGCCGGAAATGAACAAACGGGGTCCGGGCAGGAACCCTTTTTCCACGGCCTCGCGGATTCCCCAGTCGGCGCCACCGGTGTCGCGAACCGTCGTGAATCCGCGATTCAACATGCCGAGCATCAGCGGCGCGGCGCGGGCCGCGAGCAGCGAAACAGGCATGTGTTCCAGCATCGACACGTTCACTTCGCTGAGATACACGTGCACGTGACAGTCGATGAGCCCCGGCATCAGAGTGCGACCGCCGCAATCGATGCGCTGAGCATTCGTCGCCACGATCGGCCGGTCGGACACTTCCTTGATGGTGCCGCCCTCCGTGAGCACTTCGTAACCGCCGCGCGGCTCGTCGAAGCGCGGGTCCAGCAGCTGCAGATTGCGGAACAGGTAGCTCATGCAGTTTCTCAGCGAAAGATGAAGCCGCGGCTGAGCGGATCGGCGGGATCGAACCAGAATTCGTGACGCCCGGTGACGTGCGCGGTGCCCGCGACCTCCGGGATGACGGCGGCAAATGGACCGAATGTCGTTTGCGCAGCGACCCGCACGGTCATCGTGCTCCCGAGGATGCTTTCGATCGTGATTTCCTCGTCCGCCGCGAGCTCGCCTTTCGCGTGGTGAATTGCGGCCCGCGCACTCACGCCGGAGCCGGTCGGCGAGCGGTCCACCTCGCCGTCCGCGAAGATGCACACGTTGCGGCTGTGATGCGCTTTGTCTTCGGCGGGACCGACGAAGATAGTGCCGTACAGAAAGCTGAGGTCGCGCTCGAATGGATGCTCGATCGGCATCGCCGCCATGACGGCGCGCTTGATGCGTCGACCGGCATCAATGAGCCGCGCCACGCCGGTGGGCCCGAGCTCGAGCCCCAGGCTCGGTGCATCGACGATGGCGTAGAACGCGCCGCCGTATGCAATGTCGAAGCGCACGGCCCCGACGCCCTCGACCTGCAATGACTCGTCGCGTCGATAGACGAACGATGGAACGTTGCGAAACGAAGTGCGGACGATGCGACCGTCCCTGACGTGCGCACGCGCCTCGATGCGGCCGGCGGGCACGGCGAAGGAGACTTCGGGCCCGGCCACGAGTCCCGCCTCGATCACCAGCTTGGTGAGCGCGACGATCGCGTGACCACACATCGTGCTGTAGCCCTCGTTGTGAAGAAAGAAGACGTCGAAGTCCGCGGTCTGCGATGAAGTCAGCACCGCGCCGTACATGTCGGCGTGACCGCGCGGCTCGAACATGAGCCCGGTCCGCAGATGATCGAGATGCTCCCGAAAGTGCCGCCGCTTCTCGAGCACGTCGTCGCCGGCAATCGCCGGCAACCCGGAGACGATCACACGCAAGGGCTCGCCGCCCGTGTGCATGTCGATCGTCCCGATCCTGAGCCACCCCTCGGGCGGTTCGAGATGCAGCCCGGGATGCGTCATTTTTTCGCCGGCAGCGGCACCTCTACGTGCGCCGGCTTGTAGATGCGGCCGTCCTGCAACTCCAGCCGCCCATTGACGAAGGCGGTGCGCACCTTGCGCAGCGCGCTGAAATCTTCGTCCGGATTGCCGTCCACCACGATGATGTCGGCCAGCTTGCCCGCCTCGATCGTGCCGAGCCGGTCGCCCATGTGCATGATCTCGGCGCTCGTCCTGGTCGCGGCGACCAGCGCTTCCAGCCTGGTGAAACCCACCTGCGTGAAGGATTCCAGCTCGTCGATATAGGCGCCCGGCATGTAGTTGGGCGCGTCGGTGATGAGATCGAGGCCGATGCCCATCTTTACTTTCGCCTGGCGCAGCTTCTTCGCCATCGCCACGATCGAGTCTTCGTTGAGCTCGAAGCGGCGCGACGTCGAGCCGAAATAACCGCCGCTCTTGCGCTGGATGATGCGATAGGTGACCAGCGTCGGCACCGACGCGATCCCGCGCTTCGCCATCAGCGCAATGGCCTCGTCACTGCGCGGCAGCGGATGCTCGATCGAATCGACACCTGCCTTGACCGCCATGTCGATGTATTGCGTCTCGGAATCCACGGTCACCGGCAGCCCGAGCGAGTGCGCCTCGTCGACGGCGGCGGTGATCTCTTCCTGCGTGTATTCGCTGGCCAGCTTGATCAGGTCCGCACCCTTGCTGAACTGGATGCGCACCGCCTCGCGCCACTCCTGCGGACCGGATGCAATCCGCACCATCGAATTGGGATTGCCGTTCGGCACCTCGGGATAGTTCGCTGTGATCGCGTGCAAGGCGCCGTGGCCACCGGTTCCGGTGATCAGCTGCCCCGCCGTGAAGATGCGCGGCCCCTGGATTTCGCCCGAGGCCTGCAATCGCTTGAGGACGAATGGCGCGTCGCCGTGCGAGGCCACGTCGCGCACGCTAGTGACGCCGGCTTGCAAGTGGATGGCCATGCGGCGCAGTCCACGCATCACGGATTCGGCGCCACTGGTGTTGCCGGTCGAATAGACGCTCATGTCTTCGACATCGAGAAATGTCAGGTGCGTGTGCAGGTCGATGAGGCCCGGCATCACCGTCTTGCCGCTGACGTCGTACACCACTGCATCCGCAGGCCAGTTGCGCTCGCCGGGATTCAGCACTGCAGTGATCTTCTTGCCCTGGACTACGATCGTCGCCGGCCGCGCCGGCGTCCCCGTCCCGTCGAACAAGCGGCCACCGACCAGCACGAACGAGCCCTTCGGTGCATTGAAGTCCGCCGGCACCGGAATGCGCAGAACGTCATCCGAGGTGGGCACCGACTGCGGCAGCCACTGGTCGCGGTTGTTGAGGGGTCTTGCCTGTGGGCCCCGCTCCTGCGCAAAGACGAGTGCAGGAACCAGCAGAACCACCCACGTCAGCCGAAGGAACCAGCGCATCATTCAAAAGCCTCCATCTGATAAGCGGTCGGCGGCGTCTTGCCGAGCAATTCTCTCACGAAGAAATCCCAGCGACGCCGGTGGAAATAGGGAAACGCCTCGACCGGATGAAAGGCATTCGGCACGATCAGCAGCTCGAAATCCTTGTTGGCCTTCATCAGCGCATCGACCAGGCGCAGGGAATTGGCGGGCGGCACGTTCTCGTCGATCTCGCCGTGCACGACGAACAGCTTGCCCGTCAGCTTCGGCGCCCAGGTGATGTTCGAATTGGCGTCGTACTCCGGCCCGACCTTGTCGCCCATCCACTGCTCGTTCCACCACGCCTTGTCGAGCCGGTTGTCCTGCACGCCCGACGCGGAGAGGCCGACCTTGTAGAAGTCGGGCCGCTCGGTCATTGCCTTCACGACGTCGTAGCCGCCCGCGGAATAGCCGTGGATGCCGACCCGCGAAACATCCATCCACGGATTCTTCGCGGCCATGGCGCGGATGCCTGCGATGTGATCGTCGAGCCCGACTGCATGCAGATTCTTGTACGAAGGCTGCTGGAAGGCGCGCGAGCGGCCAGCGACACCGCGCCCGTCGATCGTCAACGCGATCACGCCGAGCTGCGCGAGCGAATTCTGGCCCCGTGACATCAGCCCCGCTTCGAACGACTTCGCAGTCATCGAGACGATCTGCGGCCCCGTGTACATCTCCTCGATGATCGGATAGCGCTTGCCCGGATCGAAATCAGCCGGCTTGAAGATCGCGCCGTAGATCGGCGTCTTGCCGTCCGCGGCCAATGCTTGGAACGGTTCGGGCAACCGATAGCCCGCCGCGGTGAAAGCAGTGATGTCGGCACGCCCCAGCTCCTTGACGATGCGTCCGTCGCTGGAGCGACGCAGGACCGATCGCGTCGGTACGTTGATCAGCGACATGTTGTCGACGAAGTAGCGCCCGTCGGGTGAGACGGAAACGTCGTGATCGAGCGGCTCCGGCGTCAGCAGCTGCAGCGCGCCGCCCTTCTTCGGCACCGCATAAATATGACGCAGATAGGGATCGCGCCCGGCTTCGCGCCCGGTGCCGACGATCAGCAGCTTGCCTGCGGACTGATCGATGCCCGCGACTTCGCGAACGCGCCAGTCGCCCGAGGTGATCTGTCGCCTTGCGCCGGTGCGCGCGTCGATCGCATAGGTCTGCAGGAACCCCGTGTTGTCGGCGGTCCAGTAGACCGTGTCGCTCTTGCCGTCGTACGACCAGAAGTGACTCCAGAAGTCGACGTAGGTGTCGGAGCGATCTTCCGACAGCAGGCTGGACGCGCCGGTCTCGGCGTCGACGCGATAGAGCTGGAGTGCTTTATAGCCGCGCTCCGTCACTCGCTCGAGTACGGCTTTGCTGTCGGCGGTCCATGTGAATTCCGGGGCGAGGTAGTAAAGCATCGGCTCCGCAGCGAGCGTCATGTCGACGCGCTTACCCGTATCCACCTGGAAGAAGACGCCCTTCGCCAGCGGCACCGCGGGGTCTCCCGGCAATGGGTAGACGTATGTGAACATCCTCGGCTTATCGCCGTCGGGCGGCGATGACTGGACGATTGCCAGGCGCCGTGCACCTTCCTGGCTCAGGCGGAAGGTCGCGATTCTCCGCGAGTCGGGCGACCAGCTCAGGGCGGGCTCGACCACCGGCGTCTGCGTGGCTTGAGCGACCATGATCTTCGGGTCCATCACGGGCGTCGCATACGGCGCATCGACAGAACCGTCTGTCGTGAGTTGCTTCTCGCGGCCGTCTGTCACCGAGACCACGAACAGGTTGCCGTCGCGCACGAACGCGCGCCACGCGCCATCCGGCGATACCAGTCCCTTGTCGGCCGGCGCGCTGTACGCCGTCAGCGCGTTCGTCTTCGGATCGTATTGCCAGCCCTTGCCGTCCTGCTGAAAGCGCAGCGCCCCGGTTTTCGCGTCGACCTCCAGCTCGGTGAGCCGGAGTTTCTTGCGGTCCACTGCGAGCGCTTTGATCAGCGCATCATGATCGAACAGCGGCTGCATCGTTCCAGCGACCGCATCGACCGCCCAATACTCGCGGCCTGCGGGTGTGCGCTTCTCGAACTGGAATCGCGACGTCTCGCCGATCCATTTCGGACGCACGCTGGTGCCGTAGATCAACTTGCCGATGTGCTGCGGAATGACGGCTTCGGCGCGCGCATAGACGGCGGCCGGAAGCTGCTCATCCTCCGCCGACACCGGCGATCCAATCATCAGTCCCGAGCTCGCCAGGACAAGCGCGGCGCACGCGAACGGACCCTTCATCGAAACCTCCGGAGCCCCACCCCCGGCGGTTTTCTAGCATGGCTGCGCTAGCGCCAATCAAATTCTGGTAATGAGATCCATAACGCTCGCTAATGCGAATGCGGGATCACAGGCCCAGCGCGGAAAGTCCCGGGTGGTCGTCCGGGCGCCGGCCCAAAGGCCAATGGTATTTGCGCTCGCTCGCGGCAATCGGCAGATCGTTGATGCTCGCGATGCGACGCTGCATGAAGCCTCGCTCGTCGAACTCCCAGTTCTCGTTGCCGTAGGAGCGATACCAATTGCCCGAATCGTCGTGCCATTCATAGGCGAAGCGCACGGCAATGCGGTTGCCGTGACAGGCCCAAAGCTCCTTGATGAGCCGATAGTCGAGCTCGCGGGTCCACTTGCGAATCAGGAACTGCTCGATCGCTTCACGGCCCGACAGGAACTCAGCCCGGTTGCGCCAGATGCTGTCGGGTGTATAGGCGAGCGCTACGCGGCGTGGATCGCGCGTGTTCCAGGCGTCCTCCGCCATCCGCACTTTCTGAGTCGCGGTCTCGGGAGTGAACGGCGGCAAGGGTGGGCGCGGTTGTTCGGTCATACGTTCTCGTGAGCACTCATTGCAGCGACGAGCGCCACGATACTGGGCTCGACGGCGGGATGCATCTTCACCCACACCGGGTCGAGATACTCGGCAACGGATCTGCCGTCGAGGAGGCTCGATGCGGATGCTCTGTGCGCCGCTTGCAGCAGCGTGTGGGCGCGATCGACGACCTTCTGCTCCGCCCGCTCCTTCTGCAGCGCGAGGATCAGCTTTCCGGCTGCGATGGCGACGGGACTTCGCTTCCTTTGCATTGGGCTACCTGAAAAACGCCAGCGCCTTGCTCAGCGTGATCCACCCACCCCACGCCAGCGGCAGCGCAACCGCGGTCCATGCGACAACGAGCAGCACGCGCTCGCTCGCCATAGCCGATGCGGGATTCGACGCCGCAGCAGTTGTTGAACCCGCAGGACGCGCCCGCGAGTCGGCGCGCTCCTTCGCGATCTGATCCGCCGTCATGTGATGCTTTGGATCGACGGGCCGCATCAGCAGATTACAGAGGAGTCCGAGCAGCAACATGCCGGCGAGCACGTACATCGTGAAGTTGTAAGCCTGGTGTGCGGGCACTCCGCGCGCGAGCTGGAACTCGCGGATGTAGTTGACCACCACCGGACCGAGAATGCCCGCCATGGACCATGCGGTCAGCAGGCGGCCGTGTATCGCGCCGACATGTTGCGTGCCGAAGAGATCGGCCAGGTAGGCAGGTACGGTCGCGAAGCCGCCCCCGTACATGGTGATGATCACGCAGAAGATCGCCACGAACACGCCGATGCGGCCGGCCTCACCCGCGATCGGAGCGGACACGTACAAAGCGAACCCCAGCAGAAAGAAGATGGTGTACGTCAGCTTGCGGCCGAGGAAGTCCGAGGCTGACGCCCAGCCGATACGGCCGACGATGTTGAACAGCGACAGCAGACCGGCGAATGCCGCAGCGATAGTCGCCACCTGCGCGCGTTGGTCTTCCGCCAGCTCGGCAAGCCTCGCGGGGATTGCGATCAATTGGCCGCCGAAGACTTCCTGCAGCATCGGCGAGGCCATTCCGATGACACCGATGCCGGCACTCACGTTCAGACACAACACGCCCCAGAGCAGCCAGAACTGCGGAGTGCGGATCGCTGCGTTCACGTGCACATGCGCCGATGTAACGAGCGGCTTCTCTGTCTTCACGGCACCCGACGGAGGCTGCCATCCCGGCGGCGGCAATCGATAGCCGAATGCGCCGAGCATCATGGAAACGAAATAGATCGCGCCCAGCGCAACGAACGTTTGCCAGACGCCGACTGAAGTGTCGCTCGCAAACGCGTTCATGAGCCGGTCGGCGAGCGGCGCGGCGATCATCGCGCCGCAGCCGAAGCCCATGATCGCAAGCCCGGTCGCGACGCCGCGGCGATCGGGAAACCACTTGATCAGCGTGGAGACCGGCGAGATGTAACCCAGGCCCAGCCCGATGCCGCCGATGACTCCCGAGCCGAGCCACAGCAACCAGATCTGATGCGTGTAGATGCCCAGGGCGGAAATGAACAAGCCGCCACACCAGCACAGCGCCGCGACGACTCCTGCCTTGCGCGGCCCAGCGCGCTCGAGCCAGTGACCGAAGATCGCAGCCGCCGACCCGAGAAAGACGAAGAACAGCGTGTACGTCCAGCCCAGCATCGAGACGGGCCAGTCGCAGCGCGTCGAGAAGACCCGCTCGATGAAACCGATACCTTCACAGGCGACAGGCTCATGCACGCCTATCGCGCGCGCCAGCGGCAGCCAGAACACGCTGAAGCCATAGGCCATGCCGATCGAGAGATGGATTGCCAGGGCCGCCGGCGGCACGAGCCAGCGGTTGAACGTCGGGGGCGCTATCGTGCGCTCCCTGTCGAGCAGTTCGATGGACACTAGTCACTCCCCATGCTTCGCGCGCATCATGCGCCATTACTGCGCTGAATGCCGAGAGCCGGAGATCCGCCATGATCAAAGTGAGCGTCATGTATCCGAATACGCCGGGCGCGCGATTCGATCACGACTACTACCGCGACACCCACATGCCGCTGGTGAAGGCCCGGATGGGCGAGAACTGCAGGTACTACACCGTCGACAAGGGGCTGGCGGGCGGAACGCCCGGGGCGCCGGCGGCGTACGTCGGCATGTGCCACCTGTTCTGCGACTCGCTCGAAGCGTTTCAGCGCGGCTTCGGGCCCCATGCCAAGGAAATCATGGCCGATATCCCCAGGTACACGGACCTGCAGCCGGTCATCCAGATCAGCGAGGTGGTGGTCGGCAAGGAGTAGACGACGGGAGCGGGACTCCCGTCGTCCACTGCGGCCTCTACTTCTCGTGCAGCGAGTGCGCCATTTCCTGGTGCTGTTCCAGCGTCGGTAGCGTCGACGCGGCGAACTGCTTCAGCTCCGGCGGCATCGTGGTTTGCTGCGAGGCGGATTCGAACAAGGCCACCGCCTTGTCGTGGCCGCTCGCCATCGCCTTCGAGTAGGCGCGATCGAAGTCTTCGCCCTTCAAGCCTTGCAGCTGGGTCTTCAGCGCCTCGTGTTCGGGGTCGAGCGTCTTGGGCAACTGCAGGTTCTCTTTCGCCGCGATCGCTTGCAGCTTTTTGTCGGCGGCACTGTGGTCCTTGACCATGCGCTCGGCATACGTGCGCACGCTGGCATCCTGCGTGTTCTTCATCGCGAGCTGACCCAGCTCGATCTCGGCTTTGCCGATGATCGCCGCCTGCGAGGCGAACGATTGCGGCGTCACCGCCTTGTTCATCTTGCTGCCCTGGGTCACTTCGCGCTGATGAGGGCTGGCAGCGGATGACGGCTCAGGACCCGGCGTCGGCGTCGCCTCCGTCGCCTGCGTCGATGTGCTATCCCGCTGGTGCGGGCTCGATGCGGCGCTCGGAGCCGTCGGGTCTTCAGAAGGCGGCGGCGTTTGCGCCAGCGCGCCCGTTGCTGCTGCAACGGTTATCAAAGCCAACAATGCGGATGGTCGCGTCATGTCCGTCTCCCGCGTAAGCAAATGAAGGGGGCCGCGTACGCGCGGCGCTGGCGTGCGTGAGCGGGCTCCTACGAGCGCAGCTCAGGCAAGCCCATGAGTTTCAAGTCGGGGGGGACGCGAATGTTCCGTTGGTTATTTCGCGATCAATTCGACGCCGGCGCGGCCGACATCGGACAGGCCTTCGCCGCCCTCTCCCAGGTGAGCCAGAATCTGCTTGCGCATACGTGGGTCCCAATAACGCCGCAGGTGATTCGCGACGTTGGCCGCAGCGTTCGCGGGGTCTTCACCCACGAAGAAGGCTGCGATCTCGTTGACCATTTCTACGAGATGATGGACATCCATGAGCGTTCAATCCCGCAAGCGCTGCGGATGCGCATAGACGACGTGGCGATCCGCACGCGCGAAACCGATGAGCGTCACGCCGGTCTCGACGGCCAGATCGATCGCCAATGCCGTCGGCGCCGACACCGCGGCAACCAAAGAGACACCGACAGTCGCAGCCTTCTGCACCATCTCGTAGCTCGCGCGGCTGGTGATGATGAAATAGCCCTGGCTCAGATCGGTACCGGCCCGGGCAAGCGAGCCGATGACCTTGTCGAGCGCATTGTGCCTGCCTACATCTTCCCGCACGACCTGGATGCCTTTTCCAGGCAGCGCCCAGGCCGCCGCGTGCACGCTGCCCGTCCTCTGATTCAGAGGCTGCAGCGTATGCAGTCTTGCAAGTTCCGCATGCAGCTCCGTGCTCGTAACGCGAACGCCTTCGCTCACCGGAGCAGGATGCCGGATAGCCTCTTCCACGCTTTCGACACCGCACAGACCGCAACCCGTGCGTCCCGTCAGATTGCGCTGGCGCTGCAGGATCTTCGAGAGGCGCTCGCCCGTGATGTTCAAATGCACCGCCAGCGAGTCGGCCTCTGTGACCAGCTCGACGCCGCGAATCTCATCCGCAGCGCCGACGATTCCTTCGCTCAGCGTGAAGCCCACAGCGAAATCTTCCAGGTCCGCAGGCGTGGCCAGCATCACGACGTACGGCAAGCGGTAATAGTGAAAGGCGACAGGACGTTCTTCCGCGACCTGATCACTTGCAGACTCGATGGCCCCCGCGTGCTCGCGCTGCACGCTGACTTCGCGGATCGCCTCAGGTCTGACCGACACGATCGCCCCTCAGGATCCGTTGCCGCGCGCTGATCTCCCGGAACCGCTTCTGCCACAGCGCCGGCTGCGTGACCTTGATGACCTGCACGGCCGTGACCTTGTACTCCGGGCAGTTCGTTGCCCAATCGGAGTTCTCCGTCGTCACCACGTTCGCGCCGGACTCCGGGAAATGGAACGTCGTGTACACCACGCCCGGCTGCACACGGTCGGTGACGAGCGCCCGCATCACCGTGTCTCCTGCCCGGCTGGCAACGCCGACCCAATCGCCGGTGCTGACGCCGCGCGTATCGGCATCGTGCGGATGAATCTCCAGTCGATCTTCGTCGTGCCACACGACGTTCTGCGTGCGCCGCGTCTGCGCGCCGACGTTGTATTGAGTCAGCACGCGGCCGGTGGTCAGAATGAGCGGGAAGCGACTGGTCGTGCGCTCGGTCGTCGGCACGTACTCGGTCACGAAGAACTTGCCCTTGCCGCGCACGAACTCACCGATGTGCATCGTAGGCGTGCCTTCGGGCGCGCGCTCATTGCACGGCCACTGAATGCTGCCGAGGCGATCGATCTTGTCGTAGCTCACGCCGGTGAAGGTCGGCGTCAGCGCCGCGATCTCATCCATGATTTCCGACGGATGTGCATAGCGCATCGGATAGCCGAGTGCGTTGGACAGAGCGACGGTCACCTGCCAGTCCTCCATGCCCGCGAGGGGCTGCATCACCTTGCGGACGCGCGAGACGCGTCTTTCCGCATTGGTGAACGTGCCGTCCTTCTCGAGGAACGAAGAACCCGGCAGGAAAACGTGCGCGTACTTCGCGGTCTCGTTCAGAAACAGATCTTGCACGACCAGGCATTCCAGAGCGGACAGCGCAGCCGTGACGTGCTGAGTGTTCGGATCCGACTGGGCCATATCCTCGCCCTGCACGTACATGCCCCTGAAAGTGCCGTCCAGCGCGGACTCGAACATATTGGGAATCCGCAGTCCGGGCTCCGGCTCGAGCACGACGCCCCATGCGGACTCGAACAGCGCGCGCGTGGCTGGATCGGAAATGTGCCGATATCCGCTGAGCTCGTGCGGGAACGAGCCCATGTCGCACGAGCCTTGCACGTTGTTCTGGCCACGCAACGGATTGACGCCGACACCTTCACGACCGAGGTTGCCGGTTGCCATGGCGAGATTGGCGATGCACATCACCATGGTCGTTCCCTGGCTGTGCTCCGTTACGCCGAGTCCATAGTAGATGGCTGCATTGCCCGCTTGCGCATACAACCGCGCCGCGGCGCGCATCTGTTCAGCGGGGACGCCGGTCACTTCCTGCAGTGCCTCGGGCGAGTGATCCGGATGCGCCACGAACGCCTTCCATTTCTCGTACGACGCTCGCTCGCAGCGCTCGGCAATGTAGCTTTCGCGGGTCAGGCCTTCCGTGACGACCACGTGCGAAAGCGCGTTCATGACGGCAACGTTCGTCCCCGGGCGCAGTTGCAGGTGGTAATCCGCCTGCACGTGCGGCGTGCGCACCATACCGATCGTTCGCGGATCGACGACGATCAGATGCGCGCCCTGGCGCAGCCGCTGTTTGAGCTGCGAAGCGAAGACCGGGTGGCCCTCGGTGGGATTCGCACCGATGAGCAGCACGACATCCGTCTTCATGACGGAAGTGAACGCCTGCGTCCCGGCCGACTCGCCGAGCGTGTGCTTCAGGCCGTAGCCGGTCGGGGAATGGCACACTCGCGCGCAGGTATCGACGTTGTTGTTGCCAAAGGCCGCGCGCACCAGCTTCTGAACGAGATACGCCTCTTCGTTGGTGCAGCGGGACGAAGTAATGCCGCCGACGCAATCGCGTCCGTACTTCGCCTGCAGCCGCTTGAACTCGCTCGCCGCGTACTGGAGCGCCTCGTCCCAGCTCACTTCGCGCCAGGCATCGGTGATCTTCGCGCGGATCATCGGCTTCAGAACGCGATCCTGGTGCGTCGCGTAGCCGTACGCGAACCTGCCCTTGACGCAGGCGTGACCATGATTCGCGCCGCCCGCGCGGTCCGGCACCATGCGCACGACCGCCTGCCCTTGCACTTCGGCCTTGAACGAGCATCCCACTCCGCAGTAGGCGCAGGTCGTCGTCACCGCGCGCTCGGGAACGAGGTCCGCAAGGAGAGTCTTCTCCTGCAGCGCCGTGGTCGGGCACGCTTCGACACAAGCTCCGCACGAGACGCACTCGGAAGCGACAAAGCTTTCGTTCTGGCTCGCCACCACGCGCGAAGCGAACCCGCGTCCCTCGATGGTCAGTGCGAAGGTGCCTTGCACCTCGTCGCACGCGCGCACGCACCGCGAGCACACGATGCAGGCATTGGGATCGAACCGGAAATACGGATTGCTGTCGTCGACCGGCGCACCCACGTGGCGTTCGCCCTCGGCGCCATAACGGTTCTGCGTGCAACCGACCTTCCGCGCCATCTCCCTGATCTCGGTGCGCACGGGCCGCTGGTCGCTGACGAGCTCAGCCGGATGGTCGGACAAGTAGAGCTCCATGACACCGCGGCGCAGGCGTTCGAGCGTCTCGCTCTGCGTCCGAACCTTCATCCCCTGCGCAACCTCAGTGGTGCACGATGCCGGATAGCCTTTGCGACCTTCGATTTCGACCAGGCAGAGACGGCACGAGCCGAAGGCCTTGAGCGTATCGGTCGCACAGAGTTTCGGAATTTGCGTGCGGGCGATCGCCGCTGCACGCATCACCGATGTACCCGCGGGCACCGTCACGGCGCGACCGTCGATCTCGAGAGTGACGGTCTGCGCAGACTCGCTGGCGGGAGTACCGAAGTCGTAGTGATCAAGGGAAAACATTGCAGGCTACCTCGTGGGAGGTTTCAGAAAATCGTCCCTGAAATGGCGCAGCACGCTGCGCACCGGAAACGGCGTCAGGCCGCCGAGACCGCAGAGTGAGCCCTCCGCCATCGTCTCGCAGAGGTCCTCGAGCAAGCGCAGGTTGCCGTCGCGATCGACGCCGCGCCGGATGCGATCGATGACCTCGACGCCGCGCGTCGAGCCGATCCGGCAAGGCGTGCATTTGCCGCACGACTCGAGAGCACAGAATTCCATCGCAAACCGCGCCATGTGCGCCATGTCGGCCGCGTCGTCGAACGCCACGATGCCCCCATGACCGAGCAGCGCACCGATGCCGCTGAGCGCCTCGTAGTCGATGGCAGTGTCGAATTGCGACGCAGGAACATACGCGCCCAGTGGGCCGCCGATCTGGACTGCGCGGATGGCGCGCCCCGAAGCCGAGCCACCGCCGTAGTCGTAGAGCAGCTCTCGCAAGCTCACACCGAAGGCGCGCTCGACGAGACCCCCCCGCTTGATGTTGCCGGCAAGCTGGATCGGCAATGTCCCGCGCGAGCGGCCGACACCGAAGTCACGATAGAACGCCGCGCCGCGCCGCAGAACGATCGGCACGCTTGCGAGCGAGATCACATTGTTGACGATCGTGGGACGACCGAAGAGACCTTTGACGGCGGGCAGCGGCGGTCGCACGCGCACCTCACCTCGTCGACCTTCCAGGCTCTCGAGCATCGAGGTCTCTTCGCCGCAGATGTAGGCGCCGGCACCCATGCGCACTTCGAGGTCGAAGCGACGCCCGCTCCCGGCCACGTCCGAACCCAGATAGCCAGCGTCGTACGCGGCCCGGATCGCCTCCGCCAGCGCGCGCGCTGCGTGCGGATATTCGATTCGCAGGTAGATGTACCCCTGGGTCGCGCCGACCGCGAGAGCGGCGATCGTCATGCCTTCGAGCAGCGCAAACGGATCGCCTTCCATCAGCATGCGATCCGAGAAGGTGCCCGAATCACCCTCGTCGGCATTGCACGCCACATATTTCTGAGGTGACGGCGTATCGAGCACAGTCTTCCACTTGATCCCCGTCGGAAACGCGGCGCCGCCGCGGCCGCGCAGACCGGATTCAGTGACTGCCTGCACGATTTCATGCTGCTGCATGCCGATCGCAATGCGCAGACCTTCGTACCCGCCGTGCGCCAGGTAGTCGCTCAGGCTGGTCGGCTCGATGACGCCGACCCGTTCGAACGTCAATCGCTGTTGACTCGCGAAATACGGGATGTCGTCCAGTCGACCGAGCTTGAGCGCGTGCGCGCCGCCATGCAGGAAGTCGGCTGCAAACAGCCCCGCCACGTCACGCTCGGTGACCGGCCCATAGACCTCGCGCTGCGAGTCGACCACGACTTCGACGAGCGGCTCGAGCCAGCACATGCCGCGCGTGCCATTGCGCTTGAGCGTCAGATCGATGCCGCGCGAATTCGCTTCGCGAGCGATCGCCGCGGCGACGCGCTCCGCTCCGACGGACAGCGCGGCAGCGTCCCGGGGAACGTAGACCACGGCGCTCATCAGTCTGCACCACGCTCGGCGAGCAATGCCTCGAGCTGCTCGAACGAAACGCGACCGAACAGCTCCTCATCGATCATCACGGCCGGCGAGCAGGCGCAGTTGCCGAGACAGTACACCGGCTCCAGCGAGAAATTGCCGTCCGGCGTGGTCTCATGAAATTGCACGCCGAGCCGCTCCTGCGCCCACTGCGCCAGCTGCTCCGCGCCCATCGCCTGACACGATTCGGCGCGACAGATCTGCACGACGTGACGGCCCGGCGCGGTTCGCCGGAAGTGATGATAGAAGCTCACCACCCCGTGCACTTCGGCGCGGGACAGGTTCAGGCGCTCGGCAATGTACGGGACTGCTTCGTCGGGCACGAACCCCAGCCGCCGCTGGACTGCGTGCAGGACGAGCAGCAAGGGTCCCGGCACACGCATGTACTCGTCGAGAATGTCGCTGAGCTCTTCGGTCACGAAAAAGGCCTCAACCGTGCTGCATCGAATCTACAGCATGGATCCGCAGGCGTCGATCAACCGCCCTGCTCCTTGCGCATCATGCACTTGCGCGAGCCTTTACCCGCCTCGAGTGAGCAACATGCGCCGCAGGATCCCATCGCGCATGCACGCGTGCCAGATGGCGCTCACTGTGTGCACGACTATCAACGCGACAAAGACGTAGGACGTTGCGACATGCGCGCCGTTAAAGAAGGCGTAGACGCGCGCGTCGTCGACACCCCAGGGCGCCAGCTGGATTGCGTTGAAATACTTCACGCCCCACCGGCTGAAGTTCGATGCGACGTAACCTGTGAGCGGCATGATCAGCATGCACGCGTACAACGCCAGGTGCGTCGCGTTCGCACCCACCCGCTCCCATGCGGGCATGCGGTCCGGCAGCGCCGGTGGCCGGTGCCGCCAGCGCCACCACACACGCAGCACGATCGCGATGCCAATCGTCAGGCCGACGGACTTGTGCAGATTCACGTACCAGCCGCGAGCCGGCGTGCCGCGCGGGATCTCCTCCAGGTACCAGCCGAAAGGTATCTGGACGAGAATGACCAGCGCGACCAGCCAGTGCAGCGCAACTGCAGTGCGCGTGTAACGGGCGACGGCATCGTTGCGATGCCGCGCCGGTGAGTCATGCAGCGAGGACACCTTTAGCTTTCGCCGCATGGGTCGCAATGAGGTCCATCAGCGCGGGCGACAGGCAGTCGTACGGCTCGAGCTTCAGCTCTTTCAGTCGCGCGCGGACGGCGCCCATCTGGTCGGGCTTGGCGCCCGATTCGATGATCGAAGAGACGAAGGCGGCGAACTCCGGATGCGCCGAGCCGCGCTCCCTGAAGAGCTCAGGGTGCACGAAGTCGAACCCGTAGAAGGGATGGTTCTTGTTCTCGATGCGGCCGTACATGTGCACGCCGCAGCCGCTGCAAGCGTAGCGCTGGATCGGAGCCGCGGAGTCGACGACCTTCAGCTTCTGCGCATTGGCCGTCACGTTGAGATTCTCTCGCGGAGTGACGGCGACCAGAGAGAACAGCGCGCCGGACGGCTTCCAGCACTTGGTACAGCCGCACACGTGATTGAAGGCGACGTTGCCTTTGATGCTGACTGTCACTGGCGCGTCGCTGCACTTGCACGTCAACGTGCCGCCCTGAAACTCCGGCGATCCCGCCTTCACGCCGTTGTCCACGGCTGGATGAATTGCTATGGCCATGGTGTTGTACCTCTCGATGGCAGCGCGCTTCAGAACCGCACGACGCTGCGAATGGATTCTCCCGAGTGCATCAGGTCGAAAGCCTTGTTGATGTCGTTGAGCGGCATCTGGTGCGTGATCAGGTCGTCGATGTTGATCTTGCCCTGCATGTACCAGTCCACGATCTTCGGCACGTCGGTGCGACCGCGCGCGCCGCCGAATGCCGTGCCCTTCCACACCCGTCCCGTGACGAGCTGGAACGGTCGCGTCTTGATCTCCTGCCCC
>DATEKT010000218.1:0-3179 GCA_035277305.1 Steroidobacteraceae bacterium | reverse complement strand
CGCTTTTCTTCGGAACGATAAAGCCTGAAGTCGTTTTCGGCACGATGCTGCCGTCCGGCTTCTCGTCGAAATCCGTGAGTTCGATCTCGATATGGGTCGCGGTCTGCTTCGTGACCGTGACCTCGTCGCCCCACGCAAGTGTCCGCACCAGCTCCTTGTCCTTGCCGGTGCCCGTCCAAACGTCCGCCAGATCGACATTGATCACGTGCGTACCTGCCATGGCGCCCCCCTGCAACGGACGAAGCACCATGCACGCGGCCGTTTTCCTGGGTCAACAAATCAACCTCCAGGCGACACTCTGCCGCACGTGGCACAAGCCATCACGTCGCCTCCCGTCGCTCCTCGCGCATGTGATCCACCAGCTGGCGCGCGTAAGGCGGCAGCGCCTTGTAGTCGCGCACGCAGATGGTGAGATCGCGCAGCGCCCAGGGATCGGTGAGCTCGACCGCATTGATCGCCATCGTCTTCGCGGCCCAGCGCGCGGTCGTCTCCGGCACGATGCCGACGCCGACGTTGCGTTCCACCAGCCGGCACACGCCGTCGAACGAGCGCAGCTGGATGCGCAGCCGCAGCGAACGCCCCGCGCGCGCCGCCTTGTCGGCGAGGAAGCGCTGCAGCGCGCTGGCGCGATCGAGCCCGACGAAATCGTGCTCCAGCACTTCGGCGAAACCGATCTTCTGCCGTTTCGCCAGCGGATGGTCGCGCGCCACGACCAGCACGAAGCGATCGCTGCGGTATGGAAACGTCTCGAGCCCGCCGGCATCGACCGTACCGGCCACGATGCCGATGTCGGCAACGCCCTCGGCGATCAGCCCGACGATCTCGTCGGAGAGTCGCTCTTCCAGATCGACGCTGACATTCGGATGCGTGGTGAGGAACGCGCTCAGGGTCTCGGGCAGGAATTCGGTCAGCGCATTGGTGTTCGAGAGCACGCGCACCTGTCCGGCGAGCCCGCCCGCATAGGCACCGAGGTCCTCGCGCAGCCGCTCGGCCTGCGCCAGCATGGTGCGCGCGTGCTGCAGCAGCGTGCGCCCGGCCTGCGTCGGCGTCACGCCCTGCCGTCCGCGCGTCAGGAGTGCGGCGCCGAGCGCCTGTTCCATGTGGCGGATTCGCGTACTCGCTGCGGCGAGCGCGAGATGCGCGCGCTCCGCGCCGTGCGTGATGCTGCCGGCCTCCACGACATGACGAAACAGCGAGAGATCGACCAGGTCCACGCGCATGGTTGGTATACCAATCCTTCGCCGTTGACGAAGGCTGGCTCCGCCAAATGCTCATGGATTTGAGCCATTCCAAGGAATATTCTTCGTGTTGCGCGAAGTAAAGAGTGGACCACGTCAAGGCTGTTATGAATCCGCTTGGACAACGCAGCGTCGATTGCGGCCCTTCGGGAGTTTGTTTACCAACGGCTCCACGCTTCGCGCTCCGCGAACTGACGTAAACCGGACACACGAAAAATGGCCGAGACCCGCGCGCCCGTTCAGCGGCCGATCTCTCCGCATCTGTCGATCTACAAGCCGATGCTGACGATGATGATGTCGATCGTGCATCGCATCACCGGCGCGGCGCTCTATTTCGGCACGATCCTGCTGGTGTGGTGGCTGGTGGCCGCCGCCTCCGGACCGAACGCCTACGCCAAGGTGGCGTGGTTCATGAGCAGCGTGATCGGACAGGTGATCCTGTTCGGTTATACCTGGGCGCTGGTCCACCACATGTTCGGCGGCATCCGCCACTTCATCTGGGACACCGGCCATGGCTTCGGCCCGAACGAGCGCGAATGGCTGGTGCGCGCCGGTCTCGCGGGTTCGATCGCCGCGACGATCATCCTCTGGATCGTCGGCTACGCCGTCATGGGAAGCGCCCGATGAGCATCCGCACCCCGATCGCTCGTGTGCGCGGACGCGGCGCAGCGCGCAGCGGAACCACGCATTTCTGGCACCAGCGCGTCACCGCGATCGCCAACGTGTTCCTGGTCACGGCCTTCGTCGTGATCCTGGTGTCGCTGCTCGGACGCAGCCACGCCGCTGTGATCCAGATCCTCGCCTCGCCGTTCGTCGCGATCGTGATGCTGCTGATGGTCGGCTCGGTGACGTATCACATGAAGATCGGCATGCAGGTCATCATCGAAGACTACGTGCACGACGAGACATGGAAGTTTCTCGCGATCATCGGGAACACGTTCTTCGCAATCGCGATCGCGGCGGCCTGCATCTATTCGCTGCTGAAAATCTCGTTCGGAGTTTGATGGAATGGCGAGCAACGGCCAGAACAACGGCAACGGCAGCGCCGCCCCGGCGGTGAACGGCGGCGCCTATCCGATCGAGGATCACACCTATGACGTGGTGGTGGTCGGCGCCGGCGGCGCGGGCCTGCGCGCGGTGGTCGGCTGCGCCGAAGCCGGGCTGCGCACCGCCTGCATCACCAAGGTTTTCCCGACCCGCTCGCACACGGTTGCGGCGCAGGGCGGCATCGCGGCCGCACTCGGCAACATGGGCCAGGACGACTGGCGCTGGCACATGTACGACACCGTCAAGGGCGCCGACTGGCTCGGCGACCAGGACACGATCGAATACATGTGCCGCAACGCGCCGGACGCCGTTTACGAGCTCGAGCACTGGGGCCTGCCGTTCTCGCGCCGCGAGGAAGACGGCAAGATCTACCAGCGCCCGTTCGGCGGCATGACCACGCATTACGGCAAGGGCACCGCGCAACGCACCTGCGCGGCCGCCGACCGCACCGGCCACGCGATGCTGCACACGATGTACGGGCAGGCGCTGCGCCACGCGTCCGAGTTCTTCATCGAGTATTTCGCGATCGACCTGATCATGGACGACGAGGGCCGCTGCCGCGGCGTGATCGCGCTCAAGCTCGACGACGGCTCGATCCATCGCTTCCGCGCGCAGACCACGATCCTCGCCACCGGCGGCTATGGCCGCGCCTATTTCTCCTGCACCTCGGCGCACATCTGCACCGGCGACGGCAACGCGATGGTGCTGCGCGCCGGTTTGCCGCTGCAGGACATGGAGTTCGTCCAGTTCCACCCGACCGGCATCTATCCGGCCGGCTGCCTGATCACCGAAGGCTCGCGCGGCGAAGGCGGCTATCTCACCAACTCGGAGGGCGAGCGCTTCATGGAGCGCTACGCGCCCTCCGCCAAGGACCTCGCCTCGCGCGACGTCGTC
>DATEKT010000217.1:0-28519 GCA_035277305.1 Steroidobacteraceae bacterium | reverse complement strand
GCGCAGGTGCAGGATCATGCCGTGGTACTCGCCCGGGTCGCCGATCCCGTAGATGCAGGAAACGGTCGCGACGATGATCGCGTCGCGCCGCTCGAGCAGCGCCTTGGTCGCCGACAAGCGCATCTGCTCGATGTGCTCGTTGATCGACGAATCCTTCTCGATGTAGGTGTCGGAGGAAGGAACGTAGGCTTCCGGCTGATAGTAGTCGTAATAGGAAACGAAATACTCCACCGCGTTGTGCGGGAAGAATTCGCGGAATTCGCCGTAGAGCTGAGCTGCGAGCGTCTTGTTGTGCGCGAGCACGAGCGTCGGGCGCTGCAGTTGCTGGATGACGTTCGCGGCTGAAAATGTCTTGCCCGATCCCGTGACTCCCAGCAACGTCTGGTGCGTGAGACCCGAGCGCAAGCCGTCGACCAGCGCCGCGATCGCCTGCGGCTGGTCGCCGGAGGGTTCGTAATCCCCCGTCAGCTGGAATTGAGTTGCGGTGCTATCGGTCATGAGAAACAATCCTGCGGTCGTCGACAGCAGTCCCTGCGGTGCATCGTGAGTTTACCAGTTTCAAAACGCGTTCAGCGCGTCAAGCCCTCGCCCACCGTCGCGCTCACCGGGCGCGTCGCGCAGCTCAAAGCGGAAGGCAAGGACATCATCGGTCTCGGCGCCGGCGAGCCGGACTTCGACACGCCGACACACATCGCGGATGCGGGCGTCGAGGCGATTCGCAAAGGCCACACGCGCTACACGCCGGTCGAAGGCACGGCGGAGCTGAAAGACGCAATCATCGCGAAGTTCAAACGCGAGAACGCTCTCACGTATCAGCGCAAGCAGATCCTGGTTTCGACCGGCGCGAAGCAGACGATCTTCAACCTGATTCTCGCCGTGATCGATCCGGGCGACGAGGCGGTGATTCCCGCGCCGTACTGGGTCTCGTATCCGGACATGGTGATGCTCGCCGACGGCGTGCCTGTCACTCCATATGCGGGCGCGGATCAGGGTTACAAGCTCACGCCGGTGCAGCTGGAAGCGGCTATCACGCCGAAGACGCGGCTCTTCATATTGAATAGCCCGAGCAATCCGACCGGCGCCGCCTATACGAGAGCGGAGCTGCGCGCGCTCGGCGAAGTGCTGATGAAGCATCCGAACGTCGTCATCTGCACGGATGACATGTACGAGCATATCTACTGGGCCAACGAGCCGTTCGTCAGTCTCGCGAGCGTGTGCCCGGAGCTGTACGAACGCATCATCACGACCAACGGTGTCTCGAAAGCGTATGCGATGACAGGCTGGCGCATCGGCTATTGCGGCGGACCGGTAGAGATCGTCACTGCCATGAGCACGATCCAGGGTCAGAGCACTTCGAATCCATCGTCGATCGCGCAGAAGGCTGCGACCGCCGCGCTGAACGCCGATCAATCGGAAGTGCGCGAGATGAACAAACACTTCAAGCAGCGCCACGACTTCGTCGTCGCGGGTCTCAACAAGCTGCCCGGCGTGTCATGCCTCGAAGGCGCAGGCACGTTCTACGCGTTCGCGAACGTCGAGCGTGCGATGAGCATCGTCGGCGTGAAGGACGACAACGCGTTCGCCGAACATCTGCTGACACACGGCGGCGTCGCCGTCGTTCCCGGCAGCGGATTCGGCGCACCCGGGCACATGCGACTGTCGTTCGCATGCAGCATGCAGACGCTGGAAGAAGCGCTGCGTCGCATGGAAAAGACGCTGCGCGCCGCGCAGGCGGCCTGAGTTACGACCGCTTCGGCCGCAGGATCGGGCGGCGCCAGATTCCGGACTGCGACTGCGTCAGGGCGATGAGCGCCTTGCGCCATTCGCCGATCTGCGACTTGAGCTCGACCAGCACGGGCCGCATCGACTGCGCAATCTCGTCGTCGTGCATGAACTGCAGATTGCAGTACGTCCGGAAGTAGCTCGCGTACACCTCTTCGTATTCGGCAAGCGGATCTTCGAACAGCGAGTCGAACATCACGTTCGATCCGACATGACTCGAGCACATGTAGCTCGCGGCACTGCGCACGTAACGTCCGTGCTCGGCGATGATCGCGTCCTTGCAATCGCGATGCGCATGGAAGTGCGCCATGATCTCTTCGCGCCGCGAGCCGCGGACCTGCTCGTCTCGCAGGTACTCGAACAAGGCCTTGCGATGGATCAATGCCAGCGAGACGTTGAGCAACCCGGACTTCTGCACCACCGGCAGTCGCTCGGCCGCGATACTCCGCATCAGCCCGGCATGCTCGCTTTCCCATTTGCCGTAGTCGCGCGCGCTGTCGAGCAGGCGTGTTGCGATGCGCGCTTCGCCGGGTCTGCCGGAGAGCATGGCGTCGGCCAGCCGGCGTTGTGATTCTTCCATCAGCCGGTCGTGCGTAAGCCGTCGAAAATCCCCGCTGGACGCGAGGTGGCCGAATCGCTCGAGCAGCGTGTTGGCCAGCCTCGGTGGCGGCACGTGGTTCGACATGGCTCCCCCCGCCAGCGTCGTTGATCTGTCCAATTGCAGTTCCGGCATTCTGCGCAGACAAGTGCCCTTACGGGCATCGGCGTTCGGACTACCCACTTTTGGCGGCGGCGCGGTTGACGCTCGCCGCCGTGCGTGAGCGGCCGACCGACGTCCGCTTGAGGGACCGTCTGCCTTCCTCTGCGGGTTCGCGCTGGCATCAGCCGCAGAGTTCCCGGCGTAAGGTGTAGCCCGCTCGCGGACATACAAGAGATAGATGAAGGGACACCTATGCGCAGCCACGCTCGGCAGATCCGCCTGAATCGACCGTTTTCCGAGTACGCCCTGCACGTGTGGACCATGGTGGCGCGCCACGGGATGACGCCGTCACTGGCTGCACGCAGGCTGGAAACCAGCACCTGGCGCGTCGAGCGCATCGTCGTCGGGGTCAGCCGCCGCAACGCCAGTCGCTGGTAAGCGCCGGATTTCTCCCGATTTCCTTGACGCACGGAGCGCGATTCCGCAAAATCGCGCGCCTTCCGACCTTCCTGCCGTTCCCCGGTAGCTCAGTGGTAGAGCGTTCGGCTGTTAACCGATTGGTCGCTGGTTCGAATCCGGCCCGGGGAGCCATCCGCAGACGTTCGCCAGCGTCCGTCGACGTCCGGCGCGTCAGCCCAAGCTTCATATCTATAAGCTGCTGATCCTTCCTCAGACGTCCGCCAACGTCCACGGACAGCCACGGCTTTTTGGGGGTACGGAGCCACTCGTCGAGCGCACTACCCCGCGCGCGCAAGTCAGCTCGACGCAGGCAATCACAAGCACGAGCACTTAGATTCGGGTGCGCCCAATTCATCCCGGTTTGGGATTCGAACTCCAGATGGCCGGTGCAAGCGGAACGTAAACCCGGAGGCAGCGTTTTGAGCATAGGTCCACCGCCATGCACTCAGAGGCCACACCGCTACATATCGTCTGCAATGCCGCTTCTGGCTCCGGCGATGCGAGCGAAGCCAGGCAGCAGATCGAGCAGGTGCTGGCCGCCGCACGCAGGCGGCACGATTTCATCTTGGTCGATGACCCTGCGCGCTTGCCTGAAATCGCGCGGCAAGCAGCAGAGGCAGCAGTGCGAGACCAGGGGGCCGTGGTCGTAGCGGGTGGGGACGGAACCATCAATGCAGTCGTACAGGCGGTCCTGCCCACCGGGCGGCCGCTGGGAATCGTGCCGCAGGGGACATTCAACTACTCTCCTCGTGCCCACGGCATTCCTGTGGACACGGTCGCGGCGACCGAGGCGCTGCTGAGTGCAAGATTGAAGGCCGTGCAGGTGGGCATGCTGAACGAGCGAGTCTTCCTCGTGAATGCCAGCCTGGGCCTGTATCCCGAGCTCCTGCAGGATCGGGAGCAATACAAGCGGCAATACGGGCGCACACGTTCAGTGGCGTTATGGGCTGGTCTGCGCACGCTGCTGCGCGAGCATCGGGAGCTCGTCGCGGAAGTCGAACACGACTCCGGGCGGGAGATCGTTCGGACGCCCACGATCTTCATCGGTAACAATCCGTTGCAGCTCGAGCAAGTGGGATTGGACGCCGCCACCGACGTGCAACGACGTCGACTCGCCGCGGTGGTGGTCAGACCGGTCGGCAAGCTCAAGCTGGTTGCGCTCGCCCTCCGCGGCCTGCTCGGTCGGCTTGGAGAGGCCGACAGCATCAGGGATTTCAGCTTTCGAACGCTGACCGTCCGTCCTTTGAGCGGCTTGGCGCGCAAGGGAATAAGAGTAGCGGTAGACGGTGAGCTGCTCTGGGCAAAACCGCCGCTGCGATTCAGTGTCGCCTCACAGCCTTTGATGTTGCTGGTGCCGGCCGAACCCTCGCGCGACGCATGAGCACACTTGTTCAGATCTCCGACCCGCATTTCGGCACTGAGCAGCCCGCTGTAGTAGCAGCTCTGTTTGCACTAGTGAGTCACGTGAAGCCAGTGGCAGCCGTGCTGTCGGGCGACATCACGCAGCGTGCGCGTCGAGCTCAGTTTGCCGCTGCCAAGCGCTTCGTCGATCAGCTCGGAGTGCCGCATTGGCTCGCGATCCCGGGCAATCACGACATTCCGCTCTTCAATGTCGTGGCGCGTGCCCTCGCTCCTTACGGCGGATACCAGCGTGCCTTCGGTACACTGCTCGAGCCGCGCCTGACCTGCGCTGGCTTCCAGCTCATCGGTGTGAACACGACGCGCCCATCGCGCCACAAGGACGGCGAGATATCGAAGGAGCAGGTCGAACGAGTGGCGAGCGAACTGCGCCAAGCGCCCGCTGATCGACTGAGAATCGTGGTGACACATCAGCCCGTGCACGTGCTCCGGTCCAAGGACGCGCACAATCGCGTTCATGGCTATCACGAAGCCGTGATGCAATGGGCGGCGGCGGGTGCCGACATCATCATGGGTGGGCACATCCATCTCCCGTATGTCGCCGCGTTGCGCGATCACTTCCCTGCGCTGCCTCGTCGCTGCTGGATCGTGCAGGCAGGCACGGCGGTTTCGCATCGTATTCGGGCGAAGTATCCCAACTCCGTGAACCTGGTGCACTACACTGCGGGCTCGCATCAGTGCCGCGTCGAGCGCTGGGATTACGAGGCAGCCAGCACGAGCTTTCGATCCGTGGAATCCAACGAACTCGATCTGGACCGCACCGAGTCTTGCTCACCTTCGTTGCGCTCAGCGTAGAAACAAACGTCGTGAAAGACCAAGCGACGCAACGACGCACGCTCGTTGGAGCTGCCGCACTTTGGAGCTTGATGGGGGTGCTCGCATTCGCCGTCTCTCAGGGATGGACGGCCGCCTTCGACAGGCAATTGCTAACGAATATCGCGGAAACGATGCGCGCTGCGCATTGGCCCATTCCTCTAGCGATCGCAATTACGACGATTGGGTCAGTGGGAGTACGGCTGCCCTTAGCCGCCTTCGCCGCGGTGCTGATGGTCTGGCGCGGCGATCACGAGGGTGGAGCGATCGTGGTTATAACAACCATCGGAACGCTGATCCTGACCGCGTTACTCAAGATTGCAGCCTCTCGCGCACGGCCCGACCTGCTACCGCAGCTGGTACTTGAAACATCGTTCAGCTTCCCAAGCGGTCATTCCGCCAGCGGCGCGGCAGTCTTCGGAATACTTGGCTGGGCGGCCGTACGACACGGAGCGTCGAAGTCAATTGTCTGGGTCTGGGTCGCTGTTTTCGTCGGACTGATCGGCTTGTCGCGGATCGCCCTCGCCGTTCACTGGCCGAGTGACGTGTTGGCGGGCTGGCTTTTGGGAACTGGTTGGCTCCTGATTTGCGTGTCTGGGTTGCACCAGAAGCTTGCGCGCTGGCGGCATGAAGAAAGCTGAGATCCTCCAAATTACGAGTGGCGGGAGCAGTTTCGACCCACGCGCTCGCCTGATGGCTAGCATGCCAGCCGCGAGAAAAGTTGGGTACGCGCGGGGTATCCAGCTCGTCCATGCACATGACGACTTGTGCACCAAGAACTTACGACTGCTTTCGAATCCGGCCCGGGGAGCCATCCGCAGACGTCCGTAGACATCCGGCTACGTGTGCGGACGTCTGGCGCCTTGACGCGCTCTTCATATCTATAAGCCACTGATCCCTCCGCCGGCGTCCGCCAACGTTCGCGCACAGCCAAGATTTTTGGGGGTACGTTTAGGGTTACGGAGCGCCTTGCCGAAGGCGTACCCAAACGGGGTTGGGGGTTGTCAGCAGCCTGCGTTCGTCGCACCCAGGATCATGCGCGCGGCCGCGAGATCCGCGATCGCACAGCCGACTGACTTGAACAGCGTGATCTCGTGCGCCGCCGTCCGGCCTGCCACGCGGCCCCGCACGAGATCACTCAACTCGCCGACGATCTGCTCTCGCCGGAGAGTTCCGCGCTCGAGCGGCTGGAGCAGATCCCCCGCCTCGCTGAGCGCTCCTGCGAACGTGTCGACGAAGATGCGAGCCTGCCGCACCACATCGTCGTCGGCCTCGCGCGTCGTGGGCGCAAAGCTGCCGACGAGGTCCACGAAGGTGCCGGGACGCAGCCATCGCCCTGCCAGGAGCGGAGTCGGGCTGCTGGTTGCACAGGTGACGATATCTGCGGTGGCAACGGCGTGTTCGACATTCTCGACCAGCGACACCTGAACATGCGCCAGCAGGCGCTGCATTTCAGCCTGCGTCGCTGCCGCGCGATCGCGGCGGCGGCCCCACACACTGATGCGCTCGATGGGACGAACTGCGCAGTGACCTAGAGCCATGTAGGGAGCGAGCGCACCCGTGCCCATGATCATCAGGTGTGCGCTGTCCGGTCGTGACAGATATCTGGACGCGAGGGCCGAGGCTGCGCCGGTGCGCAACCTCGTGACGATTGTTGCATCGAGCACGGCCTCGGGTGTGCCGGTCGCAGAGAAGAGAACGATGACAGCTTGCGTGGTGGGCAACCCGATCGCGGCGTTGCCCGGGTAGAGCGTCGCCAGCTTCACGGCGCTCGCTCCGGCCTCATCGAAAGCCGGCATCGACGCAAGCAAGCCATCGCCACCGGGAACTGCGACGATCGTGCGCGGCAAAACAGTGCACACGGAGGAAAACGCCACCGCCAGCGCTTCGATGAGCGCGGGCATCGGTGCGAGCTTACGGATCTGCAGCGGATCGGCGATGATTTCCACGCTACTGCCACAATTCGCGAATCTGGTCGTCGTGCCCCGTGAGTTGCCAGCGCAGAAGCGCTATCGGAATCATGCCCGCCGCGTTCACTTCCTCGAAGAAGCCGCGCATCGTGAACTTGTCGCCCAGCTGCTGCTTGCGCTCCATCATCAGCGCATCGAGCATCCGGGCGCCTGAGACATAACTCGGGCCATAGCCCGGCTGGCGCATATATAAGAGTTGCTCGTAGCCGAGCAGGTCCAGATCCGGGCTCATCCAGCCCCGCGGCGTGCTTTTGACGTGCATGTCGCTGGCACCGGCCATCGTCACGCGATTGTCGGACGCATAGAGCGAGCTCAGGCCGCGGGCGGCACGATTGGCGAGCATGATCCAGACGATCTCGCGGGCGCGCGGATGATCGTCATAGAGCCCGGCGTGCATCATCCACTCTTCCATGACGGTCGCCAGGCCCTCCGACCGGCTCATCCAGATGTTGTACAACGACGGCGAACGACGGATCTGGCTGGGATGCGGCTCCTGCTGCTCCTGGGCCTTGTCCCAGTAGTGATAGAAGTGGGTCCATAGCGTCATCGGCTCGCGATGCGTGGCCTGGTGAAAGAAGTTTCGCGTCGCCGCCGGCGAGAACTCGAAGAAACGCTCGCGTATCGCCTGCTCATAGTAGGGCTTGATCGGCAGGATGTCCTTTTGCGCCATGAAGTCGATATATTTGCGAAGCGCGCGCTCCTGCAGCTGCGCAAATGCTGCGGGCGTCTCGACGGGATCGAGCGGCGGCAAGGAGCGATTGCGTTGCTCCTCCAGCAGCAGCGATGCGTGGGCACGCGCCAGCTCGCGCCGCATGATCGTCACCTCTTCGTCCCACGTCATCGGGACCAGCAGCACGTTGCGCAGGTGCCAGGTGTAGTCGTCTTTGCCAACGCCCGAGGGACCGGTCTTGCTCGGCGCCTGCTGCTGCAGCCAGGCTACGAACTCGCGGTTCGCCGCACGCGCCTTCTCGACGGCATGGCGTAACTCGCGGCTCGAGCCCTTCGTCTTTTCGGCGATTTGCGCCAGAAGTGCTCCCTGAGATTGATGCGTCCTGATGCCACCCACCCACAGGTCGCGAGCATTGCCGATGAGGTTCGTGCGCGCCTGCGCGAGCAGCGGCGGAATTGTCCGCAGCTCGCGCGCCAGCCGCTCCTGGTCAGCGCTCGAAAGCGGCTGAATGACGCTGAGACTCGTGTGCGGCCAGAACGGATATTTCCACAGGCGCACCGCGTCGTGAATCGTCGGTCCCTCCTCCGCCGGCGTGTCGCTCTGCGACGTGCGGATCGAGGCGTAGAACGCCGGATCGCGCTCCCATGGCTTCAGCACGCGCAGGTGAAAGTCGAGGCCGTTCATCTCGGCACGGACCAAGTGATAGTCCACCTGCTGCTCGACGGGCCAGCTCCTCGGATCGGTCGCCGCGAGCTCGGCCTGCAGTTTCTTCAGCCCTTCGCGCTTTCTCTGCATGGCTGCGGCGGTGTAGTCCGGCGCACCCCGCAGCCCTTCCGGCGCCTCGAAGCTTCGCCACTTCTGGAACAACTCCCGCAGGCCGTCATAAGACCCCGCTGCGGCGTACGCAATATCGAAGCTCAGCGCCAGGCCGAGCACCGCCAGGCATTGCAGCGACCAACGGGCAGCCATCGACATCGTCCGTCTCCTCAACGCATGCGCTGCATCTCATCATCCTTGCCGGTCATTTCCCAGCGGATGAGCGAGATCGGGATGACGCCGGCCCGCAGGAACTCATCGTGGAAGCGCTGCAGATCGAACTGTTCGCCAAGCTGCATCGCCCGCTCGGACAGCAGCTTCTCCAGCTCGACTTTCCCCATGTAGTAGCCGATGCCGTAACCGGGCTGGCGCAGGTACAGCTCGATATCGAAACGGGCGATCGCGTCGTCGGGCTTCATCCAGTACGGTGTGCGGCTGGTCAGCGAGTGCAGAGCCTGGTCGTAGGTCCACTCGTTTGCCTGCATCATCAACTCCGGCAGCACGCGTGCGGCGCGCTTCGCCTGCAGGATGTACGTGATCTCCCGCGCCTTCGGCCGCTGGTCGAGATAGCCGATCTGCAGCAGCATCTCTTCCAGATAGAAGGCCCAGCCTTCGGCGCGGTTGCCGTCCACGAAAAACATGCGCCGGCCACCACGGATCGGACGTGTGTCGCGCGACCGCATCCGTCCATCGAGAAAGTGCCCCGGCACGTTGTGCGCGCGCAGCGGGCGCGGGTCGCGGAACTCCGCCTCGAAGAAGAAATGCCGCTTGATGGGTGGCTCGAACAATCCGGGTTTCGCAGGATCGCGCTCGGCCGGCAGCATGTACGGCCCGTCGCCGGGCGGGGCCAGGTAGTCCGGCGTGCTCATGATCCTCTGGTCGCGGAGGTAGGCGATCATTTCCGTGTCGGCCTGCGTGCGAGCGCGATCGAATTCGGCCCGAGTGGTCACCGGTTCGGGCATCGGGATACCGCGGTTCTGATGCTCCTCCAGCTTTAGGAACGTGATCGTGCGCTGATACTCGCGCTCGCTGATGATGAGCATCTCGTCCCACGTGTACGGGAACAGCAGCACGTGGCGCAGATACCAGTCGTATTCCTGCTTGCCAACGCCGGCATGCGGCGGCAGGTTGGCTTCGATCTCTTCCAGCCACGCCATGAACCGATCGTCCGCATCGCGCGCGTCGCGCGCGAGTTTCACCAGGCTCGGATGATGCCTGGCCGCGTCCTTCGACAGACGATCGTAGACATTGCGCTCGATGCGCTTTTGCACGATCGCCAGGCGCGCGAGGTCGCCGCGCGGGTCCGTGAGATTTTTGCGCGCAGCCTCCAGGATTGCCGGAACGGCGCGCAACTTCGCTGCGAGCGCAGCAACCTGTTCCTTCTTCAGCGGCAACTCGGGCACCGAGAAGGCGCCATACAGCTTCGGCCCGAAGCCGAGGTCGGTCGTGCTGTAGAACGCCGGATCGCGTTGCCAGGGCTTGAGCACGCGATGATTGAAATCCATCCCGCGCATCTCCGCCAGCACGATCATGTAGTCGACGCGCTCGGCAATCGGCCATGAGCTGTCGTTGATCGCATCGAGGCGCGCTCGGACTTCCTGCAGCGCGCGGTGCTGTTCCTGCATCGCGGCCGGGCTGTAGTCGGGTACGCCGTCAACGACCGGTGGCGGCACCAGTGCGCGGAATTCCTTGAAGAGTGCTACGAGATCCGCGTGCGTCGCTGCCGCAGCTTCCATGCAAGGCAGCGCCATGCTCAATGCGAGCGCGACTAGCACGCCGCGGATCCTCGTGTGCCTCATGAAATCAATGCTTCACAGTGGACAGCGGGCGATGCTCCCAGAGCGATTTGACTTCGTCGTCGTAGCCGGTCAGCTCATAGCGCAGCAGGCTGACGGGCAAGCGGCCGGAATCCATGATCCAGTCGTGGAACTCCTTCAGCTTGAACTGCTCACCCAGCTGGTGGCGCCGCTCGCCGAGCAGCTTGTACATCTGGAAGCTGCCGATCGTGTAGCTCAGACCGTACCCGGGCGGACGGCGACGGTAGATCTCGGCGTCGACGCGCGAGACGTTGTCGTCGAGCCACGGCGTCCATTCCTTCCAATAGGCAGCGGTCTGCGGCGCATTCAGTTCGTTGCGCTGCATGCGAACGTCGGCGATCGTGCGCACGGCGCGGAAGATGCCGAACACGTAGATGAACTCCTGGGCGCGTGCGCGGTGGTTCTTCTCGTAGAACCCGAGCTGCACCGGCGTCTCCTCCAGGTACAGCGCCCAGCCCTCGCCGCGGCCCGGATCGCTCACGTAGCGGCGGATCGGATGCGTGGACTTCTGCGCCACCATGCCATCGAAGCGATGGCCCGGAATCACCGCATGCCAGTGGTCCGGATTCGGGTCGCGATACAGCACGCTCTCCCAGAAGTTCGGACCGCCGTCGCGCACCAGCCAGAGCGCATTGAAGCCCATCTCCTGCCAATCGGTCGGAATGTAATCCGGCACGGTCATGAACTCGTCCTTGACCAGGAACTCCCGCACCTCGGCGTCCATCTTCGCCATGCGCTCGTGGTACTCCTCGCGCGTCTTGGGGAAGGTCAGCTCCGGCAGATCGCGGTTGCGATGGCGCTCCAGCGCGTAAAACGCGAGGTTACGCTCCAGCTCGCGCTGCGCGAGCGTCAGCACGTCATCGCCGTCGTACGGCATGAACTTGACGCTGCGCATGTACCAGTCGAAGAGCTCCTTGCCGACGCCGGCCTGCCCGTTCATCGCAGCGCGGTTGGCCGCCAGCCAGTCGTGAAACGACATGATCGACGCTTTGGCAGCGGTGATGTCCTTCACCAGCTCAGGCTGCTTCGACTTCGCACGCCCCAGCATGTCGTCGTACCAGCCGAGCACGCCCGGCGGCGGCACTTCGCGGTACGGGTGACGCAGGTTCACGCCGTCTGAGTGCTTGAGGTTGTGCATGGCGAAGTCGGCAAAGTCGCCGGCGACTTCGGTGAGGTTGCGTTGCGCGGCCGCCAGCTGACGCGGCACGGTGCGCAGGGACTCGCGCAGCTTCTTGAGCTCCGCGCCCTTCGCCGGCAGCTCGGTGAAGGCGATCTGCATCAGCGGATCGACATACATGCCCGGATCGCGGGCCCAGGGACGAGACACGGCCAGCACGAAATCCTGCTGATCGAGCTGGGCGCGCACGGCGAGGTAGTCGACCTTCTTCGCCCGATCCCAATCGTCGACCTGCAGCTGCTTGAAGCGCGCCTGAAACTGCCGCAGCTGCTCCTGCCGTTTCGCCACCGCGTCCGCCGAGTAATCGACGATGCCGTTCACCGGCTGCAATTGTTTGGAGGCGCGAAATTCGTCGAAGAGCGTCACGAGCTCCTGGTACTCGTTGCCCTGGGCAGCGAGCGCGCCGAGCAGCAGAGTGCCGGCAAGAACGGCGGCAGTACAGCCGCGCAAGCGACGGGCGAGCCGATTCATTCTGTGTCTCCTGCCCCGGTCTGGAGGTAGCGGTCGAAAAAGTCGAGCATCTTCTGGTAGGCGAAGCGCGTCTGCTCCGGCGAGTCGGTCGCCCAGCTGTGATTGCCGCCCGGCAGCGTCACGAGCTCGAAGCGCTTGTCGTTCGCCATCAGGCGCTCGGTGAGCGCGATCGTGTCGGAATAGAACACGACGACGTCGCGCGTGCCGTGAATGATCATCAGCGGATCGGCCAGCCCCTTGGCCTGGTAGAGCGCGGACTGGCGCTCGTAGCGCGCCGGAAAATCATCGCCGTTCGGCTCGCCCATCACCCACATCTGCGAGGGGTACGCGTGCGCGACGTTCGACGCGGGAGCGCCGGCGATGCCCGCTGCGTACAGACCGGGCTTCTTGAACAGCGACATCAGCGTCATGAGGCCGCCGTAGCTCGAGCCCCAGATGGCGACGCGCTTCGGATCGACGGAGCCCTGCGCGATCACGTGCCGCACGCCGCTTTCGATGTCGTCGGTGTCGATGCCGCCATAGTCGCGAATCAGGCCGGAGGCGAACTTCTTGCCCTGCCCCCAGCTGCCGCGCACGTTGACCTTGAGCACCAGGTAACCCTTGCCCGCGAGCGTGTGATCCAGTCCCCAGGCAGGGGTAACGCCGCGGCCCCACTGGTTGCGCACCGTGTTCGAATAGACCGAGCCGACGATCAGCGGATATTTCTTGTTGCGGTCGAAATCCACCGGCACCGTCAGGCGTCCCTGCAGCTTCTCGCCGTCGCGATGACTGGGAAACTCGAAGTAGCTCGTGACGCCCCACTGGTAGCTCCCGAAGTCCTCACGCGGAGAGTGTGTGACCTGCTGCTCCTCGCGCGAATCGCGCAGGTTCTTGACGAACAGGTCCGGCGGCACGTCATCGCTGGAGAAGTCGTCCGCGACGTAACGATGGTCGGAAGAATAGACAGCGCTGTGAGTCCCGGCGCGCCGCGTGAGGCGCTCCGGTTGACCGCCGGCGATCGTCACGCGGTACAGCTGGCGCTCCGCCACGTGCGACTCGTTGGCGAGGAAGTAGATCGCGCCCTGTTTGCGATCGACTTCGAACGATTCGATCTCCCACTGGCCGCGGGTCAGCTGCTTGAGCGGCGCACCCGCGGAGGGTTGCTGATACAGGTGGTAGTAACCGTCGCGGTCGGTGAGGATGATCAGACCCGCATCGCCCGGCGCCCACTCCGCCTGCCAGCCGGGGATCACGTTGGTCGGATCCTCGAAGTCATAGAACGTCTCGCGGCTGCCGCTGCCCGTGTCGAACACGTAGATCGTGTGACGCTTGATGACGTAGTCGCTGGTGTTGACGAACAGCCGGCTGCCGTCGGAGGACAGCCCGTAGTTCCAGATCGGGTATTGCTCGTCCTCGAGCTTCAGCCATTTCACGCCGGTCGCGCCGGCATCGGTCACGCCGATGCGTTTGCGTGTCGTCGGCTCGCCGGGGAACGAGCGGTTGACGCGATAGACCTGCGGCTCGCCCTTGTGGTGGTAATACACGTCGCGCAGAGGAACCGTGCTGTTGTCCCCGAGCACGAACGCGATCCGACTGCTGTCGGCCGACCATTCGTGGCTGTCGATGAAGCTGCGCGAGTTCGACCCGGCGACGATCTGCCGGGTCGGCGCGCGCGAAGCGGGATCCGAGCTGCGCACCCACAACGCCGACTTGCCGCCGACTTCGTGCAGATACGAGCTGTCGGCGCCGCCGGTCACGAACGAGAGCTGACGACCGTCGGGCGAGACGCGCAGCTGCCGCACGTCGTTCTTGTCGACTTCCAGCAGCGTCGACTGGCCCTTGAGATCGATCGCGAACAGCTTGCCCGCGTTCGTATACGCCAACCGATCATTCGACAGCCAGGCGATGCCGCTCACGCCGCGTTGCGGCGCATCGGGCGACGTGCTCAGCGAGGTGAGCCGGCGCTTCTTGCCGGAGGCCGGCGAGTAGAGCCAGAGATCGCGAAACTGGGCGCCCGCGTCGTTCCACGCGAACGCGAGCTGCGTGGAATCGGGCGACCACGCGTACTGATCGGGCACGGTGCCGATCAGGCTGCGGGGCGTGATGAACGCATCGAGCGTCACCGGCTTCGTGCCGGCAGCGTGCGCCAAGGGGGTGACGCACGCCAGCACTGTCGTTACGAAGAGTGCGCGCATGCGCCCGACACGAACGCCGGTGAAGCTCGCTGTCATGTCATGGTTCTCCGCTGCCGCCACCTCAGAAGCGTACCCGCGCGCCGACCGAGAAGTAGCGCCCGATTACGTCGTACGTCTGCGAGTCGGTGTTTACGAAGCCGCGGCCGTCGGTGTTGCCGAGGATCGGCGGCGACTTGTCGAACACGTTGTCGATGACGGCATAAATCGAGTAGTCCTCGGAGATATTCCAGGTCGCTGACAGGTCGAAGTAGCTCACGGCGCCGAGCTCCAGCACCGGCACGTTCGGAATCGGCGAGTTGGTCGACTTCGCGCCGGCGATGCGGCCGTTCTCGACGCTGCCGATGTACCGATGGCGCAGCGACAGCGACCAGTCGTTCAGGTCCCAGGTGATGCGCTGGACACCGCGCCACTTCGGATCTGCGTTGGTGCACGAGCCGCCGCCGACGTAGCCGGCGCAGTCCGTCGGATTGACCACCGGGCTGCCCTGGAAGGAGTTCTCCTTCACGTGCACGCCGGCGAGACTCCAGGTGAGGCTGCCCCAGCTCGACAGGTCATAGCGGTAGTCGACACGGAAGTCGATGCCGCTGGTCTTCATGACCGCGATGTTCTGGTTGAGCAGCGGCACGTCGCGCAGCTGGCCGTCATCGCCACGCGTCGTCAGCGGCACGCAGAACGGGTTGCTGAGCGACAGGTTGGCGCGGCAGGCGGTGATCGTCGGCGACAGGCCGCCGCCGAAGATCGCGATGGCGTCCTCGATCTCGATGTCGTAGTAGTCGACGGTCAGGCTCAGGTTCGGCACGAACGACGGCTGGTAGACGAAGCCGACGGTCCAGGTGTCCGACGTCTCTTCCTGCAAGTTCGGGTTGCCGCCCACGATCGCGCGGATCTGCGTGCTCTCCTGCTGGAAGGTGTCGATCGCATCCGCCGGCACGCCCAGCACGACGCAGAAATCCTTCTCCGCCTGCGTCGGGTTCGCAGCGATGTCGCAGAAGTCGCGCGCTTGCGGCGCTGTGTTATCGCCGCCGCGGTACAGCTCGATCACGTTCGGTGCACGAACCGCTTTCTGGATCAGGCCGCGGAAACGCAGGTCGCGCATCGGCGCCCATTCGCCGCCGTACTTGAACGAGTTGACTGCACCCGCCGTGGAGTAGTCCGAGTAGCGGGCGCCCGCTTCGACGCCGAGATAGTAGGCGCCGGGCAGGTCGGAGATGATCGGCACGCGCACTTCGCCGAAGACCTCGGAGACGTCGTATTTGCCGCCGGCCGGCTTGAGGCCCGCCGAGCGCGCGACCGCCTCCGAAGTGCGATACAGATTGTCGGGCGAGAAGAACGCCGATTCTTCGCGGTACTCGACGCCGAGCGCCACGCCGAGCGGTCCGCCCGGCAGGCTGAGGAGATTGCCCGCGATGTTCGCGCCCGCCTGCTTCTGCTCCACCGTCGTGCGATTGATCATGCCGACCGACAGGAAATTGATCGTCTGCTGCGACATGCCGCCGGTGTCGAACACGTTGATCACGTCGCAGCCGCCGAACGGACCTGACGGGTCGGCGCACTGCGTGGGATCGGCCGGGTTGACCAGCCAGGTCTGCTGGAAGCGATTCAAGTGGATGCCGCCACCCTGCGTGGTCGTGTTGTCGTTGCGGCCGTAGTTGTAGAACGCCTCCCAGTGCAGTCCCTGCCCGAACGCCAAGTCGCCTTCCAGGCCTGCGACCAGACGCCACACGTCGCGATCGTCGAGGTTGGTGCGCCGGCCCATTTCGCGCGTGCTGCGCTCGAGGTTGATCGGCACGATGCCGTTGCGGGCGCCCGTCGGATCGAGCGTCGCGGTGAGGAAGTCGCGCAGGCTCGCCGGCATGTAAGGATTGTTGAGATCGATGCGGAAGTTCGGGATCAGCGCCGACGGCAGCGGCACCGGGCTCAGCACCGAGGTCACCTGCACGTTCGAGTAGCTGATCTCGCTGAAGAACTTCACGTGATCGTTCAGCTCGTACGAGCCCATCGCCCAGAGCTGCCAGCGCTCCATCGGCAGCTGCATGGTGCTGTCGAAGGACACGCTGAGCTCGTCCGCAGGCACGCGGGCGCGCCAGCCGCCGTCGGTCAGCACGATGCCGAAGGAACCGATCGGCGTACCGAACGGATCCGTGAGGCCGGTGGCGGAAGTCTGGATGGCCGGCGAGCTGAAGCGCGTCTGCGGCGCGTTCACGTCGGCGTCGACCAGCGCCCGCAGGAATGCGCGGCCGTTACCGTCGACGGCGTTCACGTAGGAGGTGGCGCCCCAGGGACGGGCATCGGCGTAGGTCGGGGCACGGTCGAAGTAGCCCGCATAGAAGACGACGTTGCCGCGTCCGTCCGCGAAGTTCGTGCCGAGCGTCACGTCGATGTTGTAGCGCTCGGAATCGCCGTGCTCGCTACCGCCGAACTGGCCGCCGAACTCCAGGCCTTCGAAGTCGTCCTTCATGATGAAGTTGACGACGCCGGCCATCGCGTCCGAACCGTACACGGCGGAGGCGCCGCCCGTGACCACCTCGACGCGCTCGATCAGCGCCGGGGGAATGCTGTTCAGGTCGACTACGCCATCGGTGCTGGCGCCGACCATGCGCCGGCCGTTGACCAGCACCAGCGTGCGCGCGGGTCCGAGACCGCGCAGGTCGACGGTCGCGGTGCCGGTGCCGGGATTGTTGCTGGACGCGCCGAAGGTACCGATCACCTGCGGCAGGGTTTCCAGCACCTGCTCCACTTCCTGCGAGGCGGACTGGCGCAGCTCCTCGCCGCCGACCACGTTGACCGGACTGTTCGAGGTCAGGTCCGCGCGCGGGATGCGCGAGCCGGTGACGGTCACCACCTCCACTCCCGGGTCCTGCGCCAGCGCGGCCTGCGCCGCCAATGTTGCCGCTATCGCAACGCTCAGGCGCAACGACCGCTTGTTCCTGCAACGCCCTTCGATCCGCACCGCTCGTTCGTTAGCCATCGCACCGCTCTCCCCGTTGTATTGCGCCGCTGCCGCCGTCGCCGATTCGCAGAAGGTGAATATTTACGCCCAAATTTATGTGATTCTGGGCATAATTGTATATACCAGCGGAACAGCTCGGTCAAATGGTCGAGCGGTCGCCCGCTGCGGGTGCACGAGGCGAGCCGATGCACGACACAGCAGACCTGAGCCGCGCGTTGCAGCTGGCCCGTGCCGGACGGCACTCTGCCGCGCTGGAGATCCTGGGCGCAGTGCTGACGCGCACGCCCGGCGAGCCCGAGGCATTGCATCTCACGGGCATGGTGTTGCGCGCTCAAGGGCGGCTGACCGAAGCGGAGCAATGCCTGCGACGGTCCCTGCTCGCCGCACCCGCGCGCGCGCACGTACACAACAATCTCGGCAACTTACTTGCGCAACAACGGCGCAACGCAGAGGCCATCGACAGTTACCGCCAGGCGATTGCTCTCGCGCCCGACTATGCGGATGCCTGGTTCAATCTCGGCACGATCGCTTTGCGGACGGGCGCTGCGCGGACTGCGCTCGACGCGCTGGAGCGAGCTGCGGCAACACAGCCCGACGCGGCGAAGACCTGGGCGGCGCTGGGCCATGCACACCGGCAGCTGGGCAATACGGCACAGGCGCGTGAAGCCTATCTGCGCGGGCTGCGCTGCGATCCCAGGCACAGTGGCTCGCATCACGGTCTGGCTCTAGCGCTCCGACAGCAGGGCGAACTGTCCGAGGCCCTGCGACATATGGATCTCTGCATCGCAATCGCGCCGGCCGACGCCGAGCTGCAGCTGAGTTGCGGCAATATCCTGGCCGATCTGGGGCGCAACGAAGCTGCGGTGTCGGCCTATCGGCGCGCTGTCGAGCTGCGGCCCGATTTCCTCGAAGCTCATCAGGCGCTGAACAATGCACTCTGGCTGCAGGGCGACGTGGCGCAATACCTGGACAGCTATCGAAGCGCACTCGCGCGGGTGCCGGCAGCCATCGAGCTGCACGTCGATCTCGCCCATCGCCTGATCCTGGCGGGCCGCCCGGCGCAGGCGCAGCGGCATCTGAGCGAGCAGATCGCGAAAGGCATCGCCAGCGCATCGATGCATCACGCGCTGGGTCGTGCGCTCGCCAGCCAGGGCCGGACCTCCGAGGCATACCGACACGTTCAGCACGCGCTCGACAGCGATCCGCAACCCCGCTTCCGGCTCGATGCCGCGCGTCTGTGCCTGATCGGGAACGATGCGGCCGCGGCGCTCTCGCATCTCGATGCGGTGCTGGAAGCGACCCCCAATGACCAGGTCGCAATTGCCTATCGCGGCGTGTGCTGGCGACTGCTCGGCGATGCGCGCGAGCCGGCGCTGAACGACTACTCGCGCTTTGTGCAGACCTTCGACCTCCCTGCCCCGTCCGGATACAGCAGCATCGACGCGTTCAATCAGGACCTGGCCCGCATGCTTGCGCAGCTGCATCGCACGCAATGCGCGCCTGCAGATCAATCGCTGCGCGGCGGCACGCAAACTCTCGAAGATCTCTTTGCCACCCAGCTCCCGATCGTCGAGGCACTCCGGACAGCGTTCGAAGCTGCGATCCGCGACTACGTGCGCGCTCTGCCGGCGGACACGCAACATCCCCTGCTACGCCGAAACCACGGAGCGTTTCGCTTTGCCGGCTCCTGGTCGGTCAGGCTCGCGCGCGCCGGCTATCACGTGAATCACGTGCATTCGCAGGGCTGGATCAGCTCGTGCTACTACGTGCGAGTGCCGCACATCGCCGCCGATACGCAGCTGCAGGCCGGCTGGCTGCAGCTCGGCGAAACGGATCTGAAGCTCGCGCACGGCGAGCGCATCGGCCGGATGCTCCAGCCGCGCGAGGGCACCCTGGTGCTGTTCCCGTCGTACCTGTTCCACGGCACGACGCCGTTCGACAGCGACGAGGAGCGCATCACCGTCGCGTTCGACGTCGTGCCGGCGTGAGATTCAGGGAGACGGTCCGGTCTTCACCAACCGCCCGTCCGCGATGACGTGGCGAACCTGCCGCAGATTGTCGATGTCGCGCAGCGGATCGGCGCCGACGATCACGATGTCGGCGAGCTTGCCCAGCTCGATCGTGCCGAGCCGATCGCCGAGCTTGAGGATCTGCGCACCGATCCGCGTGGCCGCCGCGAGCACTTCGGCGTCGCTGAGACCCGCCTGCTTCAGGAATCCCAGCTCGGCGTAGTAGTCCTGCGGATAGCGGCGCTCGAGCTCGAAAGGAATGTCGGTGCCGACGCCGATCGGCACGTGCGCCCGGTGCGCGGCCCGCACCACGCGCAAGTGCTCATCGTGATCGACGACGAACCGTCGCGACATCGTGTAGTAGAAGCCGCCCGGCGGTATTCCCGCAGACGGATAGCCGAACTTGAGCACGTTGTAGAACGCGACCAGGGTCGGCACGAGACAGGTCCCGCGGCGCGCCATCAGCTCGATCGTGCCGTCCGGCATGTCGAGCGGGTGCTCGATGCAGTCGATGCCCGCCTCGACCGCCCACGTCGTGTACTGACCGAACGAATCGACGGTCAACGGAAGGCCGTGCATGTGCGCCTCGTCGACTGCAGCGACGACTTCTTCGCGCGTGTACGGAGCCGTGAGCTTGATCCAGTCGGCCTGCATGCGAATCTCTTCGCGCACCGCGAGTCGCCAATCCCAGGGCCCGGTCGCAACGCGCGAGCGCAGCGAGGTTTCCAGACCGACCGGCCTGCCGCTGGCCGTCGCAGTGATCTCATCGCCATGACCGCCGCGCGTAACGATCCGACGCCCGCTCCAGAAGATGCGCGGCCCATCGAGCATGCCGCGCTCGATCGCTTCGCGCAGGCGGATCGACACGTCTCCCGCAGTGCCGGGCTCACGCACCGCGGTGATGCCGGCGCGCACGAGCTGGCCGGCGAGCAGCGTGGCGCGAATGGCCGCGGCGCTCTCCGATTCGCGATATCGCCCGAAGTCCTCGCCGCGTTGACCCGTGAAATGCAGGTGCAGGTCGATGAGGCCCGGCACTGCGAACAGCCCCGAGGCGTCGATGCGCTGCGCCGACTGAGCGACGGATGCGAGCGTGGCAGTGGGACCGATCGCGACGATGCGATCGCCTTCGATGAGCACATCCGTGCCCGGACGCGCACGAGCGCCGGTGCCATCGATCAAAGTCGCGTTGACGATCAGCAGCGCCGGGCGATCCGACGGCTTCGGCGGAGGCAGCGGCACTCGTCGCGGATCGTCACTGACCGTCGGTGGCTCCGCTGCGAAAGCCGCGAACGATAGCGCTGCAGTGAGCATCACCGCGGCGCACGTGCGCACCACGCCCTGCATCACGACCGCCGCCGCGCCGAAACTTCGATCTCGACTCTCGCGCCGGCCACCGGCAGCTGGCAGATGATCGTCGTGTTCGCCGGCCGAATGTCCGCGAACTTTTCCGCCAGCACTTTCACGATCTCGGGCATCGCCTCGATGTCGGTCGCATACACGCGGCACCGATAGACATCGCTCAAGCTGGCGCCGCCTTCGCGCAACGCGCGCTCGATGTGCGCGAAACTATTGCGCGCCTGCTGCTCGACGGACGCCGGAATGCTGCCATCCGCGGGATCCGCTCCGACCGTTCCCGAGACAAAGATCCAGTCGCCTTCGACCACCGCCCGCGAGTAGCGGGCGAGTTCCTCGAAGCGCGATCCCGACGAGATGAGCTTGCGTGTCATGAGCGTGGCAGGGTCGAAAGGAAAGCGGCGATGCGGGTCATGCCTTCGGCGACGCGCTCGTAAGGCTCCGAGGCAAAGCATACGCGCAGATGACCCTCGCCGGAGGGCCCGTAAAACGAGCCGGATTCCACCGCGACGTGCGCGCGCTCCAGGATGGCCAGCGCCAGGTCGTTCGAGGTGAGGCCGAACGAGCGGATGTCGGGAAAGGCGTAGATCGTTGCCTGCGGCACGGCGCAGCTGACCCCGGGCATTGCGGCGAGGCGACCCACCGCGAGGTCGCGCCGCGAGCGATCTCGATCGACCATCTCGGTCAGGCACTGCTGGGGTCCGACGACGGCGGCACGCGCGCCCTCCTGCGCAAACACGCATGGATGCGTCGTGTCGTTCATCGTCACCTTGCGCAGGTCCGCGATGAGCGGCGCCGGCGCCATGACGTAGCCCTGCCGCCAGCCGTCCATTGCGTAGGCCTTGGTGAAGGCGCTGACGGTGATGGTGCGCTCGCGCATGCCCGGCAGCGTCGCCATGCTGATGTGGCGGTGGCCGTCGAACGTGATGTATTCGTAGACCTCGTCCGACAGCACCAGCAGATCGTGCCGAATACAGATCCGCGCGAGCGCATGCAGCTCCAGCGCCGAGTACACGGTGCCGGTCGGATTGGTCGGGTTGATCAGGACGATCATGCGGGTCCGCGGCGTGATCGCCGCCTCGACGCGCTCGGGATCGAGGCGATAGGCGCCGTTCACGCGCTGCATCGATACGGTCACCACGCGCCCGCCCACCAGCTCGATCTTCGAGTTGTGCTGCGGATACCACGGCTCCAGCACGATCACTTCGTCCCCGGGATCGATGGCGGCCATGAATGTCGCAAACGCGCCCTGCGTCACGCCGTTGGTGATGAGGATCTCGGCGGCGGTGACCTGCAGATTCTGTTGCGCGCGATAGCGATCGGCGAGCGCCTGGCGCAGCGACAACGTGCCCTGCAGATCGCCGTAGTGAACGATCCCGGCGTCGAGCGCTGCCTTGGCCGCTTCCTTGATGTGCACCGGCGTGTCGTCCGCCGGGCGGCCGACTTCGAGGTGGATGACGTCGACGCCCGAGCTTTGCAGGCGCGCTGCAACCTCGTACATGCCGAAACCCTTCGCCGCCTGACTGTGCAACCTCTGCGCCGGCCATTTCATGATGCGACCCTTCAGATCCGCAGTGCGTCGCGCACGCGCCCGTAAACTGGATAGAGGCGGCTGCCGATCATCTGCAGCCGCCGACGTCGGGCCGGCTCCGGTTCGGAGACCGGCAACGGCATGTCGACCATGCGATCGTCCGCCACTGCATTGCCGAGGGCGATGCCGAGCATGGCGGATGTTGCGAGGCCGCGGCCGTTGCACGCCGTGATCGCATGCGCCCCCGGACCGACCTCGTACAGCGCGGGCAGGCGGTCGGCCGTCACCGAGGCTTCGCCGAACCACACGTACTCGAGCTGCGGCTCGAAATCGAGGCCGAGCTCGCGCGCGATGCGGGCGACGATGCGTCGTCCCAGCCGCTGACCTGTCCGCGCCGGCAGCACCGGCATGGCGCCGGAGATCAGGCGCCACTGCGCGTCGAAGCGATAGGAAAACAGATCGAGCTGCGTGTCGGACAGGCTTTGACCTTGTTGCAGCAGCCGCGCGCGCTGCGCCGCTGCGAGCGGCCGCGTTGCAATCTGACAGACGCGCAGCGGCACGATGCTCGCTTCCAGATCCGCGAACAGAACGGGCGAGCGTGCATTCGTGCAGACCAGCAGCTTGTGACCGTGGATCGGGCCGCGCGGCGTTTCGATCGTCCAGCCGTCGCGACTGCGTTCGGCCGACAGCGCGCGCACGCCGGAAAAGAGATGCAGCCCGAGCGCGCGTGCTGCCGAGATCAACCCATGCAGCAGCTTCACCGGATGGATTGCGCCACCCGAAGGCACGAACAGGCTGCCCGCGTAACCCTGCACCCCAGTGCGTGCCCGCGTTGCGCGTGCGTCGAGCACTTCCATGGTCGCGCCGTACGAGCGCCAGACTTTCGCGTCGGCCGCGATGCGTTCCAGCGCTTCGGGCGAGTGCGCGGGATGAAACCAGCCCTGCTGGCCGCCGTCGCACTCGATGCCATGCTTGCGCACGAGATCGAAGAGCACGTCGGCGGAACCGGCCACTGCACAGACGAGGCGTTCGCCGCGGTCGCCATAGCGGCGAATGACTTCGGCCGGACGGATGGCCGAGAACGTAGGCACGACGAAGCCGCCCGCGCGTCCGGTCGCACCGCTGCCCGGCACCGCCGCTTCGAGAATCGCGACCCGCGCACCGCGACTCTGCAGCGTCAGCGCGCTGACGACGCCGGCAATGCCGGCGCCGATCACGATGCAATCGTAGGAGCGGCCGGGTTCGAATGCGTCCGCGGCCGTCAGCTCGCCGGCAGTCGCGTGCCAGAGAGAGTGCTCGAAAGAGTCGCGACCGGTAGTCGCAGCGCTGCGCGTCATGAGCAACCCGCGCCGGCGTGTCCGCAGCGCCCCGGCGCTACTCGATGTGCAGGCGCCCGAGATTCTCGGTCATGCGGCGCAGGATCAAGGCCAGCTGCCGCAGATCGGCCGCCGACAGGCCGTCGGCCGCCCGCGCGAGCTGCTTGCTGGTCGACTGCCGCAGCATGCCGGCGAGCTTGCGGCCCTCGGCCGTGAGCTCGACCTTGGTCGAACGGAAATCCTCCTCGTTGGACTCGGTGCGCACCCAGCCCTTCTCCAGCATCCGATCGATGGCGCGGCTGCCGGTCGAGCGCTTGACCAGCGCGTGCTCGCAGATGACCTTGATGTTCTCCAGGCCGACGGCCAGCAGCACCGACATCAGCCGGTACGTGGTCCGGTCGACCTCGTATTTGCGCATCACTCGGTCGAGATCCTCGTGGTATTTGAAGTCCACGTGCGCGATCAGATAGAACGGCGAGCTGAACAGGTCGAAGTCCGGCTCGGCCGGATTCATGTTGCGCGGGATGCTCATTCGTACCCTCTAACTGCCTCCCTGCGGTTGCCGCAGCGGGGCCTGCTCCTGACGATGCCGGGTCATGACGTTGCGCATGACCAACACGAAGATGATACAGAGCACCAGGCCTATGGGGGTATTCATGATCATGGGCAGCGACATCTCCCGGCTGCCCACGATGGCCACGGCGATGTAGATCGCCGTGCCCTCCTGCCGGATCAGGTGTTCGATGCACACCGCCGAGGTCTGCGGCGCATTCAGCCGGGCCAGCTTGCAGAGCACAAAGGCTGCCGCCAGCACGATCAGGTTGCAGGCCAGCGTCATCCAGAACAGCAGTGCCGCGTTCTGCCGCAGCACCTCGACCTGGCTGACCAGGATGGTGATGAATGCGCCGACCAGCACGAGCATGGCGATGATCTTGATGTAGCCGCGCAAGGCGATTGCGAGCTGCGGCCGGAAGCGCCGCACCAGCACCCCGAGGGTCACCGGCACCAGCGTCATCGAGAAGATCGAGCCGATGAAGCCCAGCATCGGCACGTCGATCTCGCGCCTCTCGCCCATGAAATGCAGCAAGGCGAAGTGCGCGTAGAACGGCACCGCGAAGATGTAGATGAAGCTGACGGCGATCGTAAAGGACATCGACAGCGCCAGGTCGCCCTTCGACAGGTCCGTCATCAGATTGGAGAGCATGCCGCCGGGGCAAGTCGCCAACAGCACGAAGCCCACTGCCAGCTCCGGCGTGGGCGCATAGCGGGTTGCAATGACGATGCCGACGATGGGCGGCACCACCAGCATCGCCCCGACGCCGACCAGCAACGCCCGCCGCTCGCTGAACACGCGCCGGAAGTCCTGCCACGTCAGGCTCAGCCCCATCGAGAACATGATCGCCCACAGCGATCCGGGTAACGCTACGTCGTCTATCAGGTTCATGAGTGGCCCGCATCTTCATGTGCAACTTGAGCGCCTGAGATCGTTGGAATGGCGGCGAAGCGCGCAGCCAATTATGCCCACAATTATGTGATTTTGGTTACAGTTGTATATACCAGCGTTGCGTGGTGGGTCAACCGCACGAAGTCGGGTCCGGGAACGACAGGCACGGGACGTGCCCCGGTTACGCTAGTCCTCGCGCCAGTCCGGGGCCAGCAGGCGACGCTTGCCGTCGCTCGCTCGCTGCACGCCCGGTTCGTCGAGCGCCTCGCGGTCCCACAACTCGCACGTGACTTCGCGATGGCGCTGGTCGAGCGCTTCGCAATAGTTGGTGTACAGGCACGTGCGGACCTGCGCACCGTGGCCGGTGCGGACCTTGCGGAACCAGTCCGGATCGGCCAGCGCCTGGCGCGCGAAGCCGACGATGTCGCAAGCACCTTCGCGCAGCGCCGCTTCTGCCTGCTCGAAGCTGTGGATGCCGCCACTCGTGATGACCGGAGTGGTCAAGCCCTCGCTGCGAATGGCCGCGCGCACGGCGGCAGACGGTGCGAGATTGCGCCCGAACGGTCCGCGCTCATCCGAATAGTAGGACGGCATGCATTCGTAACCGCTCGGACCCGTGTAGGGATACGCGGCTTCACCGACCTTCGGCTGCTTCGCGTCGTCGAACTTGCCACCGCGCGAAAGTGAGATGAAGTCCATGCCGCCGCGCGCGAATGCGCTCGCATAGAAGCAAGCGTCGTCGACTCCATAGCCGCCGGCAATCGCCTCCTCCGTCAACATTCGGCACCCGACAGCGTAATCGGCGCCGACCTCCGTGCGAACGCGTTGAAAGACTTCGAGGGGCAGCCGCGCACGCTCGGCCGCCGATCCGCCGTAGCCATCGTCGCGCGTGTTCAAGCCCGACAGGAACGACGCCATCGTGTAGGCATGAGCATAGTGCAGCTCGACCCCGTCGAATCCTGCTTCGCGCGCACGCCGAGCGGCAGCGGCGAACAGCTCCGGGAGTTGTTGCGGCAGCTCGCGAATCGCCGGCAGCTCCAGATCCGTCACACGCTCTCGAGCGCCGAAACGCAGAGCTTCGATTTCCGTCGTATTCAGAACGCGATCCAGAGCTGCGTCGTCGAGGCCGGCGAGCGCGCGACGCACCTCATCCTCGCTCGCATCGCGCAGACCCAGCGCTGTGCGATGGCGATCATCGATCTGCAGGATCCGTTGGAAGTATTTGCCCGGCTCCGGCCGGCGCCGGATGCGCAGGAAGTCGATGAGCTGGATGAGCAGCCGCGTCTCGCCCGCGCTGGCCCTGCGCACGACCTCGACGAGCTGTTTCAACCCCGGCAGGAAGCGATCGCCGCCGATGCGCAGCAAGGGCCCGCTCGGGATGTCGCGGATCCCGGTGGCCTCGACCACGATTGCTGCCGGCCGACCGCGCGCGAAGCGCTCGTACCAGGCAAGCACGTTCTCGCTGACGAACCCATCGTCGGTCGCACGCCACGGAACCATGGCCGGCACCCACGTTCGCGCGCTGAGCGCAAGCGGACCGACCTGCGTCGCAGTGAAGAGGCGCGAGCTCTGCACTTGCTGTGCAGTGGGCCAGCTCCCAGCCTGCGGCGTATAGCGAATGCGTTGCGGCGGGCGCCACATCGCCATGGCTCACTCCTTCAGCAACTCGCGCCCGATGATCAGCTGCTGCACTTCCGTAGCGCCTTCGTATATGCGCAGCGCACGGATCTCGCGATACAGGCGCTCGACGACTTCGCCCCGACGCACGCCGCGACCGCCGAACATCTGCACGGCGCGATCGATGACTCGTTGCGCGCCTTCGGTTGCAACCAGCTTGGCCATCGCGGCTTCCTTCGTGACGACTTCGCCACGATCGCGCAGCCACGCCGCCCTGTAGATCAGCAGCGCCGCCGCATCGACTTCGGTTGCCATGTCCGCCAGCGCCGCCTGCGTGAGCTGCAAATCGGCAAGCGTTTTGCCGAACATCGAGCGCTGGCGCGCATGGGTCAGCCCTTCGCGCAATGCTCTGCGAGCGAAACCCAGTGCGGCGGCCGCGACGGACGTGCGAAAGACATCGAGCGTTCGCATTGCAATCTTGAACCCTTCGCCTTCGCCGCCGATGCGCTGCGCCTCGGACACGCGACAGTTGCGGAAGCGCAGAGTCGCCAGCGGATGCGGCGCGATCACGTCGATGCGGTCCTCGATCTCGAGTCCTGGAGTGTTGGCGTCGACGACGAACGCGGTGATGCCTTGCGCACCGGTGGTACCGTCCGCACGCTTCTGCCCCGGCGTGGTCCGCACGAACACACAGTAGAAGTCGGCAATGCCGCCGTTCGAGATCCACGTCTTGGTGCCGTCCAGCACGTAGTGACCGCCGTCGCGGCGCGCCGACGTCTGCATGGCAGCGACATCCGAGCCTGCATCGGGCTCCGAGAGTGCGAATGCGGCAATCGCACGGCCCGCCGCGACTGCGGGCAGGTAGCGCGACTTCAGCCCGTCCGATCCGGCAATAGACAGGGCGCCGCCGCCGAGCCCCTGCATGGCGAAAGCGAAATCGGCGAGTCCGTCGTATTCCGCGAGCGTTTCGCGCACCAGGCAGATCGCGCGGGCATCGAAGTCTTCCGACGTCCCGCCGTAAGCGCGCGGCACACAGTGACGCGTGAACCCGGCTGCGCCGAGCGCAGCCACCAGCTTGCGGCAGGCCGCATCGGTTCCCTCGCGCGATTCGTCATGATCGCCGTGCAGCGATCGCTCCGCCCAGCTGCGAATTGCGGGCGCGAGGCTGCGATGGGTGTCGTCGAAGAAGGGCCAGGCAAGGTGCTGCATGAATGATGTCCGCTCAGAGCTCGTCCAATGCGGCGCGCAGCTGCTTGCCCTCCTCGTCCGCCAGCGCTGCCGTGCGCAGGCGCTTGATGAGTGCAGCGAGGTCCGGGCGGTCGGCCAGCCGTTGCGCAACATCGCTGACGATAGCGTAATTCTTCAGCCCGCGCGCATGCGTGTCGCTATAGCCTTTGACCAGGCGCGCGCACTCCGCCAGTTCTACTGCCGCATCGTAGCCGCCGGCTCGGCTTGCCAGCGATTTGACCTGAGACAGCCACGCGCCGATGCGTTCCTGCTCGAGGCGATAGCGCAGCGTGCCGCGACGCCAGCGTCGCAGGCCCGATACGATGTACAGCATCAGAAAGCCGCCGAGGTGCGCTGTGTGAATACGCCTGCCTTTGCTGAACAACGGCGCGAACCAGCGACGCGCCCGGCCGCTCGCGTGCAGCCTTGCACCGATTCCCGCCGGCAGCGTTTCGCACACTTCGTCGAAGCGCGGATGCATGAACTCGGTCATGTAGACGATCTGTTCCGATTGCGCCTGCACCTCGGTGCGCACGCGAGCGAAGCGCTTGTGTCGGGTCTTGAGATCGGCCACGCGGATCGTGTCTTCGTAGGACATCCTCAGTGCAAGGTGACGGGCGACGGATGCGGTCAGTGCATAACTGTCGCGGTCACGGATCTCGCGCAGGCGGTCGAGGTACAACGCCGCGTAGTCGCCATCCTGGTAGTCGACGAGACGCCGGACGCCTTCCTGCAGGAGTCCGTGTAGATGAGCCGGGAACTCGGCTTTGATGCGTGCGTCGAGTCTGCGGCCGAGCTCGGTGG
>DATEKT010000216.1:0-46407 GCA_035277305.1 Steroidobacteraceae bacterium | reverse complement strand
GCTGGGCATCAAGCAGCTGGCGAAGGATCCGTTCTCGGCCTGGATCGCCGAGCATCCGAAGAACTCCATCGTCAAGGGCTCGGTGCGCGAGGTCGACGCCAAGGGCGCGATCATCGACCTGGGCGGCGGCGTGGAAGGCCATCTGCGCGCGTCCGAGCTGTCGCGTGACCGCGTCGAAGACGCGCGCACGGTGCTCAAGGTCGGCGACGAGGTCGAAGCCAAGTTCACCAACGTGGATCGCAAGAGCCGCACGATCGCGCTGTCGATCAAGGCGAAGGAGATCCACGAAGAGAACGAGGCGGTGCAGAATTACCGCACCGGCGAGACCTCCAGCGGCACGAGCCTCGGCGACCTGCTGAAGGAGCACATCGGAGGCGGGGATAATTAACGGGTGGTGGCGGGCTGCAGCGTGCAGCCCGCCGCTTGCCGAACAAGAACAACGGGCCCGAGCATGACCAAATCGGAACTCATCGAGCTCATTGCAGCGAAGCAGAAGCACCTGCCCGCCAAGGACGTCGAGCTGGCGGTCAAGCAGATCCTCGAGATCATGAGCGACGCGCTGGCGCAGGGCGGTCGCATCGAGATCCGCGGCTTCGGCAGCTTCTCGCTGCATTTCCGCCCGCCGCGCCAGGGCCGTAACCCGAAGACCGGCGAAACCGTCGCGCTGTCGGGCAAGTACGTGCCGCACTTCAAGCCCGGCAAGGATCTGCGCGAGCGCGTCAACGACGGCGCGGGCAGCCCCATCCGAGACTGAAGCCTGGCGAAGAGAGGTTTAGACTCTCTTCCATGGCTCGAATCCTCTTCTACTTCACCGTCGCCCTCGCCGCACTGGTTGCGCTGCTTGTCAGCGCCATGAATGCCGGACGCGTCGAGGTCGAGCTCGCGTTCCTGCGCATCGGCACGCCGCTCGGCCTCGCGCTCATCGTCGCGTTCGTGATCGGTCTGCTCGCGGGACTGTTCTGGCGCGTCTACTGGGTGGCAGAGCTGCTCGACGAGCGTGGCCGGCTGCGCCGCGCGCTGCGTGCAGCCGAAACTCGCGCCCGGGCGCTGGCAGCCGCGGACGAAAATGTCGCTTGACCTGTCGCTCGACCTGGTCGTTGCGCTCTTCGTCGCTGCCGCCGCGGGCTGGCTGGTCGCGCAATTTCGCCTGCGCGACCGCACTCAACAGTCGAACGTCCCCGAGCGCGCCGAACGCCCGAACAGTCTGCCGCGCAGCCAGGAGCCGCCGCGCCGGCTGAACGAGGACTATCTCAAGGGCCTCGGCTTCCTGCTGAACGAAGAGCCCGACAAGGCGCTCGAAGTGTTCCTGCGGATGGTCGACGTCGACAACGAAACCGTCGAGACGCACTTCGCGCTCGGCAGCATCTACAGGCGGCGCGGCGAGGTCGAGCGCGCGATCCGCATCCACGAGAACATCATGGCCCGGCCCTCGCTCAGCAACGAGCATCGGCTCGAAGCGATGTTCGCGCTGGCCGAAGACTACTTCCGCGCCGGCCTGTTCGATCGCGCCGAGCGCTCGTTCCGGCAGCTCGCCGAAAGCGAATCGCGCCGCGTGCCGGCGCTGCGCTACCTGTTGCGGATCTACGAGCAGCAGCGCGACTGGGAGCAGGCGATCGCGGTTCACAATGAGCTGACGGCGCTGGCGTCGCCGGAGCAGCCGACGGCGATCGCTCACTATCACTGCGAGCTTGCCGAGCAGGCGCGCGATCGCGGCGACCTCGACGCGGCGCGCGAACATCTGCATCGCGCGCGCGAGGCGCAGCGGAATTTTCCGCGCGGCGCGCTGATTCGCGCCGACATCGCGCTCGACATGAACGAGCCCGAGCTGGCGGCGACGCTGTGTCAGCGCGTCGTCGAGCTCCATCCGCGCTTGCTCGCGCTCGCGTTGCCGCGCGTGCTGCGCGCGGTCCGCGGCAGCGATGCCGGGGAGATCGAGCGCCGCTTCAACGCGTGGATTCGTCCCGAGCCTTCAGCGCGCGCCGAGCTGGCCTACGCTGCGATCGTCGCCGGTCTCGAGCAGGAGCCGTTCGTTCGCGATTGTCTGCCCGATCTGCTGCGCGAGGATCCGAGTCTCGGTGAGATCGTGCGCTCGATCGCGGGCGATCCCGGTCAGCTCACGCCGCAGCAGCGTACGGACCTGGCAGTGAGCCTCGCGCGCATTCTTCGCCGCACGCAGCGCTATCGTTGCGTCGACTGTGGCTTCGCGAGCGCCTCGCACTTCTGGCAGTGCCCGGGCTGCCGCAGCTGGGACGCTTTCGCCCCAGTTGCGTTGCTCGACGTGACGCCGGGCCTGCAGCGACGTTAAGACGTTACTGCGCGAACTTGGTCAGATCCACCACGCTCGCGTTGCCGATGCACGCGCCGGAGCTGTTGCACCCGGAGCTGTACGGCGAGCCGACCAGCAGCCACTGATTGGCCAGGCCGAGCGAATTGCTCTCGGGCTCGAGGAAGCCGCTCGCCAGACCCAACGCGGTTACGTTGGAACCATCACGCGTGTAGGTGTGAACGTAGCCTTGCTTCACGCCGAAGAAGCTCGACTTCGTGGCGCCTACCACGATGCGCTTGTTGAACATCGCCACGTCCCAGCCGAACGCGACGTAGTCGGGATTCTCGTCCGGGCGCGGACGCAGTCTGAAAGTTTCGAGGAATGCGCCCGAGGCCGGCACGAAGCCGTACACCGCACCGCCTGCGATGTGACCGTCCGAAGTCGGCGGAAAGCCGTCGACGCCTTCGATGTCCTCGTTGGGAGCGCCGATCAGCACCATGCTCTTGTCGATCGCGACGGACCAGCCGAAGCCGTCCCCCGCTGCAGCGTCGGCTGCAGCAAGTCGCTGGCGCTGCACCCATGCGCCGTTCGTGCCGCGCCGGAATACATACGCTGCACCTGTCGAGCGCAGGTCGGGCGCGCCGATCACGATGACGTTGGCCGCGACACTGACGTCGAAGCCGAAGGAGTCGCCCACGTGCGAATCCGTTGGAACGAGGGTGCTGCGCAGGACGAAGGTCCCTGCGGCGTTGCGCTCGTAGACGTAAGTCGTGCCGTGCCGGCGATCGCTGCTCAGGTTGGGAGAGCCGACGACGAGCACACCGCTCTCGAAGTGAAGGGCTTGTGCAAAATCTCCACCGACAGGGTCCGCCGCGGGACGCAGCAGGCGTTGCGACAACTTCCATGCGCCGTTGCCGCGCTTGAAGACGTACACGGAGTCCGAAGCGCCCACCATGACGTAGCCGTCGCGGAAGGCAAGCGACTGGCCGAACTTGATCTCGAAGCCATTGTCGGGCGATGGATCGAGGGTGCCCGTGCGCTGCCAGCCACTCGTAGTCTGCGTGAAGATTGCAACGCGTCCCCGGCGTTCGAATGCGTCGGGCATCCCGACGAAGGCGACGCTGTCACGGATGGCAACAGACCAGCCGAACTTCAATGCCTGTGGCGGTTCATCGGGCGTCGGCTGGATTTCCTCGCGCGCCGCTTCGAGCGTCTGAAAAACCGGATGCCGCGGCAACTCCGCGAACGCGGCGGAGCCGCTCAACAAAGCGATGGCGCTCGTGCACGCCCACACACTTACAAGCCGTTTGCAATGATTGCAGCGCATGTGATCTCCCTGATTGCCATCCGAGGCCGCGGCGAGGCAGCGGTTGCGCCCGAATGAGAGCGCGAGCACGGCAGTTCCCCCAAGCCTCGTAGGACTTACGGCATTCCTGCGCAAACGCGCGATTTATTCGCGAATTTTGTCGCGCAGCCCGCGCGCATCATGAGCAGGCAAATCCTGCAAAGCCGTTTCACTCATTGCTCAAGGAGGGCTCCATGTCCAAGTTCACCCCATCGCACCTGCGCCGCGCGATCCAGGCGCTCATCGTCTCGCTCATGCCGGTGCTCGTCTGGGCCGGTCCCGTGGACATCAACACTGCCGACGCGGCCACCATCGCCAAGGAGTTGCAGGGCATCGGCCTGAGCCGCGCGCAGGCAATCGTTGCCTACCGGGAAAAGAACGGCGCATTTCGCAGCGTCGAGGATCTGCGCAAGATCAAGGGCATCGGCGCCAAGGTGCTGGAGCGCAACCGAGCCAACATAAAGCTGGAAGGCGCGTCGAAGAAATAGCCGGCGGGGGCGCTGGCGCGAGCCGGGCGCCCCTGCTTCCGGGTATCATCGCGCTCCTGCGAATTCGACGGAGGTGTGCGGTGACCCAGGCTCAAGAGATCAGAACGGCGGTGTTTCCAGTCGCCGGCCGCGGTACGCGATTTTTGCCCGCGACCAAGGCGAGCCCGAAGGAGATGCTGCCGATCGTCGACAAGCCGCTGATCCAGTACGCCGCAGAGGAAGCGCTGGCTGCCGGCGCACGCAAACTGGTGTTCATCACCGGCAGCTCGAAGCGCGCGATCGAGGATCACTTCGACAGCGACGCGGAGCTGGAAGCGGCGCTGGAGGCGCAGGGCAAGAACGACCTGCTGAAGGCGCTGAAGGACATCGTGCCGGCGTGGGCGAGCTGCATCTACATCCGCCAGCCGTCGCCGCTCGGTCTCGGTCACGCGGTGTGGTGCGCCAAGCCGGTGGTGGGTGACGAGCCGTTCTTCGTGCATCTCGCCGACGATCTCATCGATGCTCCGACAGCGTGCCTGCGGCAAATGGCCTCGGTGCATGCGGAGCGCGGCGGAAGCGTGCTCGGCGTCGAGACGGTGCCGCGTGCGGAGACGGACAAGTACGGCATCGTTGCCACCGAGGAGCGTGAGGGCCGCGTCAGTCGCGTGAAGCAGATCGTCGAGAAGCCGCGTCCGCAGAACGCGCCGTCAACACTTGCCGTCGTGGGTCGCTATCTGTTGTCGCCCACGATCTTCGCGAAGCTGGAGCAGACGGGTCGTGGCGCGGGCGGCGAGATTCAGCTCACCGACGCCATCGCGGACCTGCTCGCGGACGAGCCGGTGTATGCGTACGAGTTCGAAGGCAAGCGCTACGACTGCGGCAGCAAGCTCGGCTACCTGCAGGCTACGGTCGAGTACGGCCTCAAGCACGAGGCACTCGGCGAGAAGTTCAGCGAGTACCTGGTCGGGCTCGCCGCGAAACTGAAATAGCCGATAGCACGAGCAGCATCAGCCAGCCGAAGCTGCCGCCACCACCGCCACCGCCGCTCGAAGCAGGAGGCGGCGGGGGAGGAGGCGGAGGGGGTGGCGGAGGCGGAGCCGCGGTCACTACCGCGATGTCCGCGGTGTCCTGCGATCCCAGATCGTCCGTCACGGTCAGCCGCAATGTGAACGTGCTCGCGGCCGCCACCTGCACCGTCGTGAGCGCCTGAGCGGCGTCGCCGAAAGTCGGCGTTGCGCCCGTCACTCCTGTTGCGGTCCACTGAAACGATGCAACCGTGCGGCCGTTGGACGCGAAGCTGTCGCGCCCGTCGATGCTCACCGCCGTCCCGGTGTTGATCGTCGTCGGCGCTTCGGCAATCGCAAACGGTCGTTGTGCCGCGAGCACGGCGCCTTGCGTATCCAACATACCCGCGCCGCACGTCGCCGACGTGCAGATGCACTCCTGCTGTTGCAGGTCGCCGGCCGGCACGTGGCAGAACGTCGTCGTCGTCGTGCTGGTCGTCGGAAACGGTACGGAAGATTCCTTCAACAGCGCGATGGATTGAGCCGGCGTCAATCGCGAGTTCAGCGAGTGCATCAGCGCCGCGGCGCCCGCCACCAGCGGCGCCGAGAAGCTGGTGCCGACGTTGAAGTTGAGAACGTGGTCGGTGTACGCGGACGCGCCCGGGACGGTCGTGCCGGTGTTCACCGCCGCCGTGATCGAGAACAGGCACGGCGTCGACGGCGTGATCGTCGTGTTCACGCAGTTGCCGCCTGGCGCGCCGATGCCGGAGCCGGGCCCGAGATTGCTGAATCCTACCTTCGTGCCGGCGTGCCGGATGCCTGTCACGCCGAGAACGCCGGCGCAGTTCGCAGGCGCTGCGACATTGCCACCGTCGTTGCCGACCGATGCCACGATCAGCACGCCGCGCGCGAGGATCTCGTTAACCGCCGACTGATACGCGGCGGAGCACACACCCGTCCCGCCCAGGCTGAGGTTGATCACCTGCGCCGGAGTCAGATTCACCGGCGCGCCGGGCACGGCGATGCCGGCAGCCCAGCGCATGCCCGCAATGATGTCGCTGTCCGTTCCGCCGCACTTGCCGAGCACGCGCACTGGCAGGATCAGCGTGTTCCAGCCCGTGCCGGCAATGCCTTCCGCGTTGTTCGTCAGCGCCGCGATCAGGCTGGACACGCGCGTGCCGTGCCAGGAGCTGTTCGACTCATCGCAGGTCGTGAAGGCGGGCTGCATCTTGTCCGCGGCCGTCACGAAGTCGCCGGGATCGGACGCATCGGTGTCGCGGCCGTCGCCGTCGTTCGCGTATGGCGTCTGCGAAACGAAATCGAATCCGTCGAGGAGCTTGCCGGCCTGCGACAGCCGCAACAGATCCGGGTGCTCGAAGCGCACGCCGGTATCGAGCACTGCGACCACCGTCGTGCTGCTGCCGACCGTGACGTCCCACGCCTGCTGCGCGTGCGTAGCGGAAATTTCAGCGTTCTGGAAATACCACTGATCGGCGAACAGCGGGTCGCCCGGCGTCGCGTGGATCCAGCGGCGTTCGTCCGCGACTGCGTACTCGACGTTCGGATCGGACGCCAGCCGCTCGAGTACCGAGCTCATGTCCTGCGAGCTGCGTGCGCGGTCGAGCTGCAGCACTTCGGTGTCGCCGGCGAGCTGTTGCTTGTGTTGCAAGCGCAACCCGGAAGACGCGCCGAGCTTCTGCATCCGCGTGGCGGTTGCTGTCGTGCTGTCTCGCCATTTGACGATGATCTGATCGGTAGGGGGTTGAGCGCGAGCGTGGCGCGCGCTGCCATTGTCTTCGCGCGACTGCCCGAAGGCACTCGGGGCGAGAGCGATCAGCAGGACCAGTGCGGACACGATTCTCATGGGCGCTCCAATGATGCCTGTGGCTGCAAAAGGGTCGCGCGTGCGCAGTTCACGCTTGCCTGCCTAGTCGTCCTGCCGCGACAGGCCTCCGTCATTCCACGGCACGGGACGACCGTTTTTTCGATGAAATCCTCACCATTTGTCCGCACAATCCAGCCCGGGGTTTCTACCGACCGTCATCTGTTGTGACTGACTGCAGTCAGGGGTTCGCCATGAACGACAGCGCACTGGTGCTTCGCAATCTGGATCAGGGCGTGCTCACCCTGACGCTCAACCGGCCGGAATCCCTGAATGCGCTGAATGCACCGCTGGTGATCGAGCTGCGCGCCGCGCTCGAAGCGGCGGCCCGCGACGCCGAAGTCGGTGCGATCGTGCTGCGCGGTGCGGGGCGCGGCTTCAGCGCCGGCGGAGATCTCCGCGAAGGCGCGACGCCGCGCTGGCAAGGCGACGCCGCCAATGCTCACGAGGAATGGCGGGACTCGCTGCGCGGCGCGATGGAAGCCTCGCGGCTGCTGCATCAGATCCCGAAGCCGACGATCGCGATGATCCGCGGCCCGGCGGCCGGCGCCGGCTTGGCGCTGGCGACGGCGTGCGATCTGCGTATTGCCTCGACAACGGCGATCTTTACCACGGCGTTCGTGAAGGTCGGCTTCTCCGGCGACTTCGGCATCACCTATTTCCTGACGCGCCTGGTCGGCACGGCCAAGGCGCGCGAGCTCATGTTCCTCAGCGACAAGATCGAGGCGACCGAGGCGCTGCGGATCGGACTGGTCAACCGCGTGGTCGCGGACGATGCGCTGGAAGCGCAGACGGCGGCGCTGGCGCGCCAGATCGCCAACGGTCCGCGCATCGCGAACCGCTATATCAAGCAGAACCTCAACGCCGCCGAGGAAGGCAGGCTGGAAGCGCAGTTCGACATGGAGGCGACGAACCTGACGCGCACCCGGTTGACGCAGGACCATGCGGAAGCCGCGAAGGCGTTTCTGGAAAAGCGCGCGCCGGCCTTCAAGGGAAAGTGAGTTGACTCATTTTTCGTGATCTGGCGCACCTTTAGGACCTTGCGGCCGCATCGCTCCCCTCTGTAGCATCGCCCGCCAACAATTTAACAATACTCATGGGATGAGTGCGGCGAGCGGGGCCGGGGAGCCTGCATGTATCAGATCGCTATCGTCGGCGCGGGTCCCGCCGGGTTGAGCGCTGCCGCCCGGGCGGCGGACCGCGACCGCCGTGCTCATAAAGATAAAAAGGGCAGCACACCCAGTTACGTGCTGCTCGAAGGTTTCAACGCGCACGCCAAGACGATCCAGCGCTACCAGAAGGGCAAGCACGTCATGGCGGAGCCAGGATTCCTGGATCTGCGCAGCGACCTCGAGTTCGACGCCGGCAGCCGCGAGCGCGTGCTGTCCAAATGGGGCGAGGGACTGCAGAACGGCGGGGTGAACATCCGTTACGGCGCGGAGGTTCGCAAGATCACCGGCAACAAGCATGCCTTCAACCTGCAGCTGGCGAACGGCGAAACGATCCAGGCCGCGCACGTGGTGCTGGCGATCGGCCTGGAAGGCAACCCCCGCAAGCTCGGCGCGCCCGGCGAAGACCTGGAGCGCGTGCAGTACCAGCTGGACGATCCGAAGGAGTACCGCGACGAGACCATCCTGGTCGTCGGCGCCGGCGACTCGGCGATCGAAAACGCGTTGGCGCTGGCCGAGCAGAACGACGTGTGGATCATCAACCGCGGCAAGGAATTCAGCCGCGCCAAGGACGCCAACCTCAACGCCGTCGTCGCGGCCATCGCCGACCAGCGGCGCCGCCTGAACTGCTATTACGAAGCGAGCATCAAGAGCGTCGTCGAGGGCGCCAACGGCACGCTGACCGTCGTCGTACAGACCGCAACCGGCGACAAGACCGCGCAGTGCAATCGCATCATCGCGCGTCTCGGCGCAATCCCGCCGCGCAAGTTCGTCGAGTCGGTCGGCATCAAGTTTCCGAACGACCGCAACGATGCCATCCCTGAGCTGTCGCGCCACTACGAGAGCAACGTTCCCGGCGTCTACGTGATCGGCTCGCTCGCCGGCTACCCGCTGATCAAGCAGGCGATGAACCAGGGCTATGACGTCGTCGAATTCATCAACGGCAACGATCTCAAGCCCGCCGATCACCCGCTGCTCGAGTACCAGTTCCACGGCCTGCCGTTCGAGCGGCCGGTCGACGAGATGGTCGAGCGCTTCCAGACGCTGATCCCGATGTTCCGGCAGATGAACGGCCTGCAGTTCCGCGAGCTGATCATCGAGAGCGACGTGATCGTCGCATACCCGGACGGCGCCGAGGCCAGGGACGCGCAGCGCAAGATGGAGGAGCTGAACCAGAAGCTGGAACGGGAGCGTCCCGCACCACTGACTCCCCGCGCGACGCGCATCGTGAGCGAGGGCGAGGCGATCTACGAGCCGGGCGAGTTCGGCACTTCGTTCTTCACGATCGTCGACGGCGAGGTGACGCTCGAAGGCGCGCAGCCGCCGCACATCCGCACGCGCCTCGGCCGCGGCGAGTTCTTCGGCGAGATGAGCCTGCTGTCGGGCCGGCCGCGCTACGAGAAGGCGATCGCAGGTCCCGGTTGCATCCTGGTCGAGACGCCGCGCCGGACGATGGTCAAGCTGATGAACTCCAACGAGGAGGTGCGCAGCGGCATCGACTGGACCTTCGTCGTGCGCGAGTTGCAGCGGCATTTCGCGCCGTTCGCGACGCTCAAGGACCTCCGGTCGATCGCGGCTCGCGTGACGCTGCGCCGGTTCAAGGCCGGCGAGGTGCTGTTCAAGGAAGGCGAGGTTGGCGACTCGCTGTTCGTGCTGCGCTCGGGCGGCGTCGCCCTCGCGCGCAAGAAGGGCGCGGAGCAGATGCTCGTTGCCGAGGTTCGTTCCGGCCACCTGGTCGGCGAAATGGCGCTGATGGGCGATCCGGTGCGGCGCGAGACTGCCACGGCAACCGTCGCCGCCGACGCAATCGAGATCAAGCGCAAGGAATTCCTGGAGCTGGCGCGCCGCGAAGATGCGCGGCTCGATCCGCTGCAGAAAGATGTGAGCAAGCGCGTGATCGACAACGCGCGCATGCAGGTGCGGCCCGAAGCGGGCACGCTGATGAACTTCCTGATGGGCGAGGGCCTCGGCGAAGCGACCAACGTGCTCGTCATCGATGAGTCCCTTTGCGTCGGCTGCGACAACTGCGAGAAGGCGTGTGCCGAAACGCATGGCGGCGTGTCGCGCCTCGATCGCGAAGCCGGGGCAACGTACGCGAACGTGCACATCCCGATCGCCTGCCGTCATTGCGAGCAGCCGCATTGCATGAAGGACTGCCCGCCGAATGCCATCCGGCGCTCGGAGAGCGGCGAGGTCTACATCAACGACTCCTGCATCGGCTGCGGCAATTGCCAGGCGAATTGTCCGTACGACGTCATTCGCATGGTTTACGACGCGCCGAAGAAGCCCGGCCTGCTGTCGTGGCTGCTGTTCGGCGGCAGCGGGCCCGGCGAGCAAGCGAACTACCAGCCGAACGCAACCGCGAAAGAGAAGGGCAAGAAGGCCGTGAAGTGCGATGCCTGCGTCGGCCTCGACGGCGGCCCCGCGTGCGTACGCTCGTGCCCGACCGGCGCTGCCATACGCATCGGGCCCGAGCAGTTCGTCGACCTCGTCGAGGAGCGGAAGCGTTGATCCACCGCAACCTCCTGCTGTTTCGCGGAGCGCGGTACCTCTGGTTGTCGCTGGTTCTGCTTCTCGTATCCGCCGTGATTTACGAGACGCAGGGCAAAGTGCAGCCGCCGAACGGCGGCACCTGGCAGGGTTACGTGCTCGGCACGCTCGGCGCGCTGCTGATCGTCTGGCTCACCTTTCTCGGCGTCCGCAAGCGCAGTTACAACTCGACGCTCGGCAGCGTGCAGGGCTGGACTTCGGCGCACGTGTATCTCGGCACCGCGCTGCTGATCATCGCGACGCTGCACGCCGGCTTCCAGGTCGGCTGGAATCTGCACACGCTCGCGTACGTGCTGATGATCGTCGTGATCGCGAGCGGCTTCTTCGGGCTGTTCAGCTATCTCAACCATCCCGTGCTGATTTCGAAGAACCGCGAGGGCGGCGGGCGCGCCGAGTTGTTCGCCGAGTTGTTCGAGCTGGACAAACAGTCGCGCTCGCTCGCACAGAAATGCGCGCCAGAAGTCGGTCTTGCCGTGGCGAGCAGCATCGAGCGCACGACGCTCGGCGGCGGCGTCTACACGCAACTCTTCAGCGGCGACAATTCATTCTTCGTGCGGGGTGCCGGCGCGCCGGTGCGCAACACGGATCAGCAGTCCGTGATCGACTTCGTGGCCGAACGTCTGCCGCGAGCCCAGAAGGGCATCGAAGCCGCGAATCTGCAGCAGCTCATCGTCTTGCTTTGCCGCCGTCAGGCTGTCCTGCGACGCATCCGTCGCGACATCCGGCTGCGCGGCTGGCTGAAGATCTGGCTCTACTTCCACATCCCGGTGACGTTCGCGCTGCTGGTCGCACTCGGGCTGCACATCGTGTCGACGTTCGTTTACTGGTGACGCATGGAAGCACTGCTGCGCGAGCTCCATGAAGGTCCAGACGGCATCCCGGAATACCGGGACACCGAGATCTCCGCCAACGAGCTGACGATCGGCAGTGCCCCGGATCAGCGCATCCAGTTGCTGGGCAGCGCGGTCGCGCCCGAGCACGCGGTCATCCGCAAGTCCGGCTCGAAGCTCGAAGTGAGCTGTCGCGGCGGCGAGCGCATTCGTGTCAACGACGAAGAGGTCTCCTCCGCGAAGCTCGAGACTGGGGACGTCATCGAGCTGGCCGGTCACAAGCTGACGATCGCGGAGCCGCCGGGTGGCTTCGACGTCGCGATCGAGCTGCGGCCGAACGAGAACATCGACGCCAGCGAGTTCGAGAGCGCGTTCCGCACCGATCTCAATCAGACGTGGCTTTCCAAGCGCCCCGCGGCGTGGCTGCTGATCGCGATCGTGATGATCCTCGGCGTCGCTCTGCCGGTCACGGTGATGTTCATGCACCACGCGCAGCGGCAGACGCCGACGTGGGTGCCCGGCGATGAGTTCTGGAACAGCGGTCCGCTGAGCCCGGCGCATCAGCAGGCGGCGGGCGCACGTTGCGACACGTGCCACAAGGAGCCGTTCGTCCGCGTGCAGGACGAAACGTGCCTGAGCTGCCACAAGACGATTCACGATCACGTTTCGCCCGAGCATCTCGCAGTCACGCAGCTAGGGCCGACGCAACGTTGCGCAACCTGCCATCGCGAGCACAACGAGCCGGCGAGCTTCCTGGTCAACAGCAGCGATTCAATGTGCGTCGACTGCCACGCGAGCTCGCAGACGAAGTTCGGTCAGCTGCATGTCGATCCGGTCAGCGGCTTCAGCAAGGGGCACCACCCGGAGTTCAAGCCGCATCTGCTCAAGCCCACGCCGGTCGAAGCGGGCTCGGGCTTCCTGTTCGAATGGAAGACCGAGGTCACGACGCTCGACAAGGCGGTCGAGCAGTCGAACGTGAAGTTCTCGCACAACCAGCATCTCGATCCCGATCGCGTCGTGCGCCGCAGCGACAGCAAGGCGCTGAACTGCGCCGACTGTCATCGGCTCGAGCCGGACGGCGAGCATTTCGAGCCGATCACGATGGAGAACCGCTGCGCCGAATGTCACGAGCTGACCTTCGATCCCGGCGCGCCCGAGCGGCAGTTGCCCCACGGCAAGCCGCGGGAAGTCGTGCTGACGCTGCAGGACTACTTCACGCGCAAGTTCTCCGATCCGAACGCGGGCAAGCCGACGCGCGAGCGGCGCCGGCTGCCGGGCCACGATGAGGAAGAACAGACCTGCAGCGGCGCGCCGTTCGACTGCGCGATGCGCAGCGCGCACGCCGAGATCGAAAACCAGTTCACGCGCCGCGGCTGCGTCGGCTGCCACACGGTGGTCGACACGCAGAGCGAAAGCGATTTCGACCGCTTCCAGGTGCAGCCGATCCGCTTCGCGCGCGACTATTTCCCGGCGGGCCGGTTCGATCACCGCAGCCACCAGATCCAGGGCAAGCTCACCGGGGATGCCGCCTGCCTGTCCTGCCACAAGGCGAAGGAATCGCAGGACAGCAAGGATCTGTTGCTGCCGGCGATGGGCAAATGCGAGGAGTGTCATGGCGATCGCCCGGCCGTCGAAAGAGTGGCCGTGCAATGCGTGAGCTGTCACTCTTATCATCCGCAACCGACAGTCGTTGTCGAGGCGCCGAAACAATGAAGAACAAGGCGTTCAGGGCGTTGCTGTGCATGGCGGCCGGATTCATCGCCGCATGCTCGGGTGGCGATCCCGTTGCAAGGACCGACGGCACCGACAACACGGGCGGGTGCAACGGCAGCTGCGGCGGCTCGACGACGAGCCTCACCGTCGCGGATGTGCAGCTGGTCATAGCGCAAGCGGTCGCCGAAGCCCAGGCACGCGGTGTCAATGCAACGGTTGCAGTCGTCGACAGAGTCGGCAACGTGCTCGCGGTCTTTCGGATGGGCGCTGCGCCGCAGTCCGTAACGATCAGCACGACGCCCGGTAGCGCAGGCATCAACGGCGGACTCGAAGGCATTCGACTGCCGGTCGCTGCGGTGGCATCGGCTGCGATTGATCATGCTGCCGCGATCGCCAAGGCGGTCACTGGCGCCTATCTCTCCTCCGAGGGCAACGCGTTCTCGACGCGCACCGCGAGCCAGATCGTGCAGGAGCACTTCAATCCGCTCGAAGAGTTCCAGCCGGCCGGGCCGCTGTTCGGGGTGCAGTTCAGCCAGCTCGCCTGCTCCGACCTGATGCGGCAGTTCGTCAATACGGGTCCCAGCGTCGGTCCGCAGCGCTCGCCGCTGGGCTTGTCGGCCGATCCCGGCGGATTCCCTCTATATAAGAGTGGCACCGTGGTCGGCGGCGTCGGCGTGATCGCCGATGGCTTCTACACGATCGACAATGACATCGCCGACAGCGACGACGACACCGACGAAGCGATCGCCTATGCGGCCACGTTCAATTTCGCAGCGCCCGTCGACCGGCGCGGCGATCGCATCACCGCGGACGGCAAGACGCTGCGCTTCAGCGACGTCGACTTCAACCAGCTGCGCGCGAATCCTGCGAACGCGCCGGCGTTCGGCTCGATCGGTGCGGCGGTCGGTGTGCTGATTGCCGTTCCCGGCTATTCGAACGGCACGGTCCAGGCGGGCACGTCGTTCGGCCAGGCCGCATCCGGCATTCGTCCGGACGGTGATGTCGACTATCCGGGCCGCGACGCGTTCGTGCTCGTCGATGCGGTCAATGCGCTGCGCTACGCGCCGCGTGCCGGCACAGACGGTGCGTCGCTCGGCGGTGCAGTGCTGACTCAGAGCGAAGTCCGCACGATCCTGCAGTCGGCCCTCGACGTCGCGAATCACGCGCGGGCGCAGATCCGCCGGCCGCTCGGCTCGCAGGCGCGAGTGACCATTTCAGTCGTCGACACGGCGGGCGAGATTCTCGGCATCGCGCGAACGCGCGATGCGCCGGTGTTCGGCACCGACGTGTCTCTGCAAAAGGCGCGCACGGCGGCGTTCATGTCATCTGGCACGGCCGGCGCGTTTCTGGCCGCGCTGCCGAATGCGAAATACATCGCGACGAACGACACGGCTCCTCCAGTCAGCGTCACGCGGGAGATCGCCATCGGCGGCTACGCGACGGCACTGCGCACGTTCCTGAATGATAACAATGCGCTCGCGGACGGGCGCATCGCGTATTCCGATCGCGCCAACGGCAACCTGTCGCGGCCGTTCTTCCCGGACGGCATCGACGACGAAGCGCCGGGCCCGTTGAGCAAGCCGGCGGGGGAGTGGAGTCCGTTCTCGACGGGACTGCAGCTCGACGTGGCGATGAACGCGATTCTCCAGCACGTGTTCTTCGTGGCTGCCGTCCCCGGAATTCCCGATGTCACGCCCGGTTGCGCAGGTGTCGCGCTCGCGAACGATCTCAGCAGCGTGGGGCAGACGATCGCCGGCGTGCGGCTGGCCAACGGTCTGCAGATCTTCCCCGGCAGCGTGCCGGTCTATCGCAACGGCGTGCTGATCGGCGCCGTAGGCGTATCGGGCGACGGCGTCGATCAGGACGACATGATCGCGTTCCTCGGCGTGCACAACGCCGGCCAGTCGCTCGGCGGCGCACTCGGCAACGCGCCTGCGGACAGGCGCGCCGACACTGTGATTGCACAGGGCGTGCGTTTGCGTTACGTGCAATGCCCGCAGGCGCCGTTCATCGACAACACCGATGACAACGTGTGCGAAGGGAAGTGACATGAACACCAAGCACACAGTCATGACACTGGCCCTGGTCCTGCTGGCGACGACCGCGACCGCTGCCGAAACGTGCTACCAGGACGATACCGGTCGCATCGTGAAGCGACGTCGTCCAGGCTACACGGAAGTGCCGTGCCCGGACGCGAACGCGCAGCCCGGCGAGACGCCGGCAGCTACACCGAATACGCAACCGCAGGAAGACACCGGTCGTGCGCCGCGACGTCGCGTGATCGAGCGTGCACCGCCGGCGTACGTCTCGCCGATTCCGCGGCCCGGCGTTGCGGACTACGTGGAGTCCGTGCCGCTCCCCGATCGCTGGCGCATCGTCGATACGCTCGGCTACAAGGAGCGCTGGTTCGATCCATACAACCGCAACGTGCTCAAGGCCGACCGGCCCGTGCACGGCGACTGGTTCTTCAACCTCGGCGTCATTTCCGACACCGTCTACGAGCTGCGCGAAGTGCCGACACCGGTCGGCGGCATCTCGACCGATCGCCCCGGCGGCATCGATGTCTTCGGCAGCGCCGACCAGTGGGCCGCGGTCGAGAACCTCGCAGCCGAGTTCGTCTACTACAAGGGCGACACGGTGTTCCAGCCGCCTGACTACGAATTCCGCTTCACGCCGGTCTTCAGCTTCAACTACGTCGAGCTCGAAACGCTGCAGGGCGTGAACGCCGATGCGCGCGATGGCAAGACCCGCGAGGATCATCACCTCGGCATCCAGGCGGCATTCATCGACAAGCACCTGCGCAACGTTTCCGACAACTTCGATTTCGACAGCTTCCGCATCGGCATCCAGCCGTTCTCGTCGGACTTCCGCGGCTTCCTGTTCCAGGACAACCAGCTCGGCGCGCGCTTGTTCGGCACGCGCGACAACAATCGCTGGCAGTACAACATCGCGTACTTCCGCCGGCTGGAGAAGGACACCAATAGCGGTCTCAACGATCTCGGCGCGAGCCTGCGCGACGACGACGTGTTCATCGCCAACCTGTATCGCCAGGATTTCCCGGTGCTGGGCTTCACGTCGCAGCTGACGCTGGCCTACAACCGCAATCGCGAGAACGAAGAGGCGTACTACAACAAGAACGACTTCATCGAGCGGCCGGCCTCGCTCGGCCGTGAAGTGCCGCGCGAGTACGACGTCGGCTACATTGGCTACAACGGCGACGGTCATTTCGGACGGCTGAACGTCACGACGTCGGTCTACTACGCGATTGGCGAAGAGACGCCCGGTGTGTTCGTGCCGGAGAAGGTCGACATCGGCGCGCTGTTCGCAGCGGCCGAGCTCTCGATGGACTTCGACTGGATCCGGCCCCGGCTCTCGGTGGTCTACGGCAGCGGCGACGACGATCCGTTCGACGATCGCGCGACCGGCTTCGATGCGATCTTCGAGAACCCGCAGATCGCCGGCGCCGACACCAGCTACTGGATCCGCCAGGCCGTGCCGCTGATCGGCGGCGGACGCGTCGCGCTGTCGAGCCGCAACGGTGTGCTCGCGAGCCTGCGCTCGTCGAAAGAAGAAGGGCAATCGAACTTCACCAATCCCGGCATCCTGCTCGCGGGCCTCGGCGTCGACATGGACCTGCTGCCGACGCTGCGAATCTCTTTCAACGCGAACACGTTGTACTTCAACGAGACCGAGGTGCTCGAAGTGGCGCGCAACCAGGGCCCGATCGACAAGCACATCGGCTACGACGTTTCGGCGGCGCTGACGTGGCGGCCGATGATGTCGCAGAACGTCGTGCTGCGCGCTTCGTACGCGACGCTGCTCGCCGGCGACGGCTTCGATGCGCTGTTCCCGGACGAAGATCCGGGCTACTTCCTTTTGAACGCGATCTTCAGTTACTGAGGCGGCGGTAATGAAGAAGCACACAACAATCGTCCTGATGCTGGTGTCTGCGATCTGTGTGGGCAAGGGTTCAGCCTTGCTCGCCTCGGAAGGCGAACACGCCGTCGAGCGCAAGTACGTCACCGCGCCGCCGTCACCGCCCAGTCAGACCGAGGAATCCGTTCAGGCCAAGAGCGCAGGCTGCCTTTCGTGCCACACGCAGACCGACGCGAGCACGATGCATCTGAATCCGGCGGTCAAGCTGGGCTGCACCGATTGTCACGGCGGTAACAGCAACGTGCGCGTGGCGAGCGGCGCGCAACGTGGCAGCGATGACTACAAGAAGGCTTTCGAGTCGGCGCACGTGCTGCCGCGCTTCCCCGATTCCTGGCATTACCCGTCGAGCGCGAATCCCGAGCGCACCTACACGCTGCTCAATCGGGAAAGCCCGGAATTCGTCCGCTTCATCAATCCGTCCGACTACCGCGTCGCGCGGGAGTCGTGCGGCGCCTGCCACATGGATGTCATCGAGGCGTCGGTGCGCAGCCTGCATTCGACGTCTGTCATGTTCTGGGGTGGTGCGGCGTACAACAACGGTATTCTCGACTACAAGCAGTACATCCTCGGCGAGTCCTACGGCCGCAACGGTGAAGCGGTCATTCTGAAGGGCCCGAAGATTCCCGATAACCTGGTGGACGCGGCGGCGATCGCGAGCATCGTGCCGCAGATCTATCCGCTGCCGGCGTGGGAATCGCTCAAGCCCGGCGACATCTTCCGCGTGTTCGAGCGCGGCGGGCGCAACATCGCGAACCTGTTCCCCGAGACCGGTCTGCCGAACGCTAACGGTCAGCTGCAGCGGATCGAGGAGCCCGGCCGTCCCGACTTCCGTCAGTCGAATCGCGGCCCGGGCACCGGCGCACGCATTTCCGTGCCCGTCATCAACATCACCAAGACGCGTCTCAACGATCCGAACTCGTGGTTCATCGGCACCAACGACCAGCCGGGCGACTATCGCCATTCGGGCTGCGCGTCGTGCCACGTCGTGTACGCCAACGATCGCGATCCGCGGCACTCCGGCATCTACGCGAAGTTCGGTCACGAAGGTCGCACGCAGACCGTCGATCCGACGATCAGCAAGACCGAGTCGGGACATCCGGTGACGCACACGCTGACGCGCTCGGTGCCGACCAGCCAATGCATGATCTGCCACATGCACCAGCCGAACATGTTCCTGAACACGTTCCTCGGCTACACCATGTGGGACTACGAGTCCGACGCGCCGCGCATGTGGCCGGACAAGCAGCAGTACCCGGACTCCGAGAAGATCCGCGACGTGCTCGACCGCAATCCCGAGGCCGCGGCGACGCGCGGCAAGTGGTCGGACGTGAACTTCCTGAAGCACGTATCCGAGCTGAATCCGCAGATGAAGGACACGCAGTTCGCGGACTATCACGGCCACGGCTGGAATTTCCGCGCCGTGTACAAGCGCGACCGCAAGGGCAATCTGCTCGACGCAGCTGGCAACCAGGTCAGCGACGACGATCCGCAGAAGTTCAAGAAGTCCGTGCACCTGTCGTCGATTCACGTCGACGTCGGCATGCAATGCGTCGACTGTCACTACTCGCAGGACAACCACGGCAACGGCTACATCTACAGCGAAGTCGCAGCCGCGGTCGAGATCGCGTGCAAAGACTGTCATGGCACCGCGCAACAGGTACCGAATCTCTACACGTCCGGTCCGGCGGCGCTCGGCGGCGGCACCGACATGACGACACTGCGCACGCCCGATGGCCGGCGGCGCTTCGAGTGGATCGGTGACGCGCTCTATCAGCGCTCGATGATGGATCCGAACCTCGAATGGAAGATGAGCATCGTCAGGAACGCGGTGGATCCCACGAGCCCCGACTACAACGAGAAGGCGGCGCGCGCGAAGCTGATGAGCCGCAACACTTCGACGCTGGAGTGGGGTAAGGACATCAAGGCAGACAACCTGGCGCATACCGACCAGAACCTGGAGTGCTACACCTGCCACACGTCGTGGACGACGAGCTGCGCGGGCTGCCATCTGCCAATCGAAGCGAACGCCAAGACCGAGCGGCATCACTACGAGGGCGGCGAGACGCGCAACTTCGCGACCTATAACCCGCAGGTCGCGCGCGACGACATGTTCCTGCTCGGCCGGCGCGAGCCGGCGGCGGGCGGCAAGATCGCGCCGGTGCGCTCGACTTCTGCGCTGGTGCTGTCGTCGACGAACTCGAGTCGCGAACGCATCTATGTACAGCAGCCGCCGATCGCCGCGAGCGGTTACAGCTCGCAGGCGTTCAACCCGCACTATCCGCACACCGAGCGCAAGACGGAGACGAAGACCTGCAGCGACTGCCACTTGTCGAAGGAGAACGACAACAACGCGATCATGGCGCAGCTGCTCGCGCAGGGAACGAACTTCGTCAACTTCGTCGGCTATAACGCGTACGTCGGCGGTGACGGCGAGGTCAGCGGCATCACGGTCACCGAATGGGACGAGCCACAGGCCGTGATCGGCAGTTATCTCCATCGATACGCCTATCCCGACTGGTACGCGTTGCACGAGAAGAACGGCCGCCGTTTACAGCACGGCTACAGTCACGGAGCCGGCGATGCACGTTGCCTGCAGTTGCGTGGTGAGTATCTGTACGTCGCGGAAGGCGGCAGCGGTGTCGAGGTCTACGACGTCGCGAGCATCGGCAACAAGGGTGTCTCGCAGCGTGCGATCACCGCGCCGTTCAGCCCGCTCGGCCACGACACGCACATCGGCTCCAGGGACGCGACGTGCGTCGCGCTGCCTACGAATCAGCCGATCCATCCGCCGCGGAACAGCGGCGACAAGATGCGCAAGGCGAACCTGGAGCAGCCGTTCCACGCGATGTACAACTACGCGTACATCACGGATGCGCAGGAGGGCCTGATCCTCACCGACGTGAACACGCTGGCCGACGGCGATCCGCGCAACAACTATCTGAAGCGTGCGGTGACCTGGAATCCGAACGGCGTGCTGAACGGCGCGCGTCACATCACGATCGGCGGCTACTACCTGTACATCACGACCAAGCGCGGCCTGGCGATCGTCAGCGTCGATGTGCCGTTGCAACCGCAGTTGATTGCCGAAGTGCCGCTGAATGACGCTCGCGCGTCGGCGCTGCAGTTCCGCTATCTGTTCGTGACGGACAGCGACGGCCTGAAGTCGATCGATGTCACCGATCCGAAAGCGCCGCGGCTCGTGCAGAACAACACGATCCGCCTCGGCGACGCGCAGCGCGTGTTCGTCGCGCGCACATATGCGTACGTCGCGGCTGGCAAAGACGGTCTCGTGATCGTCGATGCCGAGCGGCCGGAAGCGATGCGCGAGTATCAGCGCTTCAATGCGAACGGCGCGCTCAGCGACGCACGCGATGTCATCGTGGCTACGACGAACGCATCGTTGTTCGCCTATGTCGCAGACGGCAAGAACGGCCTCAAGGTCCTGCAGCTGACCTCGCCGGAATCGCAGCCCAAGTTCTACGGCTTCAGCCCCGATCCGAAGCCGCAGCTGATTGCGACCTACGCGACCGGCAAGCCGGCGCTGAGTCTGTCGCGCGGCCTCGAGCGCGATCGAGGCGTCGACGAAACCGGCAACCAGATCGCCGTCTTCGGCCGTCGCGGCTCGCGCCCACTGAATCTGCAGGAAATGCGCGAGCTCTACCTGGACGCGCAGGGCAAGCCTTGGACCGTGAGCGACAAATGAAGCGCATCCTCTCCTTTCTCGCTCTGGCTACAGCCTACAGCCTACAGCCTACAGCCCATTCCGCCGACGCCGACTACAAACACCTCGGCGTCGCCTCCTGCGCCACTTCCGTCTGCCACGGCAAGCTTGCTCCATCTCCCAACAAACACGTCGCACTGAACGAGTATCAAACCTGGAACCGCGAGGACCGCCACGCGGAGGCGTACCGCACGCTGTCGGGCCCCGAGTCGAAGCGCATCGCGGCGAATCTCGGCCTGCCGAGTGCGTCCACTGCGAAGATCTGTCTCGATTGTCACGCCGACAACATTGCCGCGGAGAAGCGCGGGCCGAAATTCCAGATCAGCGACGGTGTCGGGTGCGAGGCCTGTCACGGCGGGTCGGAGAAGTGGATCGAGACTCATGCGGCGGAGTCGGCCACGCACAAGGACAACCTCGCGCGCGGCATGTATCCGTCGGAGCAACCGCTGAAGCGCGCGCAGTTGTGCCTCTCGTGTCACCTGGGCACGAAGGACAAGTTCGCGACGCACGCAATCATGGGTGCCGGCCATCCGCGCCTGAGCTTCGAGATGGAGGCGTATACCTCGCTGCAGCCCGCGCACTACGTCGTCGATGCCGACTACGACCAGCGTAAGGGCCGCATCGAAGGCATGAACCTGTGGCTCACCGGACAGATCGAGAGCACGCGGCGGATGCTGACGCTGCTGCAGACGGACATGTATCACAGCGGCGGCATGTTCCCGGAGTTCGCGTTCTACGACTGTCACAGCTGCCATCACCCGATGGACAAGATCCGCTGGAACGCACAGCGCGCCGGCGCAGGGATCAAGCCCGGAACGCTGCGGCTGCAGACCCAGAACCTGATCGTCCTGCAGGCCGTGACCGAGACCTTCGAGCCGGGCGCCCTGAACGAGCTGATCGGATTGACGAACGGCCTGATCCGCGCCGGTCAGCGCGATCGCGCCAGCGTGTCCGCGGCAGCCAAGACGTTGCTAGACTGGGTCGAGAAGCGCGATGCGATGTCGCGCCGCCAATTCTCTCCGGCAGAGGTCACCGCCATGCGCAAGATGCTGGTCAAATACGGTGCGACCGACAAAGCCGGCGACTACGCCGCCGCAGAGCAGATCGTTCTCGGGCTCGAAAGCCTCAGCCATTCGCTCGGCGACTACGACAAGAAGAAGCCGGCGCTGGACCCGCTCTTCAACGCGGTGAAAAACGACACGGCATTCAGTCCCCAGCAGTTCGCCACCGTCGCTGCCAACGCGCAGCGCTCGTTCTGATCGCACGCCGCCATGCGTTTCGCCGCGCGCACACATCCGGGACGACGAGGAGGCCAGAACGAGGACTCGATCGGCTGGGACGAGGCGAGCGCCCTCTACTTCGTGGCGGACGGCATGGGCGGCCACGCCAGCGGCGACGTCGCGAGCCGCCTGGTCAAAGAGACGCTGCTCGGGCCCGCATTGAGCATGCCTCTGCGCGCGGCCGTTCAGCGGGCGCACGAAGAGGTCGCACAGGCCGCCGCTGACAACACCGCGCACTCCAACATGGGGTCGACGGTAGTCGCGACTCGCATCGTGGATCGCCATGCGGAAGTTGTCTGGGTCGGCGACAGCCGCGCCTACCTGTGGCGCGGGCAGGCGCTGCGCCAGCTGAGCCGCGATCACTCCTACCTCGAGGTCCTGCGCGAGCAGGAGAACCTGTCGGAGACCCAGCTGCGCGGCCATCCGAACAAGAATCTCGTGACGCAGACGCTCGGCATCGGCACACCCGACCCGTCGATGATCACCGAGCCGCTGCGCAAGGGCGACTGGCTGCTCCTGTGCAGCGACGGGCTCAATGACGAGCTGGAGGACGGCGAAATCGCGCAGATTCTGCGCACCCACGACGCGCCGGAAGCCGCCGCCGATGCACTGATTGCTGCCGCGCTGGCGCGCGGCGGACGCGACAATGTCAGCGCCGTGGTGGTGGAGTACGACGGGCCGAATGGCGTAAGCTTCGATCAGAAAACGATTTTGTGGCTCGCGATCGTCGGCGGCGCGTGCGCGGCGGCGCTGCTGGCGGCTCTCTGGTGGTGGCTATTCGAACGTTGAACTCATGGCCGACAATCAACCCATCCTCGTCAAAGTCACGAACCAGCGGGAAATCCCGATCAAGCCGGACATGGTCCTCGGCCGCCAGGCCGAATGCGACCTGCAGCTGACCGAAGGTCACGCCTCGCGGCGCCACGCCAAGTTCTCGTTCGCCGAGAACGCCGTGTGGCTCGAGGACCTGAACTCCGCGAACGGCACATTCGTGAACGGCACCAAGCTCACCGGCAAGGTCAAGCTCACCTCCGGCGACCGCCTGCGCTTCGACACCGAAGAGTTCGATTTCCGCGTCCCGAGCGCTGCGCCCGCGGTCGATGATGGCAAGACTCAGTATCGCGAGCCGGCATCGGCCGTTGTCGATGCCGCGAGCAGCGGTTTGTACAAGCGGCCGGGCGCATGGGCCGATCCGGATGCGATGGGCGACGGCGCCAACAAGACGAAGTTCATCGATCCGGCGCAGATGAAGCAGATGATGAACAGCGCGGCGCCGGCCACGGACGTCAACACGGCGTCCATCGATGGTCCGCATCTGCACGTTGCATCGGGCAGCCGCACCGGCCTGAACATCAAGCTGACGGTCGGTGAGTCCGGCAACAAGGAATGGACGATCGGCAGCCAGGCCGATCGCGAGGTCGTGTTCCAGGACAGCGGCGTGTCGGCGCTGCACGCCAAGATCGTCAACGAAGGCGAGCGCTGGAAAGTGCTCGACCAGATGTCGGCGAACGGCACGTACGTGAACGGCAAGCGCAGCAACGTCAGTTATCTCACGGCGGGCGACCGCGTGCGGTTCGGACCGGTCGAGTGCATCTTCCAGACACGCGCCGGCGCAGCGCCGCGTCGTGCCGCATCCTCGTCGCCCGGCGAGGGCGGTCGCGCCGAATCGAAAGGCAAGACGCTGATGATTGCCGGCATCGCGTTCGTTGCGACCATCGTGGTGCTGTTTCTCGTCTACAAGTTTGTCTTATAGTTTGTAGATGCGCAGCTCCGGTCCCGAGATCGCTCCGTTTTACGCGGGTGAAATAAATCGGCGTGCGGCAGCCCTTGCGCGCACCGGCCGCTCCATCATCCCGATGCACCTCGGCCAGCCGACGCGCGGCCCTTCGGACGCGACAATCGCCGCCGCAAATCGCGCGCTCGTCGTCGGCCCGAACGGCTACTGGGAATCGCACGAGCTCAAGGAACGGCTCGTCGAGCACTATCGCGAGTGGTACGGCGTCGAAGTCGATCCCAGCTGCATCGTGCTGACGAACGGCGCGAGCGCCGCGCTCGTCGCAGTGTTCTCCTCGATGTTCGCAGCCGGCGAGCGAGTCGCCGTCGCCCGGCCCGGTTACCCCGCGTATCGCAACACGCTCATCGGGCTGGGCCGCGTTCCGGTCGAGCTCGATTGCGGCGCCGCCTCGCGCTATCGCCTCACGGCGTCAGTGCTCGCTGCAGTGAACCCCGCGCCGCACGGCGTGGTGGTTGCGAGTCCGGCGAACCCGACCGGCACGATGCTCGATACGGCGGAGTTCCAGGCGGTCGCGGACGAGTGCAGGCGGCGCGACATCGTGTTCATCTCGGACGAGATTTATCACGGCGTGACGTATCGCGGTCGTTCCGTCTCGGCGCTGGAAGTCACGCGGGACGTCATCGTCATCAACAGCTTCTCGAAGTTCTGCCGCATGCCGGGCTGGCGCCTCGGCTGGCTGGTGGTGCCGCCGGCGCTGGTCTCGAAAGTGCAGACCTACGTCAACAATTTCTTCCTCACCGCGCCGAACGTTGCGCAGGCGGCTGCGGTGGCCGCGCTCGGCGACGGCAACGAGCTGCGCAGCGCGATCATCGAATACGCGCGCAATCGCGAAGTGCTGCTGCGGGAGTTGCCGAAGCTCGGAATCATGCCGGTGCTGGAGCCGGAGGGCGCGTTCTATATCTATGCCGACGTCTCGCGATACACGAACGACAGTCTGAGGTGGTGCCACGAGCTGCTGGAGCACACCGGCATCGCACTGGCGCCGGGCGTCGATTTCGATCCCGTCGGCGGCGGGCCATTCGTCCGGTTGTTCACGGCGGTTTCGAGCCAGGAGATCGAGATGGCGCTGGAGCGGCTGAGGGCATTCCTGCCCGTGCAACCTTGATCTCCCGTCTCAGCGTCCAACCCGGATGCATCGTTCCGCCGCATTCCTGACCACGCTGCTCGCCTGCAGCGCCCACGCCGCCGGCTTGCCGACCGACGCGGAAATTCACCGCATCCTGGAAGATCGCGTCCAGGCGATCGCCGGACCCGAGGGCGGCATGGGCATCGTCGTGGGCGTGCTCGACGAGCAAGGTCCGCGAGTGATCGCGTACGGCGATGACGGCAGTGCCGCCCGTCATCCGCTCAACGGCGACAGCGTCTTCGAGATCGCGTCGGTGACGAAGGTGTTCACCGCGCTGCTGCTCACGGACATGGTGCGCAAGCGCGAGCTGGCGCTGACCGACCCCGCGACGAAATACCTGCCGAAGGGCACGAAGCTGCCCGAGCGCAATGGCCGCCAGATCACGCTCGTCGATCTCGCGACCCACACGTCGGGGCTGCCGTTCATGCCCGACAATCTGCCTGCACTGCTGGAGCCCGGCGCTCGCTATACGCAGGCGGACCTGTACCGATTCATCGCCGCGCAGACGTTGGCGCACGACATCGGTACCGACTGGAACTACTCGAATCTGGACTACTGGCTCCTGCAGGAGGTGATGGCCGCGCGCGGCCGTGCGAGCTTCGAGCAGTTGCTGCAAAAGCGCGTCATCGCACCGCTCGGACTGCGTAGCACAGGAGTTACGCTGACGCCGGAGATGCAGGCACGTGCGGTGCTCGGTCATGACGCCGTGCTGGAGCCGGCGCCGCAGATCTCATCGCTGCCCCCTTTCAGTCTCATGCCGGCGTCGGGCGGCATGGTGTCCACTGCCAACGATCTGCTGCGGGTCCTGGGTGTGACGATGGGCTACGAGGAGTCGAAGCTCGCGCCCACGCTGGCCGCGCTTCTGAAAACCCGCAGACCGGCGGGTGACCACGAGCAGGCTCTCGGCTGGTGGGTCAGCGGCGCCGGCGAGGATGCGATCGTCTTTCACGATGGCGGCAGTTTCGGGTTTTCCAGCTCGGTCGCCTGGCAGCCGCAGCGGCGCGTCGGAGTCGTCGTGCTGAGCAATCAAACGACGGGCGCGGGGGGCATTGCCCGCCACCTGCTGCAACCGGACGCGCCGTATGGCCAGCCGCAACGTGCGCGACGGACGCAGATCACGCTGGACCCGGCGGTTCTGGAAACCTACGTCGGCCGCTACCAGATGGAGGAGGACGGCGTCGTCCTGATTACGCGCGATGGCAATCTGCTGAGCATCGAGCTGCCCGCGGACTGGGGCATCCCGAAGTTGCACCTGCACGCGGAAGATCGGCGCCAGTTCTTTACCAAGGAGCTGCCGCTGCGGGCGACGTTCGAGGTCGATGGAAGCGGTCGCGTGACGGGAATGCAGGTGTTTCCGCCGCGAGGCCAGCGCGCGATCGAGGCAGTCAGGCTTTAGGCCCTGGATTCGCGCCGAAGCGCTGAGGAAGAGAAGAAGAATTGACAGGATTAACAGGATTAACAGGATTTCGGAGCTGAAATTCCCCTTCCTCTCTTAATCCTGTTAATCCCGTTAATCCCGTCTAAATCTCTTTTTCTTCTCTTCTCTCAGATGACTCGGCTTTCCTGCAGATCTCCGCCGTCGCCTCGTCCGCCGGAAACATACACTCGATCCGCAGCTCATCCAGCGTCACGTCGTGCGGCGTGCCAAAAGTCGTGATCGTCGAGAAGAACCGCAGCTCGACTTCGCCATTCCCGAACACCGTGTTCATCAGCGGCTGCGGCGCGGAGCCCGGCTCGCGCGTGCGCCAGCCTTCCGGTACGCCCGGGTAGGCGAGCACTTCCTCGAGCAGCTTGCGTGCCTTCGTATCCGAAGGCGCGACCGCGACCTGGTTGTGCAGGTGCCGGATGATGTCGACAGCGAGCTCTTCCCAGTTGGCGATAACGCTGCGCATGTCGTTCGGATCGAAGATCTGGTGCAGCACGTTCACGTGCTTCGGCCCGCCCGGACGCAGCATGCCGAAGATGCGCACCGTGGCGTCGTTCGTCAGCAGCATGTCCCAGTGACGGTTCGTGACGATGGCGGGATACGGCTCCTGATGCTGGAGAATGAATTCGATCGCACGCCGCACCGGCGCCATCTCCGGGCTCGTCAGCTCGGTCTGGCGATACTTCGGCGCGAAACCCGCGGACACCAGCAGCGCATTGCGTTCGCGCAGCGGCATGCCCAGCGCGTCCGCGAGGCGCGAGATCATGTCGCGGCTCGGCTGCGACTTGCCGGTTTCCACGCAGCTCAGGTGCCGCGGCGAAACGTTCGCTTCGAGCGCGAGATCCAGCTGGCTCAGGCGACGCGAAGTGCGCCATTCGCGCACCAGGGTGCCCGCATGAGGAGTGATTGATTGCACGCTGCGCATGATACGGGGGCTCGAACAAAATTCCATGACCTCCGAGGTCATTGCCGTCATGGCGTGCGTCCGCGTTCAATGCCGCCACTGAAGGCGTGGTGCCTCGAACGGAGAAGTCACATGCATCGCAGAGAATTCATGGCGGCGGCAATCGGCGGCCTTGCGGCCGGCGTGCTCGGCGCCTGCGCTTCCGGCGCCGGCCGAACCGGCGCGGCAGCAGCATCTTCGGGCAAAGCAACTGATGCGGCAGCGTGGAGCGCGGCGCGGCGATTTGCACCGCTGAAGTTCGGCAACATCGCTTATGTCGAGCGCGGCAAGGGACCCGCGGCGTTGTTCCTGCATGGCTTCCCGCTCAGCAGCTTTCAGTGGCGCGGCGCGTTCGACCGGCTCGCCGGCGAGCGGCGTTGCGTGGCGCCCGATTCGCTGGGACTGGGATTCACGCAGGTCGCGCCGGGGCAGAGCTGTGCGCCGAGCGAGCAGGTCGAGATGCTCGCGACGCTGCTCACGATGCTTTCGATCGACACTGTCGATCTGATCGCGAACGACAGCGGCGGTGCAATAGCGCAGCTGTTCGTCCTGCGCTATCCGCAGCGCGTTCGCACGATGCTGCTCACGAACTGCGACGTCGAGCCGGACAGCCCGCCGCCGGCGCTGCAACCGGTTCTGAAGGCTGCCCGCGAAGGGAAGTTCGCGGAGACGTGGCTCGCGCCGTCCGCCGCGAACTTCTCTCTGGCGCGCACGAAGGACGGGTTGGGCGGACAGACATTTACGTACCCGGAGAATCCGACGGACGAGGCAATCACTCAATATCTCGTGCCGCTGGTGAGCTCGCCGGAGCGGCGGGCGCTGACCGATGCCTACGCGCTCGCACTCGATCCCAATCCGCTCGCCGGCATCGAAGCATCGCTAAGACAATGCAAGGTGCCGACGCGGATCATCTGGGGCACCGGCGACACCATCTTCTCGCAAGCGAGCGCGGACTACCTCGATCGCCTGTTGCCGAACTCTCGCGGCGTGCGGCGCATCCCTGGCGCGAAGCTGTTCTTCCCGGAAGAGTTCCCGGATGTGATCGCTGAGGAAGCGCGCAGGTTGTGGAAAGGAGGGTGAGGATGAAGATGAAGAGAAGAGATTTTTGACGGGATTAACGGGATTAACGGGATTAACGGGATTAACGGGATTAACGAGGATGAGAAGGAGGAGACACCGACAACTCTGACTCCTTAATTCCGTTAATCCCGTTAATCCCGTCTATTCCTCTTTCCTCTCTCTTCTTCTCTCATGTCTCCGGCACGGCGACCAGCGCTGCGACGCGCAGTTGCGGCTGTCCGATGTTGCCGAAGACGGCCGAGCAGCGCAGCCGGTCGCGGTCGACATGCACCGACATGCGCGGGAACACGTCGCGGCGCAGCTGCTCGACCAGCTCGCAATCGCTCGGGCCGAGCTTGAGCGGCTTGTCCTTCATGGAAACGGTCTTCCAGGTCGCTGGAAAGCGTGGCAGCTCTTCGGCGCGATCGAGGCGCTCGTTGCGCACACGGGCGAGGAGCTGCTGCGTGCTGTCATAGGTCGTGATCGCCCGGACATTCTCGGCAGTCGCCTCGACCGGCGATTCCAGCGTGATCTCCATGAAGCCGTGCGTGACCATGTCTGTGCAGCCCCATGAACGAATACGCATCGTTTCGCGCGCACCGACCACCTGCAGAATGCCGCGCACTTTTTCGAGCAGCGAGTCACAGGAGTACACGGTCGCGTAGCCGTTGTACGCGAAGCGCAGCGACTGCACTCGCCACACAGCGTCGACGATCTGCAGAGCACGAGCCGGGTTGGGTGGAGGCGGGGCAGCGGCCGCGGACGATGACAGAGCCACCGAGAGCGAGACGGCGCTGATGCAGAGCACACGGCTGATGATGTTCATGGCTTATGTCCCCGAGTCGCGTTGCTGACCGGGGATCACACTAGTCGGCGAAACTTAGCGGAGCCTTACCGGCCCCTTGAGTCCGCAACCGGCGCGATACTTAGCCGAGACTTAGGGATCGTGCTTGACAGGGGGCGTGCGCTCGCGGAACGTGCGCAATATCCATGCGCGTCCTGCTCGTTGAAGACGACAATATGATCGGTCACAGCCTGCGACAGGCGCTGACCGAGAACGGCTTGTCCGTCGACTGGGTGCGCGACGGCGTGTTGGCGCAGGATGCGCTCGCGCAAGGCGCGTACTCCGCAGTGCTGCTCGATCTCGGACTGCCGCGACGCTCGGGACTGGAAGTGCTGCGGCGAGCGCGGCAGGACGGCAATCGCACGCCGATGCTCGTGCTCACCGCGCGCGATGGCCTGGACGATCGCGTGTCGGGTCTCGATCTCGGCGCCGACGATTATCTCGTCAAGCCATTCGATCTTCGCGAGCTGCTCGCACGCATGCGCGCGATCATGCGGCGCGCGGGCGGTCATGCGCAGTCGACGATCGGCACGCCGCAAACGCAACTCGACCTCGCAACTCGTCAGCTCGTGCACGAAGGCACGACGGTCGATCTTTCGGCGCGTGAGTTTCACCTGATGCACGCGCTGCTCGAGCGGCCGGGCGCGATCGTTTCGCGCACGCAGCTCGAGGAGCGGATTTACGGCTGGGGCGAAGAGGTGACGAGCAACGCCGTCGAAGTGTTGATCCACGGCGTGCGCCGCAAGGCCGGCGCCGATGTGATCCGTAACGTGCGTGGGCTCGGTTGGCGAGTGGCTGCGGGAGCACGCTCGTGACGTCGCTGCGCAAGCGCCTGCTGGTCTGGCTCGTGCCGGTCTTCGCCGCCGCGGCTGTGATCTCCGCCGTCTGGACGTACACCATGTTCGGCAACATGGTCAGCCTGTTCATGGACAGCCAGTTGCGTGTGCTCGCCGATTCGCAGGCACAACCGACGGTCGGGCCGCCGAATCTGCGGCCGCTGACGGAACATAGCGTCGGGAAAGGCGCGATGTTCGTGCAGATCTGGGACGAGCAGGGCAGTCTGCTCACCAGCTCCTATCCCGCAATTGCGGTGCCGCTGCAGAATGCGGACGGGTTCGCGAACGTGCGGATCGGCCCGCTGACCTGGCGCGTCTATGCGCTGCACATGCCGGGCCGCACGGTGCAGAGCATCCAGTGCCTGGATTTTCGTGAAGCGGTCATCAACAAGCAGGCGCTGCAGGCAGGTTTGCCGATCGCGCTGCTGATACCGATCTCGGCGTGGATTCTGTGGTTCGGCGCCTGTCGCGCGATGCGCAAGATCGAGACCGTCGCGCGCGCGGCTGCCGCGCAGGACGAGAACACGATCGATGAGTTGCCGACGAAGGACATTCCGACGGAGATCAGTCCGTTGGTGACGGCAGTAAACAGGCTGCTCACGCGATTACGTGATGCATTTGCCTCGCAACGACGCTTCGTGCAGGACGCCGCGCACGAGCTGCGCACGCCGATCACGGCGATGACGTTGCAGCTGGAGAACTTGAAGACGTGCAAGCTGGATGCCGAGGCGACGGCGCAGGTCGCGCAGTTCGAGGCGGGGCTCAAACGCACGAAGCGGTTGATCGAGCAGCTGCTGCGGCTCGCGCGCCAGGAGGCGCCGCAGAAGGGCGATGCCGCTTCGAACATCGAGCTGGCCGGATTTATGCAGGAGCTGATCTCGGATCTGATGCCCTGCGCGGACCATCGCGATATCGATCTGGGATTGAACGTCGAAGTGACCGCGACCGTCCGCGCGAACCCGCATGAGCTGCGCAGCCTGCTGCACAACTTGCTCGACAACGCTCTGCGTTACACGCCTGAGCACGGCGTCGTCGACGTTCGCCTGCATGCGGACGGCGGCAAAGTCGGCGTCGAAATCGTCGACAGCGGCCCGGGGATCCCGCCGGATCTCCTGCCACGCGTCTTCGACAGATTCTTCCGCATCGAAGGCTCCGACACGGAAGGCAGCGGCCTCGGCCTCGCGATCGCCAAACACGCCGCCGAGCGCAACCGCATCGACCTGGTGCTCGACAACCGCATCGAGCGCTCCGGCCTCGTCGCCCGCGTAACCTTCGCAGAGGGTGCCGGGAGAAAAAATGCGCTAAAACTCAGCACCGCAGCATAATGTTGCACTGCTGAGTTTTCGTCGAAAATCTCTCCCGGCACCAGATCACGCGGCGTCCTGCAGCACGCGCACTTCGCGCTGCGGGAACGGGATTTCGATGCCGTGCTCGCGGAATGCTTCCACGACGCTCTTGTTGACCTCGCCGCTGGCCGGCCCGAAGTCGGTCACGCTGACCCACGGTCTCACGACGATGTTGATCGACGAGTCCGCGAGTTGACTCACGCGGATGACCGGCTCGACGTCGTGCAGCACTCGCTGATTCTCGCGCAGCACTTCGTGGATCAGCTGCAGCGCCTGATTCAGGTCGGTGTCGTAGGCGACGCCGACCGTCACGTCGACCTGCCGGATCTTGCCGTAGTTGTGCAGGATTTCCCCGGCGATCTTGCGATTCGGGATCACCACCCGCGAGCGGTCCGGGTGCGTCAAGGTCGTCTGGAACAGCGTGATCGTCTCGACCGCGCCTTCCTCGCCGGCGATGCCGATGTACTCACCGACCCGGAACGGCTTGGTGAGAATGATCGTCAGTCCCGCGAACAGGTTGCCGAGCAGACCTTGCATCGCCAGCGCGATGCCGGCGCCGGCGACGCCGAGTCCTGCCACCAGCGGCAGCAGCTCGATGCCGAGATTCTGCATCGCCATGATGACGAACAGCAGCGAGATGATGATCCGCGCGATGCGCACGAGCAGGCTGCGCACCGACGGTTCCATCTCGAGGTGCATGAGCGCGCGCTCGAGCCAGCGTGCGATCTGGCGTCCGACGATGTAGCCGATCGCAAGGATGATCAACGCGGCCAGCAATTTCGGACCGAACTTCAGGGCCAGGTCGATGACGGTGGTGCGGATCTGCTCGATGGTTTCGATGGGCGCGGCGGCCATGGGCGGTGCTCCGGCGGGTAAAAGGGCAATTCTGACCGAGGTTAGCCCCGCTCGCGCACCGATGATCGTGCAAGGAGGGCCGGGAATCGCATTTGCCCAGGGAGGCATACGAAGATGACGAGATCCAGATCATCCTTATCACGGCCGCTGGTCGGTATTCTGCTTGCGCTGACAACCGCCGCTGCCGGGGCTTCCGGCAGCCGGGACGAGCGGCTGCCCAACAACTTTCCGTTCTTCAACCGCGCGGGTACGGCCGCGACTTTCAGCACGGCCGGCTTCGTTGACCTGACCAACGAGTTCCACGAGCCGCAAGGCTCGAACGGGCGCTCGTGCGAGACGTGCCACCTGCCGGAGGTCGGATGGAGCATCCGGCCGATCGATGTCGAGTTGAAGTTCTTCCTGTCGCGGGGCACGGATCCGATCTTCAACGCGCTCGACGCCAACAGCCCGAACCCAGACGTCTCGACGCTGCAGGCGAAGCGCGCGTCGTACAGCATGCTGCGCAAGGGTCTGTTCCGTCGCGGCGGCAACGTGCCGGCGAATGCCGAGTACGACATCGTCGCGTTCGACGATCCGCTCGGCGCGGGTGCGAGCTTCACGACCTTCCGGGCGTTCCGGCGTCCGCTGGCGACGGCGAACTTCCATATCGCGATGAACGTCGGCTGGCACGACCAGGACACGAACGGCACTGGCGACGTGCATGCCGGTCTGCGCAGCCAGGCGCTCGGTAACATCAACGGTGCGCAGCAAAGTCCGACGCCGCCCTCGGATGTCACGCTCGAATCGATCGCGACCTACGAGCTCGGGCTGTCGTTCGCGCAGCAGTTCTCGTTCGAGGCCGGCTTGCTGACGGCGTGCGGCGCGAAGGGCGGACCGGAGAATCTCTCGGCACAGCAGCCGGTGATCGGACGCTTCGACCTGTTCGATGCCTGGAAGGGCCTGAAGCCGGGCTCGTGCGGATTGAAGTCGGTGGATCGCAAGCGTGCGCAGATCGCACGCGGCCAGGAGCTCTTCAACGCGGTCAATCCGAAGAACAACAGGAGCTGCAACGGTTGCCACAACGCTTCGAACAACGGCAGCAACATCGCCGGCACGTTGTTCGATATCCATGCCTCGCAGGCGAAATTCCGCCAGCCCGGCATGCCGTTGTACACAGTGAAGGACAAGGCGACGCTCGTCGAGCGGCAGACGACCGATCCAGGCCGTGCGCTGCGCAGCGGCCGCTGGGCCGACATGGACAGGTTCAAAGTGCCGTCACTGCGTGGCCTGAGCGCCCGGCCGCCGTACTTCCATAACGGCATCGCCGCGACGTTGCGCGACGTGGTCCACCACTACGAAACCGAGCTCAACTTCGAGTTCTCGGACGAAGAAGAACAGGACCTGATCGCCTTCCTCGAAGCCCTCTGACGCATTTCACGCTGCGCGGGCGGCGGCGACTCCGCCGCCCGCTTGTGCACTTCCGCGCCATTTCCTGCGCGACGGCTTTCCGGTGCCGGGAGAAGAATTGCGCGAAAACTCAGCGGTGCAGCATGATGCTGCACTGCTGAGTTTCCGGCGGTTTTTTCTCCCGGCACCGATGTCGGGACGGCCGGTCCCCACTCGTCCTTGATTGGAATTCGGACATTTCATAGCAGGAGTTGCTCATGTTCATGCGTTCGCCCCTGGCCAACGGGCTGGTTACATTCACCGCCGCTTGCGCGGCTATGATCGCCGCCTTCGTCACCCCGACCCACGCACTCGCCGCGGAGAATCAGTCCATGGATCAGACACCGAAGCCCACGAAGAGCGGCCACATCGCCGTCAACGGCGTGAACTACTACTACGCGGTGTACGGCAAGGGCGAGCCCTTGCTGCTGCTGCACGGCGGCCTCGGTCAGATCGAGATGTTCGGTCCGAATCTGGCCGCGCTCGCGAAGAACCGCGAAGTGATCGGCGTCGACCTGCACGGTCACGGCCGCACTGATCTCGGCACCCGCGATATCAGCCTCATCGACCAGGGCGCCGACATGGCCGTGCTGGTGAAGAAGCTCGGGTACAAGCAGGTCGACGCGCTCGGCTACTCGCTCGGCGGCGGCGTTGCCTTCCAGCTCGCTATCCAGAACCCTTCGCTGGTGCGCCGGCTGGTGCTCGTGTCCGCCGCCTACAGCACCGACGGGTTCTATCCCGAAATGCTGCCGCAGCAGGCCGCCGTTGGCTCGCAGATGATGGACATGATGAAGGAAACGCCGATGTACAAGTCCTACGTCGCGATCGCGCCGCATCCGGAGGAGTTTCCGAAGCTGCTCGACAAAATGGGCGAGTACATGCGCAAGTCGTACGACTGGTCGGCGGACGTGAAGAAGCTGACGATGCCGACGCTGCTGATCTACGGCGACAGCGACATGATGCGCCCGGAGCACATCGTGAAGTTCTACCAGATGCTCGGCGGCGGGCTGAAAGATGCGGGCTGGCAGCGCGAGCACATGGCGCAGAACCGGCTGGCGATCCTGCCGAACGTCACGCACTACGAAATGGGCGTGGCGCCGCAGATGGTCGAGACGGCGCTGCCGTTCCTCAACGGCTATCCCCGCGCGGGCACCTGGGCCGAGCAGGTCAGCGGTGCTAAGTAACGCGTAACCCGATCGAGGCATAATGCACGCATGAAGCCCACCTTCGCCTTGATCGGTCTGCCGACCGACCGACACTCCTCGTACTTGCGCGGGCCTGCCAAGGGGCCCGCGTTCGTTCGTACAGCTCTCGCCTGCGACGGCACCACCATCGCGTCGGAAGACGGGCGCGAGCTCGGCCTCGACCTGATCATCAACGATTGCGGCGACGCGCCGCTGCACGAAGCGGATGGCGACGACGCCATCATCGAGCGTTCGATTCTCTCGCCGCTGCGCGAAGGGCATTGCCCGATCTCGATCGGCGGCGATCACTCGGTGACGTATCCGATCCTGCGCGCGATCCACGCCGAGCGCGGCCCGGTCGACATCCTGCATTTCGATGCGCACCCGGATCTGTACGACGACTACCAGGGCAACAAGCGGTCGCACGCTTCGCCGTTCGCTCGGATCATGGAGGAGGGGCTCGCGCGAAGGCTGGTGCAGGTCGGCATCCGCACGCTCGAGCGGCGGCAGCGTGCGCAGGTCGAGCGATTTGGCGTCGAGATCGTTCCGATGCGGACGTTCTCGGCGTATTCCGTGCCGATTTTGCAGGGGCCGCTGTACGTGAGCATCGACCTGGATGGGCTCGATCCGTCGGTCGCTCCCGGTGTGTCACATCATGAGCCGGGCGGCCTCACGATGCGGGATCTGCTCAGCGTGCTGCACGCTCAGCGCGCGCCGCTCGTGGGTGCGGATATCGTAGAGCTCAACCCGGATCGGGATATCAACGGAATGACCGCGACGGTCGCGGCGAAACTGGTGCGCGAGTTGTGCGCGTACGCTTGCAACTCGGTGCCGGGGCAAAAAATAGCGTGAAACTCAGCAGTGCAGCAAATTGCTGCACTGCTGACTTTTCGTCGAAAATCTCTCCCGGCACCTATTTCAGGACGAACGGCTTGTGGCGGATGTTCTTCACGCAGGAAACATCCAGCGAGCGCTGGTCGGCGGTCTCCAGGAACTTCGCGGCGATCTCCTTTACGCACTCCGCGCCGATCAGGCCGTCCTGCGTGTGGCCGCCGTAAGGGACGACGATCAGGCGTGCGTTCGTCAAGCGTGACATTGCCGCTTTGCCTGCAGCGGGCGGTGTCGCGGGATCGTTGGCGCCGGTCACGATCAGCACCGGCACGTCGGACTTCACTTCTTCGCCAAACCCCGGCGGCAGCTTGCCGCGCGGCCAGCCCTCGCAGCCCTGGATGTGCGCGCTCGAGCGATGATCGGCGAGGAACGTGCCGCGATTGTTCGCTGCCAGCTTCTTCGGGTCGGTGCGGTCGACGTCCTCTGTGCACGTGAGCGCAAAGTACAGGCCGTCGGCGATGGCGCCGTTCAGACCGATGTTGCGGTCGATCTGAAACTGCGCGAACTCCGTGTAGTCGCCGCCCGCGGCTTTGTGCAGCAACAACGGGATGCTGCGCATCGCTTCGGGCCGGTACATCATCGCGCGCAGCGATTCCGCGAACGCGGCGGCGTCGAGCATGACTTCGGCTGGCTGCTTTTTGCGCGGATCCGTGACGGTCACCTTCACCGGGCCGCTTTCGACCTTCGCGACGGCGTGCTTGAAGTCCTCTTCGAGCTTCGGGAAGGCGGCTTTGCACGCCGCTTCGGCGTAGCAATCGCGAAAGACATTGTGGATCGCGATCTCGGCGTCGCTCGCGAAAGTTTCCGGCATCGGCTGAGTGAACGCCGTCGACGACCACAACGTCGCCGCGCGGACGTGCTCACCGTGCTGGCGGATGTAGGCGAGGATGGCTCCGGTACCGTAGGAGCCGCCGTCGAGATTGATCTTGTCGTAGCCGAGCGCGGCGCGGACGTCGTCGAGATCGTCCATCGCGTACGGAGTCAGGTAGTAGCGCAGGTCCGCGCGCTTCTGCAGCTCGACCCGGCAGGTCTTGAGGACTTCGAGGTTCAGCAGCGGCATGAAAGCCTGCAGCGGGCCCTCTTGCGAGATCGGGCAGTGCAGGCCGTTCGATTTGCCGGTGCCGCGCGCGTCGATGAACACGAGATCGCGGTCTGCACGCAGCGGATCGTCCGCGGACCACTCCGGTCCATCGCTCGCAGCGCCTTCACCGGGACCGCCCAGCAGGATGAACAGCGGATCCGGCTTCGGCCTGGCGCCCGTGGACTTCAACACGACGATGTTCAGATCGATTGTGCGTCCGGCCTTCGCCTGCCGGTTCTCCCACACTGTGTACGTGCCGCAGTTCGCCGGCTGCTTCAGCTTCGGGTCCGCGCACGGCTTGAGCCGCAGGTCTCCCACTCCAGCCCACGCATGGGCCGCGAAGAGGCAGGCGAGGGCGACGATGAACAGTCTCATGATGATCAGCTCCCTTGCAGGACGAGCAGTCCGGCGAAGATCTCGATGGCGTCCCAGAGGTTCTGCAGGCGGATGTTCTCGTTCGCCGCGTGCTGGTTGTTGTCGTAGTTCGCGATCGGCACGCCGACCACGGGCGTGTTCGACGGACCTTGTAACAGATATTCGGGAGCGCTGCCGCCGAGCGTGGGGGCGACCACGATCGGCGCGCCGGCCATCTGCTCGACGACGCGGACGACTTGCTTGCCGAGCGGATTGTCCATGGACGTGCGCTGCGCGGGGTACGAGCCTTCGTTGTCCCACGCGAGCATCGCGATCTGCGCGTGGGCGAGGCGGGTCGTCTGGTCGGGCGGCTGCCGCACGATGAAGTACCCCTGTTTCTCGACATGCTGCTCGACGCGACGGCGCACGCTTTCGGGCGTCTGGTCCGGCACCAGCCGGAAGTCGATCGATGCCATTGCTTCGGAGACGATAGTGTTCGAGGCCGCGTCACCGACGTTGCCGCCCGCAATGCCACGGACATTCAGAGCAGGGAGCAGGAGCTGCGCCTGCAGCGACGCCGGCTCATTCTCGGTGCGAGCGAGGCCGAGTTCGCGTTTGATCTGCGCATCGTAATCCGGCATTGCGCGCGCGGCTGTCAGCTCAGTCTCGGTCGGCGCGCGCACGTCATCGTAGAAACCCGGAATGAGGATACGAGCCTGGGTGTCGCGCATGCTGTCGAGCAGGTGCGTGAGCATCACGATAGGATTCGGCGCCCAGTTCCCGTAGTGCCCGCTGTGCAAGCCGCGATTCGGGCCGTAGACGGTGAGCTCGACCGACGTCGTTCCACGCACGCCGAAATCGACCAGCTTCCGGCCGTTCTGATGGACAGGACCGTCGCAGACGATCCACAGGTCGGTCTTGAGATCCGCCTCGTATTTCTTCAGCAGCGCGCCGAGATGCGGCGAGCCGGCTTCCTCTTCGCCCTCGAAGAAGAAACGCACATTGATGTTTGGTCGCCAGCCCGCGGCTCGCAAGGCATCGAGCGCGGTGATGATGCCGATGACCGGCGCCTTGTCATCGCTCGCGGACCGCGCGAACAAGCGCCATTCCGGATCGAGCCGCTTCGGCAAGGCTTTCAGGTCGATGGTCGAGCCATCGGGCCGCCGCAGCGTCGGCTCGAACGGACCGACCTTCCAGCCGCTCTGCTTGGTCGGCTGGCCGTCATAGTGCACGTAGAAGGTAACCGTCTGCGTCGCGCCCGGGACGTCGATCTTGCCGAAGACGATCGGCGGCGCGCCTTCGAGCTCCAGCAAACGCGTTTCGACCTGCCGTTCGCGCAACAGGCTGGCGATGTGTTCGGCGTTCTTGCGGATGTTCACGCTGTCTGCCGCGAGATTCGGCATCGCCAGGAGTCTGGCGAACTCGGTGACGATGGCGGGCTCGTGCTGCTCGCGATAGCTGCGCACCGAGTCGCGAACCTCGGCGGCCTTCGGCGCCGCAATGACAGGTCCCGCGCCGAGCGTCACAGACGCTAGAATCGTGCATGCTTGATAGAGTCGCATGGTGACAGCCTAGCGGCCCGCCTGCCGGCGAACCAATCGTTTTAAAAGATACGAGAGCATCAACGCCGTGAATCTCGATCGCTTCGATCTGAATCTGCTGGTCGCCTTCGAGGCGCTGATGACGGAAGGACAGGTGACTCGCGCGGCACGGCGGCTGCACATCACGCAACCAGCGTTGAGCAGCGCGCTTGCGCGATTGCGCACCGCGTTCAACGATCAATTGTTCGTGAAAGATGGCAAGAGTATGCGGCCGACGCTGCGGGCGCGCGAGCTCGATACGCCGATTCGCGAGGCGCTGGAGAAGGTGCGGCATGCAATAGGACGGCCGTCGTTCCGGCCCGAGACCGCTGCAGTGACGGTGCGGATTGCGACCAGCGACGATCTGGAGCTGACGCTGATCTCGAAGGTGCTGAAGCAGCTTCGCTCGTCAGCACCGGGTATCAATCTCGCGATCCGCCGTGTGAGCGGTGTGTTCGAGCTGCCGCAGGCGGAGCTCGCCTCGGGTGCGCTCGACATGGCGATCGGGCCGTTCCCGCAGAGTCCGCATCATTCGACCGGCGTGATCGTCGCTGCGCCGTTGTACGTCGACAATCTCGTGTGTGTCGCGCGCGAGAAGCATCCGGTGATCAAACGGACGCTGTCGCCGGCGCAGTTCCTCGCAGCATCGCACGTCGTCGTGTACTACCCGCCGGGTGGCGTGGGCATCGTCGATCAGTTGCTGATCCAGCGCGGCGGGCAGCGACGCAAAGTTGCGATGGAAGTCCCGCACTTCATGACGGCGGTGTTTGCGGCGGGGGAGACGGACCTGGTCGCGACGGTGAACTCGAGGGTCGCGAATCACTTGCGTCACGCGGCCGGTGTGCGCGTTTTGCGGTTCCCGTTCGAGTCGCCGAAGATGAATTACAGCTTGTACTGGCACGGCCGCCAGACAGCGGATCCGGCTCACACCTGGCTGCGGCAGGTGATCGTGAAGGCTGCCGCTCAGTGAGTCGGTAGCGCGGCCTGGCGTTTCTGCAGAAACGTTCGCACCGCCGGCTCGTGCTCGAGACCGATCGCCATGTCGTACGCCTCGCGCGCTTCGTCAAAGGCGCCCGTCTTCGACAGCAACTCTGCGCGTGCGGCCCAGTAGGGTTGATACTGGTCGAGGCGCGCATCTGTCGCGATGTCTTTCAGGGCCTGGACCGCCGCCTCGGGCCCCTCTACCTCGGCAATCGCCAGCGCTCGATTGATCGCAACAACAGGCGAATCGGTGATCGACACCAGGGCGTCGTAGAGCTGCACGACTTCGGCCCAGTTGTTGCGACCGGTCAGTCGTCGATGCACGTGCGCCGATTGCAGCGCGGCCTCGAGCTGATAGCGACCGATCGCTTCGAGCGCGCTTGCCCGCACGAGCAGGGACTCGGCCTCTTCGATCATCTGCGGATTCCACAGTCCCGAATCCTGCTCCGCGAGCGGTACGTACTCACCCTCGGCATTGCGTCGCGCGCGCCGCCGCGCTTCTGCATGCAGCATCAGCGCGAGCAGGCCGAGGCCTTCCGCTTCCTGCGGCAGCAGCTCAACGACGAGCCGCGCGAGAAAAATCGCTTCCTCCGTGAGATCGCGACGAATCGCGTCCGTGCCGCTCGGATCGGTCCAGCCTTCCGCGAAGCCCGCGTAGATCGCCGCGAGGACGGTATCGAGCCGTTCCGGCAACTCTTCGCGCTCGGGCACCGAGAACGGAATACCGGCCTCCTGGATCTTCTCCTTCGCACGCGACAGACGCTTGCGCATCGCCGCCGGCGAGACGAGGAATGCCGACGCGATCTGCTCGCCATCCAATCCCAGCACGACTTGCAGCATCAGCGGCGCGCGAATGCCGGCTTCGATCGCGGGATGCGCGCACGCGAACAGCAGCGCAAGGCGCTTGTCGGGAAGCTCCATGTCTTTCTCCGCTTGCGCGGCTGCGTCCTCCAGTCCTTCGGAAAGAATCTGCAGCTGCGTACCGACTGCTTCGCCGGTCTGGCGACGGCGAACGCCATCGATGAGCTTGCGCCGCGCGACCGTGAGCAGCCAGCCTTCGGGATTGCGCGGGCAGCCATTGACGGGCCAGTCGGCGAGGGCCGAAGCGAAGGCTTCTGCGAGCGCGTCTTCGGCCGCCGTGACGTCGCGCGTTCGCGCGGCGAGGAAGGCGACGAGCTTGCCGTAACTGCGACGCGCGACCGCGTCTGCAGTTTTGCGTGCTGCGCCGCCTTCGGAAGTCATGAGCGGGTCCGTCAGCTCATCTGCCAGACAGGGCGTACTTCGACCGCACCGTGACTCGCCGTCGGACACCGCGCAGCCCACGAGAGCGCCGAGTCCAGATCGGGGACGTCGATCAGAACATAGCCGCCGCACTGCTCTTTGGTGTCCGCATACGGACCGTCGAGGACCTGGGCCTTGCCGTTCGCGATCCGCACCGTGCGGCCCTGCGCGGTCGGGTGCAGGCGATTCGAGCCGAGATAGGCGCCGGCTTTCTTGAGTGCCTCCATGTAGGCCATGTAAGGCACCCGGCGTTCCTGCTGCTGCTCGGCAGTCAGGTTGGCCCAGTCGGATTCCTTGGTATGAAGCATCAACAGGTATTGCATCGTCGTCTCCGTCAGCTCTGTCCCGGCATCTGCCACACGGGACGCACTTCGATGATCCCGTGAGAGGCGCCGGGGCAGCGCGCGGCCCAGGAGAGGGCGGAGTCGAGATCGGGTGCGTCGATCAGGTAATAGCCGCCGCACTGTTCTTTCGTTTCCGCGTACGGACCGTCGAGCACCTGCGTCTTGCCGTTGGCGATGCGCACGGTGGTGGCATTCGCGACCGGCTTCAGGCGATTCGAGCCGACGAACACGCCAGCCTTGCGCAGGGCTTCACCGTAGGCCATGTATGCGGCCTCCCCTTGCTTCTGCTGCTCCGGCGTCAGCTGGCCCCACCCCGATTCGTTGGCAAACAGCAGTAAGAGGTATTGCATTGAAGTTTCTCCGTCAGGTCGTGGGCGGGCACCATGCGTCGCCTGTCCTAGAGACGCGTGACTTCGGGCGATTTGGACGCGGCCGCGCGAAAAGGTGGGCATTCTGCGGCAAAACTCAGGTCCACGGCTGTCAGCTGACTCTGCATGCTTCGCTCATGAGCAAGCCGCGCATCGTCATGCCCAAATTGGGTATAGTCGTACCCATTATGGGTATACGCAAGAAGCCCGCCGGCAAGCCGCAGCCGCTAACGATGGCGGACGCCTTGTTCTCCGGCACACAGCAGCGCGTTCTGGGCCTGCTTTTCGGCCAGCCAAGTCGCAGCTACTACGCCAATGAGCTGATCGCGCTCGCGGGGATCGGATCAGGCGCTGTCCAGCGTGAGCTGACGCGGCTGGAGCAGAGTGGGTTGGTTACTGTTCGGGCCGTTGGAAACCAGCGTCACTATCAAGCGAACAGCACGGCACCGCTGTTCGCGGAGTTGTGCGGGATCGTGCAGAAGACGATGGGACTCGCAGATCCATTGCGCGAGGCGCTCAAACCATTCGAGTCGCAGATCGAAGCCGCCTTCGTCTACGGTTCGGTGGCGAAGGGTCGAGACACTGCAAGCAGCGATGTCGACGTCATGTTGATCAGCGACGATCTGAGCTACGCCGATGTGTACCCGGCACTCGAGGACGTCGGTGTGAGGCTGGGCAGGCCAGTCAATCCGACCATCCTTTCGCGTAAGGAGCTTTCGAAGCGTGTGAAGGCGGATAGTGCGTTCGTGACTCGCACGCTGTCGCAGGCCAAGGTGTGGCTGATCGGAGGCAAGGATGCCCTCGGCGCTGGAGAATCTGTGCGGGCCGAGTAAGCCGCTGAAGCCGGAGGTGCCGGACGCGCGGGAGTTCGCGGGTCTCGTGCGCGCAGCGAAGTCGCGGTTGGGCGATGCGACGAACAGCGCGTTAGCGTTGGAGAGTCGCTTCGACCTTGCGTATAACGCCGCGCACGCGCTCTGCCTCGCCGCACTTCGGTGGCATGGCTTTCGCTCGAATCACCGCTATATCGTGTTTCAGGTGTTGCCGCACACACTCGGACTGGGTTCAGAAGTGTGGCGCGTGCTCGCGAAATGCCATGACGTCCGCAACCTCGGTGAATACGAAGGTGATCTGAACGTCGACGAGCGGTTGATCAAAGATCTGATCGACGCAGGTCGCGTCGTTGAGGCTAAGGTCGATGCATTGCCAGCAATCACAAACCAGTAAGTTACGCCATGAATGACAATCCCTGTGTCGATCGCTCCCTCCTCAAGCAGGCGATGGAAGTGAGCGGCGAGTCCGATGCGTCCGCCGTCCTGACCTGTGCGCTCGAGGAGTTCGTCGCTCGCCGGACGCCCAAGCGGATCCTGGAGTTGATGGGAAAGCTCGAATGGGACGAACCGTACGATCACAAGCGAGAGCGATCCCGCAACTAGCGGTCGCGGATCCAATGGATCACGACATCCGGATAGCCCTGCGCAAGCTGCGGAATTGCTGTATCGCTCACGGTGAAGCTGTGGCCGGCCCTCGGCAACACGATTACTTGCGGTGAAGGTTGAGAATGCGCCTTGCGGACGACGGCGAGCGAGTCGCGGACAGGGATGATCGTGTCGGCCTCACCATAGATCCAGAGCGACGGGATTCGGATAGCGTCGAAGTCTGCCGCGGGATCGTAGGCGAGGATGTGCCGATCGAACGTACGGATCGGCGCCGTCGGCGGCGAGGGCTCGTACCCGAGTGATTTGAACCAGGGGCGCTCGCGGAAACGAGCGATCGTGTGTTGCAGCTCGGTCCAGGACGCCTTGCCGAGGCTCACGTGCTGATCGGTGGTGATGAGCTCGAAGGCTTCTGCGATCTCCGGTTCGCCGTAGCCCTGCGAGCGCAACGTCACGCGGTAGTAGTCGAGGTCTTCCGCGGCGACGGAGACGGCGGGGGCGGATTGGGCAATGACGAAGTGCGCGGGCGCTCTTCGACTGAGCGCAATGGGCGTGACCCAACAGCCCTGGCTCTGGCACACGAACCCAGTCCGATTGATCTCAATGTCACTGCGACTCTGCAATGTGCGTAGCGCCGTGATCGCGTCATCCGCGAGTTCCTCGAATCCGCCCTGATGCCAGTCGCCGGTCGATTGTCCCGTGCCGCGCTTGTCGTACACGAGCGCGGCAATGCCGGAGCGAGCGAGACGATCGGCCAGGAAGGAGCCTTCGCCGCGGGTCGCGTCGCCCGATCCGGCGACGAACACGATTGCGGGATGCTTGACGCCGCTCGATGGCAGAAACAGCGTGCCCGTTAGAGCCACGTTGCCGTTCGCGAATCGCACTTCCTCTGTTTTGTAGGGTGGCGAAGGCTCGCGCCCGCGCCGCACCTCGAAGCTGCCGCCGGCGCCCAAGCTCTGCCATTCACCTTTCACGAGGCCGATCGGATCGAGCGTACCGTGGATCCGTTCGCCATCGACCTCGCCGACGAGCTTGATCGATCCGAGCGGCAGCGGGATGCTCATGCGAATGTCGCGACCATCGATCTTGACGCCGAGCAGGTCCGTGCGGACGTAGCCCATTGACGGCCAATCGAAAGTGCCGGTCACCTTGCCTTCGCGGGAAGTCAGCTTGACCGCGATCTCGTGCCTGATGTCGTCGCGCTCGGCCGAACCGCTCCAGTAGCCGTCGATCGGCGCGGGATCGGCAAGGCAGAGCACCGGGAAGAGCAGGGCCATTGCGCCGCAGATGAGGAATCGCACTGCCGGCTCCTTTCGTTATGTATCTGCTTCAAATGCCGGCGGACATGCAGTCGTTTAAGCTCAGAACGTCATGAATCCTGCAATCGACACTGCCCGCCTTGCCTTTCGCGCCTTGACGCTCGACGACTTCGACGCCGTCCACGCCTACGCGAGCGACCCGGAGGTGACGCGCTACACGGCGTTCGGGCCGAACACGGTCGAGCAGACGAAGGAGTTCCTGGAACGCCATGTCGGCGAGTCGCTGCAAGCAGATCGCAGCAACTACAACTTCGGGCTCGTCCACAAACAAGCGAACAAGCTGATCGGCAGCTGCGGACTCATGCGCAGCGACACGAACGGGCCGCAGTACGGTTTCGGTTACGTGCTGCACAAGGATTGGTGGGGGCAGGGATTGGCGTGCGAGGCGGCCACCGCGCTCATCAAGTTCGGCTTCGGGGAGCTACGCGCGCATCGGTTGTGGGCGCACGTGTTTGTTGGGAACACCGCGTCGGAGCGAGTGCTGAAAAAGCTCGGCTTCCGCTACGAGGGCTGCGCGCTCAAGGCGTTCTACGTGCGCGAGACGTGGCACGACCTGCAAACGTTCGCGATGCTCAGCAGCGAGTGGGAGAAGCGCGACGCCTAGACGCGATCAGGTGTCGCCGACACCTTCCTCGATCAGCTCGTCGAGCTGCTTCGCCAGGCCGTCGAAGAGCTCGCCCACGTCGAACGGCTCGCCGTCCTCGACGCGCTTCGAGATCATGGTCATCGGGAATACGAGCAGGCTCGTCTCCTTGTAGCGGATCGCGGGATCGCGGCCGTGCTCGTCCTCGACCATCCACCAGTCGTAGTCCGGAAATTCGTTGAGGAACGCGCGGCCGAACGCGAGGCCGAGGGCCTGCAACGTGTACGTCGCCTCGGGTTCCACCACGCCCTGGTCCAGCACTCGCTGGATGAGCGAGAGGTCCTTGAGCGAGCCGTCGAGGTCCTCGCCGAGCGCCTGCTCGATCACCTGCCCGGCGTGCACGACGCCCATGGCGATGTTCTCGATGTCTTTCTCGTTCGGGGATTCGATTTTTTGATCGGGCACGGAGTCACCGGGAGGATGTGCGGACGGCAGGAGATTGTATCCGGAGCCTAGCGCGGCCGCGACGATGCGCGCTTGCGCGCCGCCCGACGAGCGGCATTGCGCATCCTTTTGAGCCACAACGCGCTTCGTCCAATAGCGGACCAGATCATCCGTGGTCTTCGGGGTGCCGGATCCCTCGACGGCCGACGACGTCTTTACGGACAGGAACAGCGCCTGCTTTTCCGCGCGGCTGAGTTTCATGGCCCGCGCATCGTACGCGGCCAGGACACGGCAAGTGAAGCCATCGCGTGTAAACTGCAGGCCATTGGACAAGTTCGACCGCATCTTCCAGCTCCACTCGATTCTCGCGAACCGGCGCACGCCGATCGACGCGGACAGCCTGATGGCGCGGCTGGAATGCTCGCGGCCGACGCTGTTCCGGATCATCGCGACGATGAAGGATCACCTCAATGCGCCGATCGAGTTCGATCGCGAGCGCGGCGGGTTCATGTACAAGCGGACCTCGGTCGAGGAGACGTACGAGCTGCCCGGGTTGTGGTTCTCGCCGGCGGAGCTCCAATCGCTCGCGGTGATGCAGCGGCTTCTTCGCGATCTCGGTGGCGGCTTGCTCGCCGATCAGGTGTCGGCGATCGCGAAGCGGTTGAATCAGCTGGTGCAGCATCGCAGGTTGAATCTCGGGGAGGCGGCTGCGCGGATCAGATTTCCCGGAGTGGCTTCGCGGACCG